>NZ_KI912635.1:14553-15437 GCF_000519345.1 Deinococcus pimensis DSM 21231
GCGGGCCCTGCTGCCGGGCCCGGCGGTCCTGCTCGCCGACGAGCCGACCGGCAGTCTGGACCGCGCCAACGCCCGCGCGGTCGCGGACCTCATGTTCGACCTCGCGCACACCTCGGGAACGGGCGTGCTGCTCGTCACGCACGACGAGGAACTCGCCGAGCGCGCCGACCGCACGGTGCACATCGTGGACGGACGGGTGGCGCAGGCGTCCACGCCAACCTGACCCGCCCACTGCAAGAGGAAGGAGGCGCCCCTCGGGGCGCCTCCTCCGTACGTCGTGGTTTAGAAGGAGAACTTCAGGCCGGCGCGGACGCCGATGCCGAAGCCGCCCGAGGCGCTCGCCGCGAGCCCGGTGCCGCTGCCGTTGTTGCTGAAGTAGTAGCGGGGGTTGGCCTCGGCGAACAGGCCGATGCTGTCCGTGAAGCGGTAGTCCACGCCGACGATGCCGTTGGCGTAGTAGTCGAGGTAGTCGCCGCTGGTCGTGAACGCGGGGTTGTTGCTGGAGTACGTGACGCCCGCGCCGAGCCCGAGGTAGGGCGCCAGCGTGCCCTCGCCGAGGTTGTACGTGAGGTTCACGTCACCGCCGAAGGCCGCGGTGGAGGGCTGGTACTCGAAGTTCACGCGCCCGCCGAGACCGCCGAGCAGACGGGTCGTGCCGAGCGTGGCGGTGTAGCGCAGGGCGCTGGTGGAGAAGGTGTTGCCGAAGGCGTAGTTCGCGCTGATGCCGAGGTAGGTGCGGGGGCCCGTACCGGTGTCGACGGGGGTGGCGCCGCTGCCCGTCACGACGACGGTGCTGCCCTGGCCGGGGACCACGCTGGTGCCGGTCGTGCCGGTCGCGGGGGCGGTGGTGTTCGTCTGGGCGCGGGCTTCGAGCGCGGCGATGC
>NZ_KI912635.1:15537-23824 GCF_000519345.1 Deinococcus pimensis DSM 21231
AGGCGGGCCTGCTGGTCGGCCGCGGCGCGTTCGAGGTCGCCGACGCGGGTGCTGACGGCGGCGAGTTCGGCCGCGACTTCCTGCATGCCGCGCGCGACGGTGGTCTGGTCCTGCGCGTTCAGGTTGCCGAAGTTGCCGCTCTGCAGGAGGCGGAAGAAGATCAGCGCGGCCTGGTATCGGGTGAGGTTCTCGTTGCCGCGGAAGGTGCCGTCGGGGAAGCCCTGGATGAGGCCGCGCTGGGTGATGAGGTCCACGGCGTCCTTGGCCCAGTGACCGGCGGGCACGTCGCGGAACTGCGTCGGCGCGGTCGTCTGGGTCTGGGTGGTGGTCGTGGTGTTCTGGGCGCCGGCGAGGCCGAGACCGAGCGCGCCGGACAGCGCGGCGGTCATGAGGATGCGGTTGCGCATGTGAAACTCCTTCTGATAGGTGGCTTGAAATTTACACCGGGCCGGACCCGTTGCATGCCAACACCGTAAGGACGCTGAATGTGCGCTTCGTGAAGCATGGCACCGTCCCGCCTTCAGGCAAGCGGTGTGCATAAGGGGCGCGTATAGTTTGTGAGCAGACCTTAGAGTTCCCACCAATACGGGGGAATCGGAGATTCACCTATGCAGGGCGTCGGATGAAGCGGTCATCACCCGACCCGTCGGGATCGGTCAGAAAGCGTCTCTCATGAGCTTCGTGTGTTTCTCATGTATGCCCCCGTGGGCGGGCGTGGAGAGGGGGTCACCGTATACTGCCCCCATGAGTCAGATTCACGTCCGCGCCCAGCCCGGCGACGTCGCCCCCTACGTCCTGCTCCCCGGAGACCCCGGACGGGCCCGCTGGATCGCGCAGACCTACCTCGACGACCCCGTGCTCTACACCGAACACCGCGGGCTGCTCGGCTTCACCGGTACCTACAGGGGCGTGCGCGTCAGCGTCCAGACGACCGGCATGGGCTGCCCCAGCGCCAGCATCGTCGCCGAGGAGCTCGTGCGGCTCGGCGCCACGCACCTCCTGCGTGTCGGCACCTGCGGCGCCGCCACCCCCCGCCTCAGGCCCGCCGAGCTCGTCGTCGCGCAGGCCGCCGTCCCGAACGACGGCACCACCCGGCAGTACCTCGGCGGCGCCCCCTACGCGCCCACCGCCAGCTTCGACCTCGTCGAGGCGGGCGCGCGCGCCGCGCGCGGCCTCGGCCTCGCTCACCACGTCGGCCTCGTCATGACCGAGGACGCCTTCTACGCCAGCACCCCCGAGCACGCCCGCAAGTGGGCCGCGTACGGCGTCCTCGCCTTCGAGATGGAGGCGAGCGCCCTCTTCCTCGTCGCCGCCATGCGCGGCGTCCACGCGGGCTGCATGGTCACCGTCAGCAACGACATCGGCGATCCCCAGCTCGTGTCCGACGAGGTGCTCGCGCGCGGCGTCGACGAGATGACCCGCGCCGCCCTCGAATCCCTCGTGCTGATCGACGCGGGCGCGCAGCGCACCGCCTGACCCCCGTCCCTCACCACCTTCAGGAGACCACATGACCCTCATCGACGCCGAATTCGAGAACCTGCTCGTCGACCAGCACGGCCCCCTCGCCGTCATCACCGTCAACCGCCCCCGCGCCCTCAACGCCCTGAGCGCCGACACCTTCAGCGAGCTCGCGCAGGCCGTGGAGCTCGTCATGGACACCGCCGAGATCGGCGCGCTGATCCTCACGGGCGGCGGCGACCGCGCCTTCGTGGCGGGCGCCGACATCACCGAGCTCGCCGACCTCGACAGCGTCTTCGCGGGCCGCGAGCTCAGCCTCGCCGGGCAGGACGTTATGCAGTCCATCGCGTCCCTGCCGCTGCCCACCATCGCCGCGATCCAGGGCTTCGCGCTCGGCGGCGGCCTGGAGCTCGCGCTCGCCTGCGACGTGCGCATCGCGAGTCCCGGCTCGAAGCTCGGGATGCCCGAGACGGGCCTCGGTCTCATCCCCGGCTACGGCGGCACCCAGCGTCTGCCGCGCCTGATCGGCGTGGGCCGCGCCCTCGATCTCATGCTCACCGCCCGGCAGGTCGGCGCCGAGGAGGCCCTCACGATGGGCCTCGTGAACTACGTCGCGGACAACCCCCTGGAAAAGGCCCGCGAGGTCGCCCAGCAGATGCTGCGCAACGCCCCCATGGCGATCGGGCTCGTGAAGGAGGCCGTGCGACGCGGCATGGACGCCGGCCTCGACCACGCCCTGGAGATCGAGGCCGACATGTTCGGCATGGCCGTCACCACGAAGGACTTCAAGGAGGGCACCCGCGCCTTCCTGGAGAAGCGCCCCGCCCGCTTCCAGGGCGAGTGACGTCGCCTGCCTGAACATTGTGTGAAAAGCGGAAACCCGCGCACGTCACCGCGCGTACCGGGGGAAGGGACTACCCTGTGGTCCCCTTCCCCCGACGGTCAACGCCACCCCATCCAGGGTCGGCGCGCGAGGTTCGCATGAAACGAGAAGAGGAGAAGCTCACCGTCACCGTCTCCGGTGGCACCATCCAGGACGTCGACCAGGTCCATCCCTCCGGGCGCGGCCCGGTCGGGCAGGGCGCCGTGGTGGAGTTCGCGACGCCCCGCGCGAAGCTCATCGAGGAGGCCGACGCCGCGATCCGCCGCGACCTCGCGCCCTTCCCGAAGGCGCTCGCCGCCTACGACACCCTCAGCCGGGACCCGGAGGCGCTCGCCTGCTGGGACATGGCCAACTACATCACCATGCGCAAGCTCGGCTACAACGACCACGGGCGCGTCCACGCCTGGGTGACGGGCGCGGCCAGCATGGCGATCCTCGACCTGCTCGTGCAGGGCGGCGTGAAACCCGACCTCGTCGAGTCGGGCCTCGGGGACCTCGACGACGCGTATCTCGCCGTCATCGTGGGCACGATGCTGCACGACATCGGCAACCAGATCCACCGCGTCGCCCACGAGGCGCACGGCGTGACGCTCGCGCTGCCCATCGTGGACCGCGTCCTCACGCCCATCTACCCGGACGCGTTCAAGCGCACGAAGGTGCGCGCGTTCGTGCTGCACTGCATCGACTGTCACGACCTCAACCCCACGCCCCTCACCATCGAGGGCGGCGTGACGGCCGTCGCGGACGGCATCGACATCACCAAGGGCCGTGGCCGCAAGGCCTTCGCGCTCGGCAGCGTGGACATCCACTCCATCAGCGCGCTCGCGGTGGACAACGTCACCATCTCGCGCGGCGCGGACCGGCCCGTGCGGATCGACGTGACCATGAACAACTCCGGCGGCATCTTCCAGGTGGAGGAGATCCTCGCGCCGAAGGTGATCCGCTCGCCGCTCGCGCGGCACGTCACGCTGCGCGCCCGGATGCGCCCCGGGGGAGAGGAACGCATCCTCGACCGCGTGCGTCTCGAGGGGGACCACTTCGTGATGGACCTGGAGAGCGGCGAGGAGGTCGTGGTGGCCGTGGACACCACGACCCGGCAGGTGGAGAAGGACGTGGAGCGGCAGCTCGGCGGGACGGTGGAGCCCGGACGGCTGCCCTGAGGGATTCGTCGTATCGGAGCGCGGCCCACCCGGGCCGCGCTTCCTCGTTGTGGGGGTGCCCCCTTTGTTCGCGCCCGCCCGATCTGTAGACTAACGAACGTTAGACACGGTGTCCGCACCGACGCCCCATCCCCAGGAGGCCCGCATGGCGCGCAAGACCAAGAACGAGTGGCTCAGCAGCACCTACACCCCCGCCACGCAGAAGTTCCCCGAACGCAAGTACAACTACAAGACCCTCAGCGACCTCGACCCCGACCCCATCTACACCGAGGACGACCTCGCGGACTTCGACGCCGAACGCGACCTCGGCTACCCCGGCGAGTACCCCTACACCCGCGGCGTCCAGACCAGCATGTACCGCGGCAAGCTCTGGACCATGCGCATGTTCGCGGGCTTCGGCAGCGCCGAGCAGACCAACGAACGCTTCCACGCGCTGCTGCGCGCCGGACAGGGCGGCCTCTCCACCGCCTTCGACCTGCCCACCCTCATGGGCTACGACAGCGACCACCCCTTCAGCCGCGGCGAGGTCGGCAAGTGCGGCGTCGCCGTCGCGAGCCTCGCCGACATGGAGGTCCTCTTCGACGGCATCGACCCCACCAAGGTCACGACGTCCATGACCATCAACAGCCCCGCCAACGCCATCTGGGCCATGTACATCGCCATGGCCCAGAAGAAGGGCGCGGACCTGCGCGAGGTCGGCGGCACCATCCAGAACGACATCCTCAAGGAATTCATCGCGCAGAAGGAATTCATCTTCCCGCCCGCGCCCAGCGTGAAGCTCGTCATCGACACCTTCGAGTGGGGCCCGCGCAACCTGCCGAAGTGGAACTTCGTGTCCGTCTCGGGCTACCACATCCGCGAGGCGGGCTCCACCGCCGTGCAGGAACTCGCCTTCACCCTCGCCGACGGCTTCCACTACGTCGAGAAGGCCCTGGAGCGAGGCCTCGACATCGACGAGTTCGCGCCGCGCATCTCCTTCTTCTGGGACGTCCACAACGACTTCTTCGAGGAGATCGCCAAGTTCCGCGCCGCCCGCCGCATCTGGGCCCGCCAGATGCGCGAACGCTACGGCGCGAAGAACCCCCGCTCGTGGATGCTGCGCACGCACGCCCAGACTGCGGGCGTGAGCCTCCCCGCGCAGCAGCCCCTCAACAACATCGCCCGCGTCGCCATCCAGGCGCTCGCCGGGGTGCTCGGCGGCACCAACAGCCTCCACACCGACGCGTACGACGAGGCGCTCGCGCTGCCCACCGAGGAGGCCGCCACCATCGCCCTGCGCACCCAGCAGATCATCGCGTACGAGACCGGCGTCGCGGGCGTCGTGGACCCCCTCGCGGGCAGCTACTACGTCGAGAAGCTCACGAACGACGTCGAGGCCGCCGCGCTCGGCTACATCGAGCAGATCCGCGCGCTCGGCGGCGTCGAGAAGGCCATCGAGCTCGGCTTCTTCGCCTCCGAGATCGGCGAGGCCGCCTACCGCTACCAGATGGAGCTCGACCGCAAGGAACGCCTCATCGTCGGCGTGAACGCCTTCACCGACGAGAAGCCCGTGGAGGTGCCCATCCAGCTCATCGACCCGCAGGTGGAGAAGCTGCAGGCCGAACGCCTCGCCCGCGTCCGCAGGGAGCGCGACCCGCAGCGGCACGCCGCCGCCCTCGCGATGCTGCGCGACGCCGCCACGCAGGGCCTCAACACCATGCCCGCCTTCGTGGAGTGCGCGCACGCCTACGCCACCCTCGGCGAGCAGATGGACGTGCTGCGCGGCGTGTACGGCGAGTACACCGAACCCGTCACCGTCTGACGCGGGAAGCAGGGGAGGGCCGCCCGGCGACGGGGCGGCCCTTTCCTCATGAAGGGACGCTCCCGCCCCCTCCGCCACCTGGCCCATGCGGGGCGCACGAGCGCCGCCTAGCATGGGAAGGCTGACGCCCCCACCCTCCCCCCGCCGCGTCCGAGGTGTCCCTTGTTCTCCCTGCTCAAAGACCGCCGCCTCCTCATCCTCTGGGTGGGCGAGGGCATCAACTCGTTCGGCAACAGCCTCACCTTCATCGCGCTCGCGTGGTTCCTGTACCGTCTCTACCCCGACCAGCCCGCGCTGTCGGGCAGCGTGATCGGCGCGTGGACGGTGAGCATGCTGATCGGCACGCTGGGCCTCGCGAGCTTCACGGACGTCTGGGACCGCCGCCGCACCCTGCTCGTCGCGAACGCCCTGCAGGGCGTCTGGATCGCCCTGATTCCCGTCCTCTACGGGCTCGGGCACCTCAATTTCACGCTGCTCGTGGTGATCGGCGCGCTGATGGGCTTCACGGGCAGCGTGATCTTCCCGGCGCAGCAGGCGTCCCTGCCGACCTTCGTCCCGAAGGAACGGGTGCAGGCCCTGCAGGCGCTCTTCAACCTCACGTGGACCACCAGCGGCCTCGTCGCGCCCGTCGCGGCGGGCCTGCTCGTCGCGGGGATCGGCGCCGTGAACGTCATGTGGATCAACACCGCCACCTTCGCCGTCGCGGTGGCCGCGTACGCCCTCGTGCGCTTCCCGAGGGTGGAACGCTCCGGCGACCACGACGAACGAGGCCTCTCCGCGTGGTGGGCGCGCACCCGCTACGGCTTCGAGTTCGTCCGCGCCCGCCCCGCCCTGTGGGCCACGCTGCTCGGCCTCGCCAGCGTGAACTTCGCGATGGAGCCCTACACCGCCGTGTTCCTGCCCCGCATCGCCGACCGGCTCATGCAGGGCGTGGACCTGCCCGGCGCGTTCGGCTGGATCCGCGCGGACAGCCGCGGCGCGATCGGCGTGGGCCTGCTCGGGTCGGTCCTCGCGGTGTCGCAGCTCGTCATGGTGATCTGGATGGGACGGCGCGTCAGCCACCACCCGCTGGAGTGGATCGCGCTGGGCTGCGCCGTGCCCGCCCTGTGCATCGTCGGGGTGGCCTTCGCGCCGAGCCTCGGCGTGGCCCTCGCGCTCGCCGTGGTGATGGGCGCCGCGTTCGGGCCGCTCAACGTCATGGTCGGCACGCTCTTCGCGCAGCTCACCCCCGAGGACGTGCGGGGCCGCGTGTACAGCGCCCGCATCCTCGTCGGGCAGGGCCTCCGGCCGCTCGGTGTGAGCCTCGCGGGCGTCCTCGTCGGCCTCGTCGGGCTCGCGCCGACCGTGGGCGTGCTCGGCGTGTTCGCCGCGATCCTCACCGCGCTCGGCTACCTCCGCGCGCGCGGCAGCGAGACGAGCGCCCCGGACCCCCTCCCGGCGGACTGAAGCAAGGGAGAAGAGGCCGGGCGGCAGGTTCGCCCGGCCTCTCCTTTGAAATCACGTCAGGTCCGCGTGTTCACGAGGACGGCTGGCGGGTGGGCGCTTCACTCGTTGGAGGGTTTCGCCATGAGTTCTTCGATCCGGAAGGCGTAGGACGGCGCGAGGCCGTCCATGTGGTGTTCGCGGGCCGTCCAGTAGATGTCGCCGCGCACGTGCTCGTGCGCGAAGCGTTTCGCGTCGGCGAGCGTGCCGAACTCCCGCTGGAACTGCTCAAGGGCTACGTCGTTCCGAACCTCGATCGTCAGGCGGTACGTCATGTTGCTCCCTTCACGCTCATCATTCGAAATCCGCGTGGCCGGGACGTGTGACGCGCGGCGCGCGCGTCTTGAGCGGACGCCAATGAACGCGCCGCGCGAGGTGGGGTATGGTGAGCGGCGAGGTGACAACGATGAGAACGAGACTGGGGCTCCTGGCCCTCGGGGCCCTGCTGCTGTCCGCCTGCGGGTCCATGCCCGACCGCTCCGCGAACACGTCGTCCGCGACCGGCCTGGGCGCCCTCGCGGCGACACCCTCCGGGACGTCCACCGGCACGGCGCGCGTGTTCGTCACGAATCCGGTGCAGTCCACGGGCATCGAGACGCTCGTGGACGACAATGACGCGGACTCGGCGGTGCCCGCGAGCGCGTACTACACGGTGGCGCTCACGAACCTCGACGGGAGCGGGCGTCTCGTGGGCGACTGGGCGAACGTGGTGGGGGAGACGGGCGACCCCGCCTACTCCGTCACGAACACCTTCGAGTACACCCGTCACGACGACCGCTTCGAGCAGGTGATGGCGTACTTCTGGGTCACGGAGGCGCAGAAGTACCTGCAGAGCCTCGGCTTCGGGACGGGCGAGCTGCCCGCCGTGAACAAGGAGTCGCAGGACGTGCGCGTCGGGCAGTACGGCCTCGACAACTCCTTCTCGACGAGCACGAAGGACGAGATCCGCCTCGGGAAGGGCGGCGTGGACGACGCGGAGGACGGCGAGGTCATCGTCCACGAGTACGGGCACGCCGTGCACGACGCGCAGGTGCCGGGCTTCGGCGCCTCGCTGGAGGCCGGGTCGATCGGGGAGGCCTTCGGGGACTACCTCGCCGTGACGGTCGGGCTGTCCGTCGCTCAGAAGTACGGGGTGCCCCTGCGCGCGCCCGCCGCCTGCGTCGCGGACTGGGACAGCGTGTCCTACACGTCCGGTCCTGTGCACTGCCTGCGCCGCGTCGACACGAACAAGACCGTCGCGGACAAGGTCGGGGAGGTCCACGCGGACGGCGAGATCTGGTCGCGGGCGCTGTGGGACATCCGCGGCGCGCTCGGCGCGTACAGGGCGGACCGTGTGATCGTGAACGCGCAGTTCCGCTTCGCGCCCGACACGAGCTTCGGCGCGGCGGCGCAGGCGACCGTGCGGACCGCGCAGGACATGTACGGCAAGGCCGCGGCGTCGAGCGTCGCGGCGGCGTTCCGCGCGCGCGGCATCCCCGGCCTCTAGCGTCCACTTCCCGGTGG
>NZ_KI912635.1:23924-28672 GCF_000519345.1 Deinococcus pimensis DSM 21231
CGAGGCGCGCCGCGCTGCTCACCCAGCCCATGCCCGTCCCGCGCGCCGCCGTGGGGAAGAGCTCGGGCGAGAAGGCGTACAGCGCGCCCCACGCGCCGAGCAGCGCGAAGGACAGCAGCGAGCTCACGACGAGCGACGCGCCGCCGCTTCCCACCAGGGTGAACAGGAAGCTCGCGGCGGCCCCGAGCCCCAGGAAGAGCGCGAGGGTCGGGCGGCGTCCCACCCGGTCCACGAGGTACGCGGCGAGGACGTAGCCGGGGATCTGCGCGGCGGCCAGCACGAGCGTGTTGCGGTACACCAGCCCGAGGTCGAGACCCTGCGCGCGAAAGAACGTCGGCAGCCACGAGAACACCCCGTAGTACCCGAGGCTCAGGCTGAACCACGTGACGGTCAGCAGGACCGTGCGCCGCGCGAGTCCGCCCCGGAAGAGCGACGCGTAGGACGCGCCGCCCGCGGGGGGCGCGGGGGCCAGTTCCCCGACGCGCAGGTCCCCCCGCCCGTTGAGGCGCGCGACGGTCACCAGCACCTCCCGCGCCTCGCGCGCCCGGCCCCGTGCGAGCAGCGAGCGCGGCGACTCCGGCACGCCCCGGCGGATCCACAAGCTGATCAGGCCCGGCAGGGCCGCGAGGCCCAGCACCCAGCGCCACGCCTCGGTGGGCGGGAAGGTCGTGAAGGCCCACCACGCCAGGAGCGCCACCGCCAGCGTCCCCACCGCCCAGAAGCTCTCCAGGTACACCAGGAAGCGGCCGCGCACCCTCGTCGGGACGAACTCCGCGATGAGGGCGTAGTCCACCGGGAGCGTCCCGCCGATCGCGAAGCCCGTCAGGAAGCGCAGCGCGATCAGCCACCCGAACGACGGGGAGAACGCGGCGAGCAGTCCGAAGGCCGTGCCGAGCAGCACCGTCGTGAGCAGCACCGAGCGCCGCCCCACCCGGTCCGCGACGGGACCCCAGGTGAGCGCCCCGACGAACATGCCGACGAACGCGGCGGACAGGAAGAGCGTCGCCTCCGTGCCGGTGGGCCGCAGGCCGTACGTGGCGACGAGGCCGGGCAGCACGAACCCGGCGAGGAGGACCTCCATCGCGTCGGCGGCCCAGGTGAGCCCGCCGATCGCGAGGAGCCTCCACTGGAAGGGCCCCAGGCCGATGGCGTCGATGGCGTCGTCGACGCCGCGCGCCTCCATCGTCTGCGTGGTCGCGGTCATCCCGCAAGGCTAACCTCCGCGCCCGAGGCGCGGTGACGATTTCTTCGACCTGCCCTCAAGCCGACCTTGAGCCTTCGTGCAGCCAACACGTCACGCGCGCGTGCCACACTCGGGGGCATGAGCGTCACGGACACGACCACCCGCGCCCGCATCCTGGGGGAACTGCACGCCGCCCCGCACGTCGATCCCGCGGCGGAGGTGCGCCGCCGCGTGGACTTCCTCAAGGCGTACCTGCGCACGACGCCCGCGCGGGGCTTCGTGCTCGGCATCAGCGGCGGGCAGGACTCCAGCCTCACGGGCCGCCTGTGCCAGCTCGCGGTGGAGGAACTGAACGCCGAGGCGGGCGGCGCGGGCGACTTCACCTTCGTCGCGGTGCGCCTTCCCTACGGCGTGCAGGCCGACGAGGACGACGCGCGGCTCGCACTGGACTTCATCCGGCCGGCGAAGGTCGTGACGGTGAACGTCAGGCCCGCCGTGGACGCCGCCGTGGCGTCCGTGGAGGCCGCGGTGGGCGCGAGCCTCAGCGACTTCAACCGCGGCAACGTCAAGGCGCGCGAGCGCATGGTCGCGCAGTACGCCGTGGCGGCGCACGAGAACTGCCTCGTCGTCGGGACGGACCACGCGGCGGAGGCCGTGACGGGCTTCTTCACGAAGTACGGCGACGGCGCGACCGACCTCATGCCCATCACGGGCCTCAGCAAGCGGCAGGGGCGGGCGCTGCTGGAGTTCCTCGGGGCGCCCGCGCGCCTGTACGAGAAGACGCCCACCGCCGACCTGGAGGACCACCGCCCCGGCCTGCCCGACGAGGAGGCGCTCGGCCTGCGCTACCACGAGATCGACGATTACCTGGAGGGCCGCGAGGTCAGCGCGGACGTCGCGGAGAAGCTGGAGCGCATCCACCGCGTCACGCGGCACAAGCGGGCGCTGCCCGTCACGCCCTTCGACGACTGGTGGCGCGAGGAGCCGCGAGCCTGAAACGGGGCGAACGCCCCGGTGCGCGCGCGCCGCTCGTGATCTAGTGAGGCCGTGAGGGGACGATCCGATGACGCGCACCCGGGCCGCGCGCAGCTGCTGGCCCTGCTGGGGCTGATGTTCGTGCTGATCGCCGGGCCCGCCGTGGCGATGTGGGTGAGGGGAGACTTCAGCCGGTTCGCCGCGCAGCTTCCGAGCCTCGCGCTGACGTTCATGCTGTTCCGCGCGCTGCTCGGCGGGGCGTGGTGGGCGCGGCAGGTGACGGTGGCGCTCGCGTTCGTCGGCGGGATGATCGCGGCGGTGCTGGGCATGCTGGCGTCCGCCGCGACCCTGTGGGGCTACGCGGTGTTCGCGGTGGGGTTCGTGTTCATCCTGTGCGGCTTCGGCATCATCGGTCTGCCCGCCGTGGACGCGTACCTGGAGGGCCGCCGGGGGAGGCGCGCGTGACGGGCCGCCGCTTCACGGTGCGCGGCACGAACGAGCACTTCGCCTGCCGTCACTGCGGCGCCGACGTGGCTCCTCTTCGCAACGGCAGCGTCCGAAACCACTGCCCCGCGTGCCTGCACAGCCTGCACGTGGACGTCTTCCCGGGGGACCGCGCGAGCGACTGCGGCGGTGACATGGTGCCCGTCGGGGTGGAGCACAGCCCGAAGAAGGGCTGGGTGATCGTGCACCGCTGCGCGAGGTGCGGCTTCGAGGGCCGCAACAAGGCCGCCCTCGACGACCCGGACCAGCCCGACGACTACGACCTGATCGTGGAGCTCTCCGCGCGGCGCCGGGACGTCTAGGCGGTTCGGGTCGACCCGTCACGTCCGTGAAGTTCCGCACAGTCGGAGCGGGCGGTGTGGACTCTTTTTCCGCTGGGGCCACCATCCCGGACAGACGATGAGAGGTGATGCTCACCTCGATCCATTCCCAAGCCCGCGCCGTCTCCCGCCGGAGGTGGCGCGCATGACCGCCGACGCTCCCCTCGCCGCCTCCGCCGCCCGCGCCCGTGAGCGCGAGTACCTGCGCGTGACCTCCGTCGTCTCGCACCTCCTGCTGGACGTCGTGCTGTTCGTGCTGTTCGTGCCCGTCGGCCTCGCGGCGCAACTGCGTGACCTCACCGGGGGCGGCGACACCCTCGCTTCCCGCACGCTGTTCGTCGCCGCGCTCCTCCTGATCCACGAGCTCGCGTCCCTCCCGGTGACCGTGATGCTCTCGTACTTGCCCAACCGCGCCGACGGCCTCACGAAGCAGGCTCCGCTCGCGTGGCTGCTCGATCACGTCGTGGGTGCCGCCGTCGAACTCACGCTCTCCGCCGCGCTCTTCCTGGGGCTCTACGCGGTCTTCCGGGCCTTCCCGGAGACGTGGCTCCTGTGGAGTCTGCTGCCGGTCCTCGTGTTCGTCGCGGCGGCCTATCTGCTCGCGCCGCTCGTGGCCCGCCTGCGGTTCCGCACGGCGCCCCTGGACGACCCCGAGGTGGAGGCCGTCGTCCGCGACGTCTTCCGGCGGGCAGACGTGCCGCTGCTGCGGGTGAGCCTCTGGAAGCTCGCGTCGAAGACCCGGGGCGCGAACGCCGCGCTCGTCCCGCGCGGACGTGGATTCGAGGTGCTGGTGTCGGACACGATGATCTCCTCGGTGGGCGTGCGGGGCGTACGGATCGCGGTCGCGCACGAGCTCGGGCACCTCGTCCACCGGGACACGCGCCGCTCCGTGGTGAGGATCGTCGCGCAGTTCTCGGCGACGCTGCTGGCCGCGGCCGCCCTCTACCACCTGCTGGGCACGTCGTTCGGTCTGCGGGGCGTCACGGACATCGCCACGCTCCCGATCCTGCTGCTGGCCTTCACGCTCGTGGGCACCTTCGGCGGGCTCGTCACGAACGTCCAGAAACGCCGCGAGGAGTTCGCCGCCGACCGCTTCGCGCTGGACACCACCCGCGACCCCGAGGGCTTCGTGGAACTCATGACCACCCTCGCGAAGGGCAACCTCTCCGATCCGGACGTGCCCCGCTGGATCGAGGTGTGGCTGCACGACCATCCGTCGACGTCACGCCGGATCGAGGCGGCGCGCGCCTGGGCGGCCGCGCTGGGAGACGGCTGACCTCGCCGGGCCGCGTGCTCTAGACTTCCCGCATGTTGTGGGTTCTGGTGGTGTTGATCGTGCTGTCCGCGTCGGGGCTCCTGTACGCGGCGCGCGGGCCGATGAGGGGAACGCCGGGCGCGCTTCCCCTCACGGTCGTGTCCGTCGTGCAGTACCTCCTCGCGGCCGTGCTGGCGGGCGCGCGCCTCATGGGGGTCGCGTGACGCCCGCCGTGCGCGCGCTGGACCTGGCGTTCCAGGGCGTGCCGGGCGTCATCTCCAGCTTCGTCGTGGACACGCCCGAAGGGCCCGCCGTCGTGGACCCGGGGCCGGGCAGCACCCTGGGAGCGCTCGAACGGGGCCTCGCGGAGCTCGGCTACGCCCTGGAGGACGTGCGGCACGTGCTGCTGACGCACATCCACCTCGACCACGCGGGCGCGGCGGGGGAGATCGTGGCGCGCTCCGGCGGGCGGGTGTACGTGCACACGCGCGGCGCGGCGCACCTCGCGCGG
>NZ_KI912635.1:28772-29527 GCF_000519345.1 Deinococcus pimensis DSM 21231
GGGGCCCTGCGCGCGGCGCGCGCCGAACTCCACGACGCTGCCCCCGTGGGGGCTGGAGCGCGCCGCGAGCACCGTCCGCGCGGCCTTCGTCGCGACGAGCGTCTGGAAGTTGAGGATGTTCAGCAGGGCCGTCTCCACGAGCTGACCTTCCCCGAGGGGCGCGGTGACGCTCAGCAGGGGCTCGTTGGGGAAGACGACGCTGCCCTCGCGGAAGGCGGTGACGCGGCCCGTGAAGCGCCAGGCGCGCAGGTAGTCGAGGAAGGCCTCGTCGAACATCTCCAGGGAGCGCAGGTAGTCGAGGTGGTGCGCCTCAAAGCGCAGTGACGCGAGGTACTCCAGCGCGGGTTCCAGTCCGGCCCACACGGCGTACGTACCCCCGAAGGGCGCGCGGCGGAAGTACAGGTCGAAGGTGGCCTCCTGCCCGTGCAGACCGCTGCGGACGTAGCCGGCGAGCATCGTGAGCTGGTAGAGGTCCGTGAGGAGCGGATCGGCGGGCGAGGCCATCATGCGGTCAGGATGCCACGCCCGCGCGGCGGGGCGTCTTGAGGAAAACAACACACGCGCCCACCCGTCTAGTCCGCGCCCGCCGCCTCCCCGACGGTGTCCTCCAGCGCCCTCCCGCGCGTCTCCACCGGGATCAGGAGGGTGCACACCGCGCCCAGCAGGAAGAACGCGGCGTACACGCCCAGCGCGAGCGGCAGCGCGGTCGTGAGGAGCGCCGCGCCCAGCGAGGGGGCCACGACGCTCGCGAGGCG
>NZ_KI912635.1:29627-29979 GCF_000519345.1 Deinococcus pimensis DSM 21231
CGTCGTCCCGGACGCGCCAGACGCGTTTGAGGCCCGGCACGGTCGCCTTGGCGCGGTCCGCCGTGAGCTTCATGCGCGGNTCCCCGTGGATGCGCACGAGCTTGTACACCCCGCCGAGCGCGCCGCCGCCCTCCCCGCCGCCCGTGACGAGGCGCGTGCCGACGCCGTACACGTCGATGCGTCCGCCCTCGCGGATGACGGAGTCGATGACGAACTCGTCGAGGTCGTTCGACGCGACGATCCGCACGTCCGTGAAGCCCGCCTCGTCGAGTGTCTCGCGGACCTTGCGGCTGAGGTAGGCGAGGTCGCCCGAGTCGAGCCGCACGCCCCGGAGGCGGTGCCCGCGCGCCGC
>NZ_KI912635.1:30079-39260 GCF_000519345.1 Deinococcus pimensis DSM 21231
CTGGACGGCCCTGACCTCCCTCCAGGAACGCCTGGCGCGCTGGGAGGCCCGCGACCGCCTGCTCGCCCGCGCGGACGGGCTGGGCCTGCGGGACGAGGTCGAGGAGGCTCTGAGCGTCACGGCGGACGAGTGGGACCGCACCAACTTCTAGGAGGACCGACATGAACGTCCTGTTGATCGGAAGCGGCGCGCGCGAGCACGCCATCGCGGAGCGCCTCGCGCGCTCGCCCCTCGTCACGCGGCTCGTCGCGACGCCCGGCAATCCCGGGATCGCGCGCCACGCTCGGCTCGTCGCGTGCGAGGGGACGCCCGCGGCGCTCGCGGACCTCGCGCAGCGTGAGGGCGCCGACCTCGTGGTGATCGGCCCCGAGGCGCCCCTCGCGGCGGGCGCCGCGGACGAGATGCTCGCGCGCGGCCTGCGCGTCTTCGGGCCGAGCCGCGCGGCGGCCCGCATCGAGGGGGACAAGGCGTGGTCGAAGGCCTTCATGCGCCGTCACGGCATTCCCACGGCGGCGTACGAGAGCTTCACGGACCTCGCGGCGGCCCTCGCGTACGCGAGGGCGCATCCCGTGCCGATCGTGGTGAAGGACGCGGCCCTGCGGGCGGGGAAGGGTGTGACGGTCTGCGCGAACGCCGACGAGGCGGAGGCCGCGCTCCGCGCCATCTTCGACGCGCCGGACGCGAGCGCCGTCGTGGAGGCCTTCATGACGGGGCAGGAGGTGACGGTCCTCGCGTTCTGCGACGGGGAGCGCTTCGTGACGATGCCGCCCGCGCAGGACCACAAGACGATCCACGAGGGCGACGTGGGACCCATGACGGGCGGCATGGGCGTGATCTGCCCCTTTCCGCTGGAACCGGACGTCATGGAGCGCGTGCGGCGCGAGATCATCGCGCCCGCGCTGCGCGGCCTCGCCCAGGAGGGCAGTCCCTTCGTGGGGGTGCTGTACGCGGGCCTGATGCTCACCCCGGAGGGTCCGAAGGTCGTGGAGTTCAACTGCCGCTTCGGCGACCCGGAGGCGGAGGCGGCGCTGCCCCTGCTGGAGTCGGACCTCGCGGGGATCGTGCTGGCCTGCGCCGAGGGTCGTCTGCGCGGGGATCTCGTGCGGTTCTCCGATCACGCGAGCGCGGTCGTGGTGATGGCCGCACCGGGTTATCCGGGCGAGCCCGCTCGGGGCGTGCCGCTCAATCTGCCCACCCTCGACCCGTCGCTGGAGGCGCGGGTGTTCCACGCGGGGACGGCCCTCGTGGACGGACGGCTGGTGTCCGCGGGCGGGCGGGTGCTGGCGGTGCAGGCGAGCGCCCCGACCCTCCCGGAGGCGCTGGGTCGCGCGTACGCGGTCGTGGACGCCGTGGGCTTCGAGGGGGCGCTCGTGCGGCGCGACATCGGCTTCCGGATCGGCGCGCGCCCCGCGGGTGAGGCGTCCCTGGTGGGCGCGCAGGACGTGTGATAGGCTTCTGTTCGTCCCCAGATTCCCGGGGCGAAGCGCCGGCGTGGCGGAATCGGTAGACGCACTCGACTCAAAATCGAGCGGGAGACCGTAAGGGTTCGAGTCCCTTCGCCGGCACCAGATCGGGACGCTCCCGGCGGGTCTCAGGGCCCGGCCGGGCGCGCCCGCACACAAAGGAAGTGAGAACGTGCTGATCCTGCTCGAAATCCTGCTGGCCCTCGTGGCGGTCGTGCTCGTGTTCTTCGTGCTGCTTCAGACGCCGAAGCAGAGCGGTCTGTCCGCGAGCCTCGGCGGTGGCGGCAACCTGTTCGGCGGTCAGGGCGTCGAGGGCGGCCTCGTGCGCCTCACGAGCATCGCGGGGGGACTGTTCATGGTCATCTGCCTCGTGCTCGCGATCATTCCCCGCTGACGCGTTCGCGGGCGTGAGAGGGCGGCTTCGGCCGCCCTCTCGTCTTTTGTTCCGCGAGCGTGCTGGACGTACCTTTCCCATACGCTGACCTGTATAGGCATGCAGGAGGGGCAGAACGCGAACTCAGCCCGGTCATTTTCGAATGGAAGTGCTTCATGAGCCTTGTATCCATTCCTATTGACCTTCCATCAGCCATTTCATATATTGGCCATGCTGGAAATCCATACATCACCACCCCGGGGAACGCGCGATCCACGCACGCTCTCACGGTTGACGTACCGGCCGTCCAGCCCAGGAGGACTCATGAAGAAAGCATTCTTTGTTGCCGTGGCCATGGTGTGCGCGTCCGCGTCGGCCGCCCCCTTCGTCTGGCCCGCCGCTTGGTCCGCCGACGCGCCCAGCGCCGCCAAGAAGGGCGGAGAGCTGCGTCTCTCCACCATCTCCGACTACAAGACGATGAACCCCTTCACCAGCGCCGAGGCCGAAAGCATCCCCGGCCGCCTCGGCACCGGCACCGGCCTGTTCACGCAGGACCCCCGCAACGACGACTTCATCCCCTACATGGCGGACAAGGACCCCGTCGTCAGCAACAACGGCAAGCGCTTCGTCGTGACGATCCGCCAGGGCATGAAGTTCAGCGACGGCCAGGAGATCACCGCCGACGACTGGGTCACCACCGCCAAGATCCACATGGACAAGGCCGTGGGCTCCAACAGCTACAGCAGCTTCTACCTCAACGACAAGCCCATCAAGGTCACGAAGCTCGGCAAGTACCAGCTCCAGTTCGACTTCCCGCAGGTCAGCTCCAGCGCGCTGAGCCGCCTGAGCTACACCCCCTGGCCCGACCACGTGTTCGGCAAGGTCTACAACTCCGGCGGCGCCGCCGCCATCAAGCAGATGTGGACCCTCAACACGCCCGTCAACCAGATCGTGTCGCCCGGCATGTGGAACGTCGACAGCTACCGCGCGGGCGAGCGCACCGTCTTCGAGAAGAACGCCTACTGGGGCGAGTGGAACAAGGACAGCGCCGGCAACGCGCTCCCGTACCTCGACAAGATGTCCATGCGCATCGTGTCCGACGTGAACGCCGGCATCGCCGCGTTCATCGCGGGCCAGCTCGACCAGATCGGCGCCTCCACCGCCGACCAGCTCGCGCAGATCCGCCGCGCCGTCGACGGCGGCAACCTCAAGGCCGAGATCCTCGCGAACGTCAGCCCGCAGGCGAGCAGCACGTGGATCACCTTCAACTGGAACAAGGCCAGCGACCCGTTCAAGCAGAAGATCTTCCGCGACGTGCGCTTCCGCCGCGCCATGAGCCACCTCGCCGACCGCGACGCGATGGTCAAGCTCGTCTACGGCGGTCTCGGCTCGCCCAGCTACTTCAGCCTGTACCCCGTCTTCGAGAAGGCCTGGGCGCCCGCCGGCGTGCCCCGCTACGAGTACAACCTCGACGCGGCCACCAAGCTCCTCGCCGAGATGGGCTTCAAGAAGAAGGACAAGGACGGCTACCTCGTGGACGCGCAGGGCCGCCGCCTGGAGTTCAACCTCAGCACCAACGCCGGCAACAACCAGCGTGAGGGCCTCATGCGCCTGTTCGCCGACACCGCCAAGAAGGTCGGCGTGAAGGTCAACGCGCAGCCCATCGACTTCAACGTCCTCGTCAACCAGCTCACCAGCACCGGCGCGGACCGTCCCTTCGACGCGATCCTGCTCGGCCTCTCCAACGGCGCCAACATCTGGCCCTTCGGCGTGAACGTCGTGCCCTGCTCGGGCAACCTGCACTCGTACAACACGAGCGGCAAGTGCCTCACCTCGCAGGAGCAGCTCATGAGCAAGCTCTACGACCAGGGCGACCAGGAGCTCAACATCGCCCGCCGCAAGACCATCGCCGGTCAGCTGCTCAAGGTCGAGTCGGAACTCCAGCCCGTCGTGTACCTCGCCTCGCCCAACTACCACGTGGTGTACAACAGCCGTCTCGGCGGCGCGTACCCCCGCAACCTGATGGACGCGTACTACACCTCGCGCACGCAGGCCCTCACCTTCATCAAGTAAGGCGCCGCGCGCGGAGCTCCCCCGGGTCATCCCGGGGGGGCTCACGTCTGGAAGCCCTTCCGCACGTGAACCTTCACTCCGGATAGGACACATTGCCTAGGCAATGGCGTATGCTATCTGTCAGCCCAAAAACGCGGGCCAACACATCCCCCGGAGGTAACCCCCTTGCTGCCCTTCCTTCTTCGGCGGCTGGTCAACTCGATTCCGACGGTAATCGGCGCGACCATCCTGATCTTCTTCATCATTCAGCTCGCGCCAGGTGACTTCCTGACCTCGCAGCTGCTCAACCCGAACATCAGCAAGGAGCAGATCGACAACCTGCGCCGCAACTTCGGGCTGGACCAGCCGCTCATCGTGCAGTACTTCTACTGGGTCAAGAACCTGCTGCAGGGGGACCTGGGGCTCTCCTTCGCGTACCAGCAGCCCGTGCTCAACGTCGTCGCCCCGCGCGTGCTCAACAGCCTCTACCTCGTGCTGTTCAGCACCCTGGTCTTCTACGTCATCGCCATTCCCCTCGGCGTGTACGGCGCGGTGCGTCAGTACAGCATCGGCGACAAGATCACGAGCACCCTGATGTACTTCCTGCTGGGCTTCCCCAGCTTCTTCCTCGCGCTGATCGTCATCTACTTCATCCTGCAGATCCGCTTCGCGACCGGCTGGGACATCCCCGTCGGCGGCATGACCTCGCAGAACTACGACGACCTCAGCACCCTCGGGAAGTTCCTCGACGTGCTCAAGCACGTCGCGATCCCCGCGGTCGTCCTCGCGATCGGCGACGTCGCCGGGACCACCCGCGTGCTGCGCGGCCAGATGCTCGAGAACCTCAACGCGGACTACATCCGCACCGCGCGCGCCAAGGGCGTCAGCGAGTTCAAGGTCGTGTACAAGCACACCTTCCGCAACGCCATCATCCCGTTCATCGCCGGCATCGGCGGCCTGCTGCCCGCCCTCATCAGCGGCGCCGGCTTCACCGAGGTCGTCTTCAGCTACCCCGGCATCACGCCCATGCTGCTCGACGCGCTCAACTCGCAGGACCTCTACGTCATCGCGGGCTTCAGCCTCGTCGGCATCCTGCTCCTGATCATCGGCAACGCCGTCAGCGACATCCTGCTCAGCGTCGTCGACCCGAGGATCCGTTATGCGTAACGCCACCGCCGTTCCCGCCACCACCGGCGCCGCGCAGGGCGTCCGCAAGCCCCAGTCGCAGTTTCAGGTCGCGTGGCGTCAGTTCCGCAAGCACCGCCTCGCGCAGTTCGGCGGCATCTTCCTGATCCTGCTGTACGTCATGGCGCTCCTCGCGCCCTTCCTCGCCCCGTACTCCCTGTCGAGCTACTCCACGGAGAACATCACGAAGTTCGCCCCGCCCACCGTCGTGCACTTCCGCGACGAGAGCGGCGCGTTCACGCGGCCCTACGTGTACGGCTTCAAGCAGGAGCTCAACCTCAACACCTTCGTCAACGAGTACAAGCCCGACCCCACCCAGAAGTACCCCATCCACTTCTTCGTGAAGGGCGCGCCGTACAAGATCCTCGGGTTCATCCCCGGCAACATCCACCTCTACGGCGTCGAGGACCCCGGCAACGTCTACCTCGTCGGCGCGGACGGCTTCGGACGCGACCTGTTCACCCGCATCCTGTACGCCTCGCAGATCTCCCTGACGATCGGCGTGGGCTCCGTGCTGATCTCCACCGTCATCGGCCTCACGATGGGCGCGCTCGCCGCGTACTTCGGCGGCTGGGTGGACAACGTCATCATGCGCGTCGTCGAGGTCATCGCGTCCATCCCGTACCTCTTCCTCGTGATCCTGCTGCGCGCCATGTTCCCCACGAACATCAACCCGATCTTCGCGCTGTACGTGATCATCGGCCTGCTGGCGTTCATCAGCTGGGGCGGGCTCGCGCGCGTCGTGCGCGGTCAGCTGCTCTCCGTCCGCGAGATGGACTACGTCGCCGCCGCCACGTCGCTCGGCGCGACCGACCGCCGCATCATCTTCCGGCACATGCTGCCCGCGCTGAGCACCTACCTCATCGTGACGATCAGCCTCGCGATCCCCTTCCAGATCCTTGCGGAGTCCGGCCTGAGCTTCCTCGGGATCGGCGCCGTCGAACCCTACGCCAGCTGGGGCAGCCTGCTCGCGCAGGCGCAGGAGGGCGGCTTCTCCAGCATCACCGACCGCCCCTGGGTGCTGATTCCCGGCTTCTTCATCGTGCTGACGGTGATGTGCTTCCAGCTGCTCGGCGACGGTCTGCGCGACGCCTTCGACCCCCGCAAGCGGCAGTGACGCCCGCCGCTCCCGCCTGCCCGCGAGGGCAGGCGCGGAGCGGGCCTTTTTTGTCCCGCCAGCGCGGCCTTCGGCCTTCACCAAATCCTGATATGATGCGCGCAATGCCGTGCAGAACAATCCACAAGGAGCTCCCATGACTGCAGTTGCAACGGACACGTTGCTGGCCGTGAACGGCCTGAAGACGTACTTCTACACCGACGACGGCGTCGTCAAGTCGGTCGACGGCGTGACCTTCCACCTCAACAAGGGCGAGACGCTCGCCGTGGTGGGTGAGTCGGGCTCCGGGAAGTCCGTCACGAGCCTCTCGATCATGCGCCTGATCGCCTCCCCGCCCGGCAAGATCGCCGAGGGTGAGGTCCTCTTCACCGGCAAGGACGGGAAGACCAAGGACATCACCAAGCTGTCCGAGGCCGAGATGCGCCGCATCCGCGGCAACGACATCTCCATGATCTTCCAGGAGCCCATGACGTCGCTCAACCCGGTCTACACCGTCGGCGACCAGATCGCCGAGGCGATCATGCTCCACCAGGGCAAGAACCGCAAGGAAGCCATGGACATGGCCGCCGGCATGCTCGAACTCGTCGGCATTCCCGCGCCCAAGAAGCGCGTCCACGAGTACCCGCACCAGATGTCGGGCGGCATGCGCCAGCGCGTCATGATCGCCATGGCGCTCTCCTGCAACCCCGCCCTCCTGATCGCCGACGAGCCCACCACCGCGCTCGACGTGACGATCCAGGCGCAGATCCTCGACCTGATGCGCAAGCTTCAGGAGGAGATCGGCATGTCCATCCTCTTCATCACGCACAACCTCGGCGTCGTCGCCGAGATGGCCGACCGCGTCGTGGTCATGTACGGCGGCCGCGTGGTGGAGGAGGGCGACGTCATGGAGATCTTCAAGGCGCCCAAGCACCCCTACACCATCGGGCTCCTCAACAGCATCCCCCGCGTCGACCACGGCAAGGCCGCCGGCGACAAGGAACGCCTCGAGGCGATCCCCGGCAACGTGCCCAGCCCGCTCAACCTGCCGCCCGGCTGCGCCTTCGCGCCGCGCTGCAAGTACGCCATCGACGACTGCAACAAGGCGGTCCCCGCGCTCGAGGACACCGGCAACGGCCACACCTCCCGCTGCATCCGCTGGAGGGAGCTCTAAATGACGGGCTCCACGCTCACGAGCGGTCGCTCGCTTCTCTCGGTGATTTCTGATCGTCTCTGGAGGCTTCTGTGACCGCCGCCCCCACCCCCAACAAGGACAGCGCCCTCCCCCCGATGGGTGAGACGCTCCTCGACGTGCGCAACCTGCGCAAGTACTTCCCGATCCGCGGCGGCCTGCTGTCACGCGTGGTCGCGAACGTGCAGGCCGTCAACGACGTCAGCTTCGCCGTGAAGCGCGGCGAGGTCGTCGGACTCGTTGGCGAGTCCGGCTCCGGCAAGACCACCGTCGGCCGCAGCATCCTGCGCCTCATCGAGCCCTCGGGCGGCGAGGTCGTCTTCAACGGCACCGACATCACCAAGGTCAGCAAGGGCCAGATGCGCGACTACCGTCGCCAGATGCAGATCATCTTCCAGGACCCCTTCGCGAGCCTCAACCCGCGCATGACGGTCTCGGACATCATCGGCGAGGCCCTGCAGATTCACGGTCTGCACCCCGGGCGCGAGCGCGTGGACCGCATCGCGGAGCTGCTGCGCAAGGTCGGCCTCAACCCGGAGAGCATGCGCCGATACCCGCACGAGTTCTCCGGCGGTCAGCGTCAGCGCATCGGCATCGCCCGCGCGCTCGCCGTGAACCCCAGCTTCATCGTCGCGGACGAGCCCGTCTCGGCGCTCGACGTGTCCATCCAGGCGCAGGTCGTGAACCTCATCCAGGACCTGCAGGAGGAACTCGGGCTCACGGTGCTGTTCATCGCGCACGACCTCGCCGTCGTGGAGTACATCTGCGACCGCGTCATCGTGATGTACCTGGGCCGCATCATGGAGATCGCGCCGAGCCGCGAGCTCTACGTGAACCCCAAGCACCCCTACACGGAGGCGCTGCTCTCGGCCGCGCCCATCCCGGATCCCAGCATCAAGCGCAAGCGCATCATCCTGGAGGGGGACATCCCGAGCCCCATCAACCCGCCGTCGGGCTGCGTGTTCCGCACCCGCTGCCGCTACGCCATCCCGGAGTGCGCGAACGTCGTGCCGGAACTCCGCGAGGTCAAGCCGGGCCACTTCAAGGCCTGCATCCGCGACGACATCCTGTAGGAGCGGTCAGCCTTCAGCTTTCAGCCGTCAGTGGGGCGCTCCGGGAGGAGCGCCCCACTCCTGTTCCGGACCCTGGACCCCAGTCGATTCCCGGTGGCTGACGGCGGACCGCTGATCGCTGACCGCTGACCGCTGCTTCTCATCGCCCGTCAGGTGCCGCCGTGAACACTACCTTCATGAAGAAGTTGATGCTGGTCCTGCTGACCCTGGGAAGTGCCTCCGCCTCGCAGCTGCGCATCTACCCCGCCTTCTCGGAGGTCCGCGAGGCGGTGCGCGTCACCGGGAACACCTTCACCGTCGACCTGCCCGACAGCGTCTACGGTCAGGTTGTTCCCGGCACCCTCGACCTGGAGGGCCTCACCGTCCGCGCCGCGCAGCAGCGCGCCCGCGCCTCGTGGCTCGCCATGCAGGAGGGGCAGCCCGTGACGCTGATCGAGGACGGCCGCCCGCCCCAGCGGGTGACGCTCGTCCGCGCCTCGGACCTCACGATCCGCGACGCCGACGGCCGCTACCGCAACGTCCGCTTCGAACAGCTCGCCTTCGACACGCTGCCCCCCGAGAACGCGGGCGCGCGCTCGCAGCAGCTCACCTTCGACGTGGCCGCGCCGGGCGACGCCACCCTGAGCTACCTCACCCGCGCCGTGACGTGGGCGCCGCGCTACACGCTGCGCCTCAGCGGCACCACGGCCACGCTGTCGGGTCTCGCGGACCTGCGCAACAACAGCGATGCGGCGTACGACGTGACGG
>NZ_KI912635.1:39474-39810 GCF_000519345.1 Deinococcus pimensis DSM 21231
CGGACCCTGAGCGGCGTGTACGCGCAGGGCTACGCGGGCGACGAGGGCTTCGAGGCGGTGCGCGCCGACATCGAGGCCTTCGCCCGCGAGGAGGGCCGCCGCCCCCGCATGCTCGTCGTGAAGATGGGCCAGGACGGCCACGACCGCGGCGCGAAGGTCATCGCGACCGCCTTCGCCGACCTCGGCTTCGACGTGGACGTCGGTCCCCTCTTCCAGACACCCGAGGAGGCCGCCCGGCAGGCCGTCGAGAACGACGTGCACGTCGTCGGCGTGAGCTCCCAGGCCGCCGGGCACAGGACCCTCGTGCCGCAGCTCGTCGAGGCGCTGCGCGCCGAG
>NZ_KI912635.1:39910-40946 GCF_000519345.1 Deinococcus pimensis DSM 21231
ACCTGCGCAACAACAGCGATGCGGCGTACGACGTGACGGCGGGCGAGCTGATCGCCGGGGACGTGAACCTCGTGCAGGGTCCGCCCCTGCCGTACGCGAGCGACGTGCGCTTCCGCCAGAACGCCGCCGAGGCCGCGCCGCTGCCCGCGCCCGCCATCAACCCGCAGGGGGAGAGCCGCGGGCTGTACCGCTACGCGCTGACGGAGAAGTTCACGCTGCCCGCCGCGTCCACGCTCACGCTGCCCTTCCTCAACCCGAAGGTGACCTTCGAGCGCTACGCGGGCCTCACCACCGGCTTCAACACGACCGGCACGACCGGCAAACTGGGCCGCAACTACCGCGTGCGGGCCGACACGCTGCTCCCGGCGGGCGCGGTGACCGTCCGCGACGAGGGCCGCATCGTCGGTCAGGCGGTCATCAACGACACGAGCGCGAACGAGCCGATCGAGCTGGACCTGGGCCGCGACCCGGACGTCGGGTACGCGAGGAGCGTGCAGGTGGTGCGTCAGGACAAGACGACGACGGTCTACCGCGTGACGCTCACGCTGGAGAGCGCCAAGGACCGCGCCCTGCGGGTGGAGTACCGCGAGCTCCTGGGCGGGAACGTGACGGTGGAGGGGGGAGCGGCGCGGACGCCGCAGGGGCTGGAGGTGCGGGTGGACGTGCCCGCGAAGGGCAAGGTCACCCGCTCCTACACCGTCACCTTCCGCACGGGCGGCTGAGCGCGGGCCACGGGGCGGCTCAAGGCTCGCTGAGGCCGCCCCACACGCGCCCGAGGGTACGCCGGACTACAGTCGGGGTGTGCCCGCCACCCAAGTGCGCCTCCGGACCTACCCCTCGCTGGACGAGGCGGCCGCCCTCGACCGTCTGCTGGAGGGCTTCGAGCGGATCCACGAGGCGCGCGTCACCTACGGCACGAGCGCCCCTGCGGTCGGGGAGCCCGCCTTCGTCCTGACCGTCACCTTCGACGGGGACGCGGAGCGCGGCCGGGACCTCGCCGGGGTGCTGTGCCGCCTGCTCGCCCGTGCGGGTGTCG
>NZ_KI912635.1:41046-43984 GCF_000519345.1 Deinococcus pimensis DSM 21231
CGAACAGCTCGCCTTCGACACGCTGCCCCCCGAGAACGCGGGCGCGCGCTCGCAGCAGCTCAGCTTCGACGTGGCCGCGCCGGGCGACGCCACCCTGAGCTACCTCACCCGCGCGGTGACGTGGGCGCCGCGCTACACCCTGCGCCTGAGCGGCACGTCGGCGACGCTGTCGGGCCTGGCGGACCTGAGGAACAACAGCGACGTGGCGTACGAGGTCACGGCGGGCGAACTGATCGCCGGGGACGTCAACCTCGTCCAGGGCCCGCCCCTGCCCTTCGACGGGGCCGCCAAGGGCGGGGTGGCCATGCCGACCGCCGCGCCCGCGCCCGCGATCAGCCCGCAGGGGGAGAGCCGTGGGCTGTACCGGTACGCGCTGACCCAGACGTTCACGCTGCCCGCCGCGTCCACCCTCACGCTGCCCTTCCTCGACCCCAAGGTGAGCTTCGAACGCTACGCGGGCCTCACCACCGGCTTCAACACGACCGGCACGACCGGGAAGCTGGAGCGCAACTACCGCGTGCGGGCGGACACGCTGCTCCCGGCGGGCGCGGTGACCGTCCGCGACGAGGGCCGCATCGTCGGTCAGGCGGTCATCAACGACACGAGCGCGAACGAGCCGATCGAGCTGGACCTGGGCCGCGACCCGGACGTCGGGTACGCGAGGAGCGTGCAGGTGGTGCGTCAGGACAAGACGACGACGGTCTACCGCGTGACGCTCACGCTGGAGAGCGCCAAGGACCGCGCCCTGCGGGTGGAGTACCGCGAGCTCCTGGGCGGGAACGTGACGGTGGAGGGGGGAGCGGCGCGGACGCCGCAGGGGCTGGAGGTGCGGGTGGACGTGCCCGCGAAGGGCAAGGTCACCCGCTCCTACACCGTCACCTTCCGCACGGGCGGCTGAGCGCGGGCCACGGGGCGGCTCAAGGCTCGCTGAGGCCGCCCCACACGCGCCCGAGGGTACGCCGGACTACAGTCGGGGTGTGCCCGCCACCCAAGTGCGCCTCCGGACCTACCCCTCGCTGGACGAGGCGGCCGCCCTCGACCGTCTGCTGGAGGGCTTCGAGCGGATCCACGAGGCGCGCGTCACCTACGGCACGAGCGCCCCTGCGGTCGGGGAGCCCGCCTTCGTCCTGACCGTCACCTTCGACGGGGACGCGGAGCGCGGCCGGGACCTCGCCGGGGTGCTGTGCCGCCTGCTCGCCCGTGCGGGTGTCGGGGTCTGCGGCGACGAGGACAGGAGCGAACATCCCGACGCGGGCGTGGGCGGCGTCGCCCTGCTCGGCGGCTGAGCCCCGGCGAGGTCCCCACGCGAGCACGCGTGGGGACCTCGTCGTGTAGGCTTGGAACAGGAACGAACGAATGCTTGTTCGCGCCGCCCGGCCTGCCCGGACGCGCCGCCTGGAGAACCACCGTGACGAAGCCCGACCTGAACGACTGGGAAGCCCTCGCCCGCAGGGAACTGAAGGCCGACCCCGACACCCTCGCTCACGAGACCCCCGAGGGCCTCACCCTCCACCCCCTCTACACCGAACGCGACCTCGAAGGCGTCGAGCACCTCGGCGGCCTGCCCGGCCTCGCGCCCTTCGTGCGTGGCCCGCGCGCCACCATGTACGCCGGACGCCCCTGGACCATCCGTCAGTACGCGGGCTTCAGCACCGCCGAGGAGAGCAACGCCTTCTACCGCCGCAACCTCGCGCAGGGCCAGAAGGGCCTCAGCGTCGCCTTCGACCTCGCCACACACCGCGGCTACGACAGCGACCACCCCCGCGTCGTCGGCGACGTCGGCAAGGCGGGCGTCGCCGTGGACAGCGTCGAGGACATGAAGATCCTCTTCGACGGCATCCCCCTGGGCGAGATGTCCGTCAGCATGACCATGAACGGCGCCGTCCTGCCGGTCCTCGCGGCCTTCGTCGTCGCGGGCGAGGAGCAGGGCGTGGAGCGCGCGCGCCTCAGCGGCACCATCCAGAACGACATCCTCAAGGAGTTCATGGTCCGCAACACCTACATCTACCCGCCCGCGCCCAGCATGCGCGTCGTCGCGGACATCATCGAGTACACCGCGCGCGAGATGCCGAGGTTCAACAGCATCTCCATCAGCGGCTACCACCTGCAGGAGGCGGGCGCCAACGCCGCCCTCGAACTCGCCTACACCCTCGCCGACGGCCTCGAATACGTCCGCGCGGCGCTCGCCAAGGGCCTCGACGTGGACGAGTTCGCGCCGCGCCTCTCGTTCTTCTTCGCCATCGGCATGAACTTCTACGTGGAGGTCGCCAAGCTCCGCGCCGCGCGCCTGCTGTGGTCGAAGCTCATGAGCCGCTTCGAGCCGAAGAATCCCCTGTCGCTCGCGCTGCGCACGCACTGCCAGACGTCCGGCTGGAGCCTCACCGAGCAGGACCCCTACAACAACATCGTCCGCACCACCGTCGAGGCGATGGCCGCCGTGTTCGGCGGCACGCAGAGCCTGCACACCAACGCCTTCGACGAGGCCATCGGGCTGCCCACCGAGTTCAGCGCCCGCGTCGCGCGCAACACCCAGCTCATCCTGCAGGAGGAGACGGCCATCACGGACGTCGTGGACCCCTGGGGCGGCAGCTACCTGATGGAACGCCTCACCAGCGACCTCGCGGAGCGCGCCATGGCCATCATCGACGAGGTGGAGGCGATGGGCGGCATGGCGAAAGCCGTGGAGTCCGGTGTGCCGAAACTCCGTATCGAGGAGAGCGCCGCGCGCAAGCAGGCCCGCATCGACCGCGGCGAGGACGTCATCGTCGGCGTGAACAAGTACCGCGCCCCGCAGGACACGCCCGTCGACGTGCTCGACATCGACAACACCCGCGTCCGCGAGGCGCAGATCGACCGCCTCAACCGCCTGCGCGCCGCCCGCGATCCCGACGCCGTCGCGCGCGCCCTCGCCGCGCTGGAGACCTGCGCCCGCACCGGT
>NZ_KI912635.1:44084-49046 GCF_000519345.1 Deinococcus pimensis DSM 21231
GAGAGCTCACGCCCATCCAGGCCGTCACGAGCCTGCTCCAGCGATGAGGAACGCCCGGACTCGTCCGGGCGTTCCCTTCAAGGACATCGGCCGTCCACGTGTCTCCCTACCTGATCGCCCCGTTGAGCCCGTTCGGGAAGAACCCGCCGCGCGAGGCGCCCGGCGCGAGGTACACGATGTTGAGCACCTCCCGCGTCGTCCGTCCGAACGCCACGCTGTTCGAGTCCGCCACGACGATGTTCGCCATCCCGCCGCGCGTCAGGCCCTGATCCTTCCCGCCGCCCACCTTCGCGCGCAGATCGCTGATCGCCTGCGTCACCTGCCCCACGTTCAGACCCGCCGCGGCGGGCATCGCGCGCCGCTCGAACAGCAGCGTGCGGATCTCGCCCGCGTGATACGCCTCCACGGCGAGGATGCCCGCCGCCGCGCCCAGCACCGTCGGGTCCGTCAGCAGGGGCGCCGCGCCCCGATACGCCGTCACGCCGACGTCCTCGAAGATGTACGCGCCGTGCAGGAAGAACAGATCGTTCGCGAAGGGATTGAACCCCCTGATCGCGCCGCCCGACGCGGCCTGACCGGCCGCGTCGAACGCGGGGCCGAGGTCCAGCACGGGCCGCGCCACCGCCGACGCGCCCAGCGCGGAACGCAGGAAGCGCACGTGGCTGATCTCGTCCTCCGCGATCTCCTCCGCGTACTGCCGCGTCGCGTTGCTCGAAAAGCGCATCGCCGAGCGGCCCGTGAAGCCCGCCGGGAGGCGGATCTCCGCGCCGCCGCCGAGCTCGCGCACCTCGTCGAGGCGTCCCACCGCGGCCGCGTAGAAGGCCGCCTCCAGGTACTCCAGGTTCAGCGCGAAGTTCAGCACGTCCCCGTCCACGTTCGGACGCGCGGACTGCGCGACCGCCACGGACGGGACGGCGGCGATGGCGGCGGCGCCCGCGCCGAGGCGGCCGAGCGTCAGGAGGGCGGAGCGGCGATTCATCTTGTCGTTCATGGGAAGACCTCCGAGGTCACGAGCGGGGCAGGCGCCCCTCACGGCTCGACAGGTAGTAAGCGCGCCCGCGCGCGCCGGATGGCGCGGACGCCGGACCTGAACGGAAGGTGAACGGTCCGGGCGTCCGGGTGCTTCCCGGTTCCCGTCTCTCCACTCATGGCTGCGTACGCACCGGGACGGCCCGGTGCTCATGCCAGGGGCGTTCACGTGTCTCTCCACTCATTGGGTACACTCCTCCCATGTCCAGAACGATCTTCGAGCGCATCATCGACCGCGAGATTCCCGCGAGCGTCGTGTACGAGGACGACGAGTT
Source organism: Deinococcus pimensis DSM 21231 (assembly GCF_000519345.1). Classification (GTDB taxonomy): domain Bacteria; phylum Deinococcota; class Deinococci; order Deinococcales; family Deinococcaceae; genus Deinococcus_A; species Deinococcus_A pimensis. Next base: position 45,389 of record NZ_KI912635.1, read on the forward strand.
CATCGCCATCCGCGACATCGCCCCGAAGGCGCCCGTGCACGTCCTCGTGATCCCCAAGAAGGTCAGCGCCCGCGTCGACGAGATCCAGGACGAGGCCGAGATGGGCCGCCTGTGGCTCACCGCGACGAAGGTCGCGCGGTCGCTGCTGCCCGACTACCGCCTCGTCGTGAACGTCGGCGCGGGTGGCGGGCAGGAGGTCTTCCACACGCACGTGCACATCCTCGGCGGCTGGGAAGGGAAGATCCCCTTCTGACAGGGACGCGGCGCTCCGGACCTTCCCGGAGCGCCGCGCTGAGACTCGTGGTTCAGGGCTGCTGGTTGTGCGCCACCTCCGCCGCCGCCTTCGTGCCGAGCGCGCGGGTGAAGGCCGTCTCGCTCTCGGAGCCCCTGCGGCTCTGCGTGCCGATGCCGCCGCGCGCGGGCAGGAAGCGGTCCATGACGGACAGCAGGGTACTCGACTGGCCGGGGAAGAGCGCGTGGAACGTCGCGAGGACTTTCGCGGGCACGGACGTCACGATCTCCGCTCTGCCGTACCGGAGCGCGTCGATGATCTCGTCGGCGGCGGCCTCGGGCGTCTGGGCGAGGCCGGGCAGGTTGTCCGCGAGGGAGAACCACGCGTACTCCTGCTCGTGACGGCCCTTGTAGTCCACGTTGCGGGGACTGCCGGTGCTCATCAGGCCCGGGTGGACGGTCGTCACGACGACGCCGTCCTTCAGGAGTTCCGCGCGCCAGCCCGAGCTGAGGCCCGTCAGGGCGAACTTGCTGGCGCTGTACGGCAGCAGGTGCGGCACGGGCACCTTCCCGCCGACGCTGGAGATGTTCACGATGCTCCCGCCGCCCTGTCCGCGCATCGTGTCGCGCACGGCGAGCATGAAGTGCAGGGGACCCCAGAAGTTCACGTCCATCGCGCGCTCGTAGTCCGCCCTGATCATGCTGTCGAGCGGCCCGACGGAGATGATCGCGGCGTTGTTGATCAGCACGTCGAGACGTCCGTAGTGCTCCACGGTCCGCAGGACGGCCCGGCGCACGTCGGCCTCGTCGGCGACGTCGCAGGTGAGCGCGAGGACGCGCGCGCCGAGGTCGGCGAGTTCCTCCTCGGCGCGGCGCAGCTCGTCCGGGTCGCGCGCGACGATCGCGAGCCGCGCGTTCATCCGCGCGAGCTTGCGGGCCAGCACGAGACCGAGGCCGCGCGAGCCGCCCGTGATCAGCACGACCTTCTCGTGCAGGTCGAGGGGTTTGCGTCCGAGGGCGCGTCCGACGAGGTAGGCGGCGGCGGTCGCGGCGAGCAGGGTGGGCAGTCGCGTCATGCTCCCGTTGTACGCGCCGCGCCCGCGCGCCACGCCCCCACGCGGGTGAAGCGGCGTTCACGCTGAGGGGCGCTTGCGCGCCGGGCCCTCTTGCGGCAAGACTCGGAGGGTGAGAGTCACCGACATGAACTGGATGCAGCTTCAGGCGTACCTGGAGTCCGACGACCGCTGCGTCCTCCCGCTGGGCTGCACGGAGCAGCACGCCTACCTCAGCCTCGCCACCGACACGATCCTCGCGACGAAGGTCGCGGCGGACGCCGCCGAGGGCCTCGGCGTGCCCGTCTTTCCCTGCCTCACGTACGGCGTGACGCCTCAGTTCACGGCGTACCCGGGGAGCCTCAGCGTGGACCTCCCGACGTACGTGAAGGTCCTGGAGGGGCTCCTCGACAGCCTGCGCGCGCAGGGCTTCCGGCGGGTGCTGATCGTGAACGGGCACGGGGGGAACACGCCCGCGCGGGACCTGCTCGCTCCATTTCTCGCGGCGCGGCCCGAATTCTCGTTGCGCTGGCACGACTGGTGGAACGCGCCGCGCACGATGGCGGCGGTGAGGAGCGTCCATCCCGTGGCGACGCACGCGTCGTGGATGGAGAACTTCCCGTGGACGCGCCTGCACGGCGTGGACGTCCCCGAGACGGACAAGCCCCCGGTGGACTGGGGGGCCGTGCGCGACCTGCCGCCCCTGGAGGTGAAGGCGGCGCTGGGCGACGGCAGTTTCGGCGGGCCGTACCAGGCGGAGGGCCGTCACATGGCGCGCATCTGGGCGACGGCGGTGGGGGAGACGCGCGACCTGCTCGCCTGGGACGTCAGCGCCGCACGCTGACGCGCCGCGCGGGGGCCTGCTTTCGGACCCACTTCACGAAACGCTGCACCTGCGGATCGTCACGCAGCCGGTCCAGGTTGCCGAGCTCGCGTTCGAGGTGCTCGTTGCTGTAGAGCGCGTGGATCTGACGGTGGCAGGCCGAGCAGAGGTCGGCGGTGGGCAGCACCTGCCCGCGTTTGCCGCGCGACCGGGGGACGAGGTGGTGGACGGTGATCTGCGGGACGTCCCGCTCGCACAGGGCGCACAGGGGCATACACCGTCATTCTGCCGTCCCTGTGCGCCTCGCGCCGTTCCCGTGGTCACAGAGACACGTGGCCGCTCCAAGCAGAAGCACCGGACCGCTCCGGTGCGTACGACGCTCCCCATGGTCACAGAGACACGTGGACGCCCCAGGCAGGAGGACCGGGCCGCCCCGGTCCGTACGACGCTCCCCATGGTCACAGAGACACGTGGACGCCCCAGGCAGGAGGACCGGGCCGCCCCGCCCATGCGTGGAGAGACGCGTGGGCGCACGAAACATGAGCGAGGGGCCGTCCCTGAGCGTACGCAGCCCTCAATCCTCCACGTGCTCGTACCCGTCGAGGCCGTCGAAGAAGCCCCGCAGGGGCCACTGCGGGATGGGGCCGCGCGTCCCGGCGAGCGCGAAGTTCTCCTTCGCGACGATGGAGCGCCGCATCGCCTCGCGCTGCTCCTCGGGAAGCTGGTTCATGCGCGAGTTGGGGCCGGTCTGGCTGCCGTGGGCGCGCAGCGCGGCCATCTTGCGCTCCCCGTACGCCTCGACGTCCATCGCGACGGCGATGGTGTCGGGCGTGACGCCGTAGCGTTCGGGTTCGTAGTCCATCGGCATGCCGCTCTCCACGAAGCGGCGCGTGAGCTCGACGGGCATGGCGGTGTAGAAGAGCCGCCGCAGCCCCGGGTAGCGGGCGGTGCCGCTGTAGAACGCGGCGGTGGCGGCGCGGTGCACGACGAGGTGGTCGACGTGGCCGTAGCCGCCGTGCGGGTCGAAGGTGAGCATCACCTGCGGGCGGGCCCGCTCGATGACGTCCAGAAGGCGCGTCTCCACGTCGAGGGGCTCGACGTTCAGGAGGGCCCTCGGGTCGTCGTGGCGGGTGCGTTCCTGCCGTCCGGAGTCGTGGTAGCCCAGGAAGACGGGGTCGGGAATGCCGAGGGCCCGGCAGGCCTCGCGCAGTTCCTCCTCGCGGTGCCGTCCGAGGTCCTCGACGGTGAGGGTCGGGTCGGTGATCTTGCCCGCCTCGCCGCGCGTGGCGCACGCGAGCGTGACCTTCACGCCGCGTTCGGCGTAGCGGGCGAGGGTGCCGCCGGAGGAGAAGGCCTCGTCGTCGGGATGGGCGAAGACCGCGAGCAGGGACGGGGGATCGATCGGCATGCGCCCATCATGTCGCGCGCCGCGCGCGGGGAATTGCGCGCGAGGTCACGACGCGCTCCCGTCGAGGCCCGCGCGGGCGTAGTCGCTCAGGAGACGCGCGGCGGTCCGCGCGCCGTCCTCGGCACGGATGGAGGCGCTCAGGCG
>NZ_KI912635.1:49146-53667 GCF_000519345.1 Deinococcus pimensis DSM 21231
GTAGACGTCGTCGCTCGATTCGGCGCGCACGCCGCCCCAGCCGCTGAGCAGCACCGCCCGTCTGCCCGCGCGTCCCAGGGCGTCCAGGACGATCCCGGACGTCTCGTCGGGGCGGGGGAGGGCCATGCTGCCGAAGCCCACGCAGACGGGCGCGGGACCGGCGTCCAGGAAGTCGGTGAGCTCGCCCGGCGGTGTCCAGTCCCCGTCCGTGTCGAGGAACCAGTACCCGGTGACGTGGGCGTGGCCTGCCCAGTCGGCGGGCGGCGGAATCACGGCCGGGCTGATGCCGTACAGGACGGGCGGCGTGACGGACGCACGGGTCGGTCTCGGGCCGAACAGGGGCGCGCGGGGAAGGCCGAGCACGCGGCGCATGTCCGCGTCGACGGTGCGGAAGGCCTGCCACATGACCTGCCGGGTGAGCTCGTGCGTGAGGAGGTTGACGCTCCCGCCGAGCCGCGCGAGCCCGCCCGGGAACAGGGCGCCGGGGAAGGCGCGGGTGGGCGTGAAGGGCACCACGTGGGCCTCCACGAGGGGGACGTTCAGCTTCTCAGAGAGGGCGCGGGCGAGGTTGAGTCCGCCGATCCCGGCGAGCAGCACGTCCACGTCCCGCGTGGCCGCGAGGCCGTCCTCGGCCCAGAGGGGCGCGGCCTCGCGCATGAGCTGCGCGCTGCGGCGGTTGAGGGCGAGCATGTCGCCCCTGGCGAGCAGGGCGCGCATCTCGTCGTCCCGGACGGCGGCCTGCACGTCGCCGCGCACGCTGCGGAAGTCGAGGCCCGCGCCCTGGACGAGCTCCGCGAAGTTCTCGTGCGTGACGAGGCGCACGTCGTGACCCTCGGCGCGCAGGGCGCGTCCGAGCGCCACGTAGGGCTGCACGTCGCCGCGTGAGCCGAGCGCGACGATGGCGGCCCTCACGAGCGCCTCCCGTCTTCGAGGCCGGGCGCGAGGAGGTCGGCGAGACGCGCGGGCAGGTCCGCCCAGCCCGCGTCGAGGTCGGGGTCGCCGAGGGCGCGCTGGACGAGCATGCCGATGACGAGCGCGGCGACGGCGCGGGAGGCGAGGTCGGACGCGCCGGGCAGGAGGGGGCGCGGGCCTTCGAGCATGGGCGCGAGGAGCCGCTCGCGGAAGCGCGCTCCGAGGTCGGGGTTGACGAGGATCTCGGACATGACGACGCGGAAGAGGGTGAGGTCCCCCTCGGAGAAGCCGCGCAGGGCGTGCGTGAGGAGCAGCGTGAGGGTGCGGCGCGTGTCGAGCCCGTGGAACTCGGCGGGGTCGACGGCGCTCCGCGCGGCGGTGGTGAGGCGGTCGAGGAGGGCGAGGAGGAGGGCGCCCTTGTTCTCGAAGTGGTTGTAGATGGTGCCCTCGGCGACGCCCGCCTCGCGCGCGACGTCCTTCGTGGTGGTGGCGTGGTAGCCGCGTTCGGCGAAGCTGCGCGCGGCGGCGTCGAGGATGCGGTCGGCCTTGCTGGCGGTCGTGGCGGGGTCTCCCATGGTCTCTCCTGAGTGAGTGCTCACTCAGATCTTGAGACATGGACGGGCCGACGTCAAGGGGCACGTTCGGACCATCGTCGCCCGGACTACGCCTCCTCTTCCGCCGCGAGCCTCAGGCCGCGCGCGTGGAAGTCCTCGAACTCGTCGAGCCACGCCCCGTAGAGGCGGCGGCGGTTGGCGAGGTCGGCGCGTTCGAGCGCCTCCCCGAGCTTCTGGTAGAAGGCGCTGCCCTGCTCGCGCATGGCGCGCGCGGTCCAGTAGGGCTCGCTGCGCATCAGGACGTCCAGGCGGTCTTCGCGGTCGGTCATGCGGTGAGTGTAGCGGGACGCGAGCGGCGGCCTCCCCGCCACGGGGGAGGCCGCCGCTCGGACGGTCCTACTGGGTGTTCTGCGTGCTCGCGTCGGAGCTCACGGCCTCGATGGTCTGGGGCTGGTTGCTCACGGAGCTCTTGATGGCGATGGTGCGCTTCATCGCGGCCTCGCTGCGGGGCACACGCAGCGTGAGGCTGCCGTGCTCGTGGCTGGCCTCGATGCGCGACAGGTCGTAGCGCGCGGGGATGTTGAAGGTGCGGACGAAGGTGCCGTAGGCGCGCTCCTGACGGTGCGCGGTGCGGCCCTGCTTCTGCTCGTAGCGGCGCTCGGCCTGCACCATGACGGTGTTGTTCTCGGCCTCCACGCGGATGTCCTGCGGGTCGATGCCGGGGAGGTCCAGGCTGATCTCCAGGCCGTCCTCGTCCTCGTGGATGTCGACGGTGGGGGCGTAGCGGTTCTGGCCGTTCTGGAGGCCGAAGGCCCGGTCGACGCGCTGCTGGAGTTCCTCGATTTCACGGAAGGGATCGAATCTCATCATGTCGCTCTACCTCCTGCGGGTGTCTTGCTTACGTAGGCATTATGCAACTTGAGTGCTGTAGTGTCAAGTTAGCTGCGCGTTAACCGGAGTGTCAGGTTCGAGGCCGCCCGAGAAGGTCGGGCGTGAGCCCGCGTCCGCCCACCCGCCTCGAATCGTGTAACATCACAACTGACCTTTAACGCGGTTCCGAGAAACCGCACCCGCCCCGCGAGGCGAGAAGGAGCACCCATGACGCACCACACCCGCACGACCGACGGCCGACCCGCCGTGGTCGGCCTTTTTTTGAGCCGCGCCACCAGGAGCGGAGGCCCCGCGTGATCTTCAAGGCCAACATCCTCACCGACGCCGAACTGCGCCGCGCCCTCACCCGCATCGCCCACGAGATCATCGAGCGCAACAAGGGCGCGCAGGACCTCGCCCTCGTCGGCATCCACACGCGCGGGATCCCGCTCGCCACGCGCCTCGCCGACAAGATCCGCGAGCTCGAACAGGTCGACGTGCCCCTCGGCAAGCTCGACATCACCCTCTACCGCGACGACCTCAGCGAGATCGCCCACCAGCCCATCGTGCGCCGCACCGAGGTCCCCTTCGACCTCGCCCGGCGCCGCGTGATCCTCGTCGACGACGTCCTCTACACCGGACGCACCGTCCGCGCGGGCCTCGACGCCCTCATCGACCTCGGGCGGCCCAGCGCCATCCAGCTCGCCGTGCTCGTCGACCGCGGCCACCGCGAGCTCCCCATCCGCGCCGACTACGTCGGCAAGAACCTCCCCACCGCCCGCGACGAGGTCGTCAAGGTCAAGCTCGCCGAGACCGACGGCGGCGTCGACGCCGTCGAACTCTGGCAGGAAGACGAGGCGGGCGCGTGAGGCACCTCCTCGACTTCCACGGCTGGACCGAAAAGCAGCTCACGGGCGTCCTCGACACCGCCGACGTCATGAAGGAGGTCCTCGGGCGGCCCGTCAAGAAGGTCCCCGCCCTGCAGGGCCTCACCGTCTGCACCGCCTTCTTCGAGAACAGCACCCGCACCCGCGTCTCCTTCGAGCTCGCCGCGCGCCGCATGAGCGCCGACGTGCTGAGCTTCGCGGCGGGCGCGAGCAGCCTCAGCAAGGGCGAGAGCCTGCGCGACACCGTCGAGACGCTGCGCGCCATGCAGGTCGACGCGTTCATCGTCCGGCACCACGCCGCCGGGGCCGCGCACCTCGTCGCCCGCTACGGCGGCAAGCCCACCATCAACGCCGGGGACGGCCGCCGCGCCCNCCCCNCCCNGGCCCNGCNCGNCGCGCNCNCCCNGCGCCGCGNGNNCGGCGAACNCGCCGGGCGCAAGGGCGCCANCGNCGGGGACGNGCGGCACNCGCGCGNCGCGCGCNCCAACGCCGAACNGCNGCCCCNGCNCGGAGCCGAGGNCGNGCNGNGCGGCCCCGCCACGCTCCTGCCGAGGGAACTCGCCCGCAAGGGCGTCACCCTCACCACCGACGCCGCCGAGGCCGTGCGCGGCGCCGACGCCGTGATGGCCCTGCGCCTCCAGCGCGAACGCATGAGCGCCGGGTACCTCGGCAGCCTGCAGGAGTACGCCGCGAGCTACCAGGTCAACGACGACCTGCTGAGCCTCGCCGGGGACCACGCGGTCGTGCTGCACCCCGGCCCCATGAACCGCGACCTAGAGATCGACGGGAACACCGCCAGCGGCCCCCGCTCGCGCATCACGGAGCAGGTCGAGAACGGGCAGGCGGTCCGCATGAGCGTCCTCTACCACCTCCTCGTCGGGAGGGCCGAATGAGCGGGAGTCGTCAGCCGTCAGCGATCAGCCGTCAGGAGGAAGCAAGCAACGTGGTCACCCGCATCGTCAACGTCAAACGCGTCGGCTCCACCGAGCCCGAGAGCCTCTTCGTGGAGGGCGGCGTCGTCCTCGGCTGGAACCTCGACCGGGACGCGGGCCGTACCCTCGACGGGCGCGGCGGCACCGTCGTGCCCGCCCTGATCGAACTGCACGCGCACCTGCGCGAACCCGGCCAGGAGGAGAAGGAGGACCTCGCGTCCGGGCTCGCCGCCGCCGCCGCCGGGGGGTACGGCACGGTCGTCAGCATGCCCAACACCAGCCCCGTCGTGGACGACCCCGCCATCGTGGAGGCTCTGCTGCGCAAGGCGAACGCCCTCGGTCTCGCGCGCCTGCGGCCCGCCGCCG
>NZ_KI912635.1:53767-54964 GCF_000519345.1 Deinococcus pimensis DSM 21231
CTCGACGGCCTGCGCGGGGAAGGATCGGTCGAAGGTCTTGATCTGGGGGACGTAGCCGACCCGGCGCGCGGCGTGACCGGGCGTCTCGCCGTACACGAGCGCGCGCCCGCGCGTGGGCGTGACGAGGCCCAGCGCGGTCCGCATGAGGGTGCTCTTGCCCGCGCCGTTGGGGCCGACGACGGCGAGGAAGGCGCCGTGCGGGACCTCGAAGGTGACGCCGTCGAGGGCGGTGAAGTCCCCGAACCGGACGGTGACGTCTTCGAAGCGCAGGGCGGGCGGGGCGGTGGTGCTCACCGGATCATTCTGCGGGAGTTGAGAACGCTTTTTCAAGACGGGTGTCACAAAGGCCGCGCGGCCCACGCGCCGCCTCAAGACCCACTCAACCACCCCGCGACCTTCGGTCGCTAACATGACCCCAGAGGGCGCGCCGTCAGGCCCGACACACTGCCGCTCGCGCGTCAGGGCGCGCCCGCGTTAGGCTTGACCGCATGTCGAAAGGACAGGACCCCGCCTTGACCGACCACGACGACCCCGTCGAGGGCACCCTCGACCACTCCCTCTACCACGCCATCCGCGGCTGGGCCAGCATGGAGGAGATCTCCCGCCTGCGCGAGCCGAGCGTCCGCACGCCCGACGAGGCCGTCGAGACCCTCATGCGCGGCAACGCCCGCTTCTACTCCGGCGTGACGCGCGGCGGCGAGATGAACGCCATGGAACGCCGCGTCCAGGTGATGTTCCAGACGCCCTTCGCGATCGTGCTGGGCTGCAGCGACAGCCGCGTCCCGACCGAGCTGATCTTCGATCAGGGCTTCGGGGACCTCTTCAGCATCCGCGTGGCGGGCAACGTCGCCGAGCCCGCCACGCTCGGCAGCATCGAGTACGCCGTGCGGCACCTGCGCTGCCACCTCATCGTCGTGCTCGGCCACGAGGGCTGCGGCGCCGTCAAGACCGCCATGCTGCCCGACGAGGAACGCGCGAGGGAACCCGAGCACGTCGCGTACCTCGCCGGGCACATCCTGCCCGCCGTGCGTGACCTCCCGTTCATCCGCGACGAGAAGGCCCGCATGCGCGAGGCCGTCATGAGCAACATCCGGCATCAGGCGCAGGCGCTCGCGCGGGACACCGTCGTGGCGCAGGCCGTCGCGGCGGGCACCCTGCGCGTCATCGGCGCGTACTACGAGATCGGCTCGGGCGCGG
>NZ_KI912635.1:55064-57220 GCF_000519345.1 Deinococcus pimensis DSM 21231
CGGGGCGGCCCGAGGGCCGCGCCGAGGACGGGCGCGCTCACGCCGAGCCCGAGCCCGCGCAGGGTCAGGTGGTGGGCGTCCTCCGCGTCGAGGCGGAACAGCAGGGGGCGAACCAGTCTCCGGTACACCCACTGAGTGTAGAGACGCGCCGACGCCCCAGGCAAGAGCGAGGGGCCGTCCCCGCCATGAGTGTGGAGACGCGCCGACGCACGAAGCAAGAGGATCGGACGGCTCCGATCCGTACGACGGCAGAGCGTACGCAGGCGGCCACTGAGTGTAGAGACGCGCCGACGCCCCAGGCAAGAGCGAGGGGCCGTCCCCGCCATGAGTGTGGAGACGCGCCGACGCCCCAGGCGGAACCATGGGGCGTCTTCCGCGTCGCTCGGGTCAGTCGCCGGAGAGGGCGGCGCCGTAGCTGGGTTCGATCTGGACGAGGCGGCTCTGTTCGATCTGGAGGTTCTCGTGGATGAGGTCGGCGAGGGTGGTGGCGCCGAGGACGCCGCGGACGGCGTCCTCGACGCGGCGCCAGAGGCCCTCGGTGGCGCAGGAGCCGGAGCGGGCGCAATTGCCCTCGTCTTCGAGGCAGGAGACGGGGGAGAGGCTGCCTTCCATGGCGACGACGACGTCCCAGGCGAGAATCTGTTCGGCGGGGCGGGCGAGGCGGTAGCCGCCGTGGGCGCCGCGGACGGAGCGGATGAAGCCGCTGCGGCGCAGCTGTCCGGCGAGCTGTTCGAGGTAGTGCTGGCTGATGTCCTGTTTGTCGGCGACGTCCTTGAGGGGGACGGCGGCGCCGTCACGCCGTCCGATCTCGATGAGGGCGCGCAGGCCGTACTGGGCTTTGGTGGAGATCCACATGCTGCTTCCTCCGCTTCGCCGGGGGTGGCCCTGACGAGAATGATTCCTATGTTAAAGCCGGGAATCCCGTAATGCAAACCCGGATTTCTTCAGGCGCCGTGTCGTCGGCGCGTGAGGACGGCCGTCACCGCGAACACGGCGGCCTGCGTCAGCACGACCGTCGCGCCCGACGGGACCTCGGCGGCGTAGCTGATCCACAGGCCCGCGACGGAGCCGAGCAGGCCCAGCACGACGCTCGTGACGGTCATCCGGAAGAGCGTGGGCGAGAGCAGACGCGCGGTCGCGGCGGGAATGATGAGGTACGACGCGACGAGCACCACCCCGACGACCTTGACGCTCACGACGACCGTGACGGCGACCATGACGGCGAGCAGGTAGTCGAGCGCGCGGACGCCCACGCGGTCGCTGCGCGCGAGCTCGGAGTCGAAGGTGGCGTACGCGAGGAGCCTCCACGTTCCGGGCACGAGGAGCGCCGCGAACAGCACGAGCGCCGCGACGGTCCACAGGTCGGCCGTGCTGACGCCGAGGATGGACCCGAACAGGTACGCGAAGGGATCGACGGTGTAGGTGTTCCTCAGGCCGAGGAAGAGCACGCCGAGCGCGGCGGACACCGCGAAGAAGATGCCGATGGAGGTGTCCGCGCCGAGGTCGGTGCGCTGACGCAGGTACGTGATGCCGAGCGCCACGACGACGGCGAAGGGCAGCGCGACCCACAGCGGCGTGACGCCGAGCAGCAGCGCGAGCGCCACCCCGCCGAACGCGGCGTGCGCGAGGCCGTCGCCGAGGAAGGAGAGGCCGCGCTGCACGACGAACACGCCGTAGTAGCCGCACAGGGCGCCCACCATGACGCCCGCCGCGAGGGCCTTCTGGAAGAAGGGGTAGGAGAGCGCGTCGAGCACTACAGCGCCCTCGTGGTGAGCGGCGCGGCGTGGGCGTGCTGGCCGTGCCCGTAGGCGCGCGCGAGGCAGTCGTCGCACAGGGCGAGCGCGGGTCGGTCGCAGGCGAACAGGCGCCGGTTGATGACGGCGACGTGCGTGGCGTGGTGGTGCGCGACGTCCCAGTCGTGCGTGATCATCGCGACGGTGACCTGCCGGGCGCGGCGCTCGCGCTCCAGCAGGGCGTACATGTCCTTCTCGCCGAGCGCGTCGATGCCGGTGGCGGGTTCGTCGAGGAGGATCAGGTCGGGCTCCCGCACGAGGGCGCGCGCGAGGTAGGTGCGCTGGAGTTCCCCGCCGGAGAGGCGGCCGAGCGGGCGGAACGCGAGGTGCGCGGCGCCCGCGCGTTCGAGCGCCCCGAGGGCG
>NZ_KI912635.1:57320-58150 GCF_000519345.1 Deinococcus pimensis DSM 21231
CTGCGAGGTCTGCCCGCACCACCTCGACCTCACCGACGAGGCGCTGCGCTCCTTCGACGCGATCTACAAGGTCGCGCCGCCCCTGCGCACCCGCGCCGACGCCGACGCGCTCCTGGAAGGCCTCCTCGACGGCACCGTCGACGCGCTCGCCACCGACCACGCCCCCCACACCCGCGCCGAGAAGGAACGTGACCTCCTCGACGCGCCCTTCGGCATCCCCAGCATCGAGGTGGCCTTCCCCCTCATGTACACCCGCTTCGGCGAGCGGCTCGGCCTGGAGCGCCTCGTGGCGCTCCTCACGAGCGGCGCGGCGGGCGTGATGGGCTGGCCCGCCCCCACCCTGGAGCCCGGCGCTCCCGCCGACCTCACCGTCCTCGACCTCGACACCGAGCGCGAGGTGGACTCCGCGAGCTTCCGCAGCAAGGCGAAGTTCAGCCCCTGGGCGGGACAGAAGCTGCGCGGCTGGCCCGTCCTGACCGTCGTGAACGGCGAGGTCGCCTTCACACGCGAGGAGTAACGACTTCTCCATGGGAGGCGGCCCCGGATGGGGCCGCCTCCCTTCTCCATGGCTAGCGCAGGTCCGCGCCCACGGCCTGCGCGACGTTCGTGAAGCCGTCGCGGACGAGGAGCCGCTCCAGCTCGCGGTGCAGCCGGGCGGGCAGGTCGGGGCCCTCGTACACGAGGGCGGTGTAGACCTCCACGAGGCTCGCGCCCGCGCGGATCTTCTCGTAGACGTCCCCGGCGGTGAACACCCCGCCCGACCCGACGACGGGCAGGCGCCCTCCCGTGAGGCGCGCGACCTGACCCACGAGTGCCGTGGAGCGCGCCCG
>NZ_KI912635.1:58250-58398 GCF_000519345.1 Deinococcus pimensis DSM 21231
TCGCGCTGCGTCTCGAAGGCCTCCTGCCAGCGCCCCGTGCGGGCGTAGGCTTCCGCGAGCGCCTCGCGGCCCCGCGCGACCCACACGTCCTGCCCGGTCGCGACGAACTGCCCCACGGCGGCCTCCGCGTCCGCGATGGCCGCCTCCC
>NZ_KI912635.1:58498-58619 GCF_000519345.1 Deinococcus pimensis DSM 21231
GGGGCGCGGCGTGGCCGTGCCGACCTCCATGAAGCCGAAGCCCATGCGGCTGAAGGCGGGCACGGCGGCGGCGTTCTTGTCGAGGCCCGCCGCGAGCCCGACGGGGCCGGGGAAGGTCAGG
>NZ_KI912635.1:58719-80870 GCF_000519345.1 Deinococcus pimensis DSM 21231
CGTCGCCCGCCTCACGCGCGAGCTCGTCGGCGCGGCGGAAGTGCGAGGCCGCGCCGAGGTCGTCGTACGTCTCCGAACGCACGAGCGCCACCGCGACGTGCGCCTTGGCCCGCAGGGGCGCGTCACCGCTGAGGCGCGCGAGGTCGAGGAAGGTCAGCGCGTGCGTCATCGCCACGCCGATCTCACCGACGTCGATCGCGGCGTACACGGCGTCGCGGTGCAGCAGGGCCAGATCCTGCGGCGGCAGACCGGACGACCCGGCGATGAGGCGCCGCAGCGAGACGAGCTCCTCGTGCAGGTCGTCCACGTGCGGTTGTGTCGTGCCCTCGCTCGTCATCGTCGCTCCTTCCAACGGAGGCTCAAGTCCCGTCCCCGCCCGCGAGGACGGACAGGAACACCCGCACGACCTCCCGGTCGAAGTGGCTGCCCGCGCCCGCCTCGATATGCGCCCGCGCCCGCTCCGCGCTCCACGCGGGTCGGTAGGGACGGTCGCTGCGCAGCGCGTCCCAGACGTCCACGACCGCGAAGATCCGCGCCGCGAGCGGGATCTCCTCGCCGCGCAGGCCCCTGGGGTAGCCGCTGCCGTCCCATTTCTCGTGGTGAGCATACGGGATTTCCAGCGCGGGCGCGAGGAAGCGGATGGGGGAGAGCAGCTCCATCGCCATCCCCGGGTGACGCCGCATCACCCCCCACTCCTCGCCCGTGAGGGGGCCGGGCTTGCGCAGCACGTGGTCCGGGATGCCCATCTTGCCGATGTCGTGCAGCAGCGCGCCGCGCCGGACGTGCACGAGCGTCTCCTCGCCGAGGCCCATGCGGCGAGCGAGCCGCACGGTGAGCTCCGTGACGCGCTGGCTGTGCCCCTCGGTCTCCTGATCGCGGAAGTCGAGCGCGCGCGCCCAGCCCTCGATGGTCTCGTCGTAGGCGCCCTCCAGGTCGTGGTGGCTGCGCCGGAGCTCGTCGAGGAGCAGCACCGTCGCGAGGCCCGCGCCGATCTGCGCGGCGACCGTCTCCAGCGCGCGGCGGTCCTCGTCGCCGAACGCGCCGGGCGTGGTGCTCTCCACGTTCAGGGCGCCCCACACGCGCCCGCCGACCCACAGGGGCACCACGAGCTCGCTGCGCACCTGCGCGTACAGCGGGACGTAGCGTTCGTCGGCGAGCACGTCGTTCACGAGGACGGTCTCGCCCGACGCGACGCAGGCGCCCACGAGGCCCTGGCCCGGCAGGAGCCGCACCGCCGAGGACGGGTGGAGCGCGCCGGGCAGGTCGTCCTCCTCGGCGTTCACGACGGTCGTCACGCCCTCCTCGTCCACGCGCAGCACCCGCACGTACTCCTGACGCAGCCGCGCCCGGATGAGCTTCACGACGTCGTTCACGACGGACTCCACGTCCGTGGCGCGTGCCAGCGCCTGGCTCGCGGCGTGCATGAGGCTGAGGTCCTGCACGCGCTGCTCCAGCCGGGCGCGCGTGCGCTGCTGCTCGGTCACGTCGCGGGTGTGCACCACCACGCCGCGCACGTCCGGGTCCGCGAGCAGGTTGCGCCCCCGGCACTCCACCCAGACGTGATGGCCCGCGCGGTGCGCGAAGCGGAACGTGACGTCCCGCGTGGCGCCCGGCTCCGCCACGAGCGCCGCGAAGATCTCCGACACGTGGGCGCGGTCGTCCTCGTGGATGAACCCGAAGACGTCGCGGGACAGCATCTCGTTCACCGTGAAGCCCACCATCCGCACGCTCGACGCGCTCTGGTACGTGATGACTCCGCCCGCGTCCAGCACCGTGACGAGGTCCGTGCCGTTGTCCGTGACGGAACGCAGCATCGCCTCGCGCGCGTTGAGCGCCGCCTGTGCGCTGAGGCGGTCGAGCAGCGTACCCCACAGGGCGCCCAGCGTGCCGAGCACGCCCAGGGTGCCGAGCTCCGGTCGGGGGTCGCGGAAGAGCAGGCCCACGTACCCCACGAGCCGCTCGCCGCTGTGCAGGCCGAAGCACACGAGGTGCCGCGCGCCGAGGTGCACGTAGCCGAGCTCCTCGGGGCCTTCCCAGGAGTCGTTCGGGAGGGGCTGGCTGTGCCATTCGCCCGCGAGGAGCAGCTCGCGCCAGCGGGGCGTGAGGAGCTGCACCTCGTGCAGGGTGAGCTTCGGGTGCTCCCCGACGCTGGCGGCGAGCGTGAAGACGTCGCCCTCGCGCTGGACGTGCAGCATCGCGAGATCCGCCCGCAATTCGTGGGCGAGGAAGCGCAGGCCCTCGTGGCAGAGGTCGGCGGGGGAGGAGAGGGAGAGGAGGCGGCGGGTGATGCTCAGAAGCAGCGTGTCGCCCTGGAGGGGTGCGGCGGTGGTCATGGGGGTCCTCGGGGAGCGTCCTGTCTTCATTCATTCTTCACGCCAGCGGGGAAAAGTGCATGAGGGGCACGACTGTCGAAATGACCCCTCACGCGGACCCGCCGGGCGCCTACGCTGAGGGCATGACCAGCGAGCCCGTCGCGCTGTCCTCCGGGACATCCCCCCGCCCACCGGTTCGCGTCCGGCCCGGCGGCTACGTCGTCGCGGCGCTCCTCGCGACGACCATGCTGCTCGTCCGCCTGGCGCTCGGCGGCGTCCTCGCCACGAACGTGCCTTACCTGCTCTCCTTCGTCGCGATCACGGCGTCCGCCCTGCTCTACGGCTTCCGTCCCGCCCTGCTCGCGCTCGCCGTGAGCGCCCTCGGCGTGAACCTGCTCGTCCGGCCGCCCTTCCTCGCCCTCGACTTCAGCTTCTCGACGTCCGAGCTGCTCGGGAACGTCCTGTACCTCCTCGTCGGCGTGACCATCGCGTGGATGGGGGGAGCGCGGCAGGAGGCCTTCGTGGCCGCGGAGCGCGCCCGCGAGGACCTCGCCGAACGCGAGGCGACGCTGCGGGCCCTCACCGACCACCTGCCCGGCGCCGTCACGTACCAGGTGGAGGAGACCCCGGGCGGGGGTCGGGCCTTCCGGTACGTCAGCGCGAACCTGGAGGACCTCGTCGGGGTCACGCCCCGGGAGGCCTACGAGGATCCGAACGCGCTGTACGGCCTCGTCGTCCCCCAGGACGTGCCGAGGCTCCTCGCCGCCGAGCGGGAGGCCCTCGCCCGGCACGAACCCTTCGAGGTGGAGGCGGACTTTCGCCACCGAGACGGGCGAATTCGCAGGATGCACCTCGCGTCCCGCCCGAGGCGCCTGACGAACGGGCGGACGGTCTGGGACGGCGTGCAGTTCGACGTCACCGAGCGGCACGAGGCGCGAGCGGCCCTCGAACGGCTCAACGCCGACCTCGAGCGCCGCGTCGAGGAGCGCACCGAGCAGCTGCTGCGCTCCAACCGCGAGCTGGAGCAGTTCGCTTTCGTCGCGTCGCACGACCTCAAGGCGCCCCTGCGGACCATCACCAGCTACCTGCAGCTGCTCGAACTGAAGTTCGGCGGCGCCCTCGACGAGAAGGGGCGTCGCTACTTCGGCTTCACCGTGGAGGCCGCGCAGCGCATGAACACCCTCATCGACGACCTGCTGTCCTACTCCCGGCTGGGCCGCGAGCGCCGCGCGGTGGTGGTGGACGCCGAGCGCGTCCTGACGGAGGTCCTCGACAACCTCGCCGCGACCGTCACGGCGCAGAACGCGACCGTGCTGCGGGGCCCCCTGCCCGAGGTCGTCGCGGACGAGACGCAACTGCGGCAGGTGCTGCAGAACCTCGTCGGGAACGCCCTGAAGTTCCAGGTGCCGGACCGCGCGCCGCAGGTGAGGGTGCTCGCGCGCCCCGACGGCGACATGGTGCGCTTCAGCGTTTCCGACAACGGCGTCGGGATCGCCCCGGAGTTCCACGAACGGGTCTTCGGGATGTTCCAGCGGTTGCATCCCAACGAGCGGTACGCGGGAAGCGGCGTGGGGCTCGCCATCGTCCGCAAGATCGTGGAGGAGCACGGTGGACGCGTGTGGGTGGAGTCCCGTGAGGGCGAGGGCGCGACGTTCCACTTCACCCTGCCCGCGGCAGGGGCGCCCACCGCACCCCCAGCCTGATCCCCGTCTTCTTCACGAGAGATTCATGTGTTTAGAATGAGGACAGGTGCGTCCGTTCAGCCCCCTCCTGAAACCGCTCGTCACGCTCGCCCTGGGCGCGGGCGCCGCGTTCGCCCAGACCACGCCCGCGACGGGCCCGGACGCCGCCGACCTCGTCACCCGCGCCTTCCGTCAGGCCCTCCAGCGCGCCCCCACGAGCGCCGAGCTGGCCTACTGGGCGCCGCTCACACGCACGCAACGGCTCTCCGTCGAGACGCTCACGCTCGCCCAGGCCGCCTGGGGCGCTTCCCTCACGTACCAGCAGGTCCTGGGACGCGCTCCCGCCAGCACCGAGACCCGCGCCTACGCGGACGCCGCCCTGCGCGGCGAGAGCACCATCGATCGGCTCTGGTCGCAACTCGTCACGGGCGACGAGTACCGCCGCGCGAACGGACGCAACGGCCCCGCCGCCATCACCGCCGTCACGTACCGCAACGACGCCCGCCTCGACCCCGCCGCCACGCCCGCCGCACCGCGCCGCTGCTTCGGCTCCCTCAGCCGCGACTGCGCGACCCCGGACGTCCTCTGGAAGGACCGCTTCACCCGCGCCGACGGCGTCGTGATGGCCTACGCCGTCGTCCGCGTCAGCGTCGGCAGCATCCTCCTCGACAACGCCTGCCGCAACGTCTCACCCGGCGCTCCTGCCTGCGCGTCCGAGGGCGAGGACGCCGCGCCCGAACGTCGGCGCGCCGACGCCGACGCCGCCGCGAACCGCACCTGGCAGGAGACGTACGGACCGTACCCGCTCGATCCGCACCTGCGCGCCGCCTACACCGACGACCTCACGCCCGCCCCGGCCCGCGCCACGCTCGTCTCGGCCGTTCCCGCACCGGTGCCCTTCGGCTGGGACGAGACCCGCGAGACTCGCCGGCTCGCCGCGCCACCCGGCCAGACCCTCGACGTCGCCGACGCACGCTTCTGCCGCACGGGCCGCTTCCGCGACCTCGTCCAGCTTCCCACGCCCTGGGGGACCTGCGAGTGACGACGCGCCGGGCGCTCGCCTGACGCGTTTCTGATCGGCCTCCCACCTTGAGGTTGGGTCAACCCCGGGTCAACGGACGCGCATGGCGGCACGCACGGGGATGAGCCTACCCTGGGGCATGTGGCTCGACGAGCTGTGCGCTGCCTGCTATGACGCCCTCCGTGACCTCCTCGAACGTCACCCCGACGACGACCGCACCCGCGACGTCGTCCTGCAGAACCTCTGCGTGCAGGTGACGGGACGCAACTGCACCCCCGAGGAGCTCGCCTACCTGCGCGCCGACGGCCTCGCCGCGTTCGAGGTGCTCCTGCACGGCTACCTGCAGGAACGCCGGGACCTGCAGGGCGACGCGGGCGCGTTCATCCTGCCGCCCAGCGGCGTCGTGCGCGTCGTGAACGGCACCTTCCGGCCCGTCATGACCGCCGAACCCGCCCGGGTCGCCGTCCCCGCCGCCCCCCGCTGAGGACGTCAGAGCTTCGCGCGGTAGGTGGTCTCGACGACCTTCGCGCCACTCGCGAGGGTCCGCTGGACCCTCTGCACGGCGTACGCGCGGCCCTCCCAGTGGATGAGGTCGTCACGTCTGACGTCCACGCCGGGCACGACGGTGAACACCGACGTGCCGGTGCGGGCGGAGTGGTCGCTGATGTCCTGAGGTGAAATGATCACACTCGACCATAGCAGACGCGGGCCGCCACGAAGGCGCCTTCGCCCCCCACGCTCGATGCGTGGATGCGCGACAATGAGGCACCTTCGTATGCCCCTCACCCCCTGCATCCTGCTCATCGAAGACCACGAGGGTTACGCGTACCTCGTCGAACGTCATCTGCGCGGCCTCCTGCCCGGCGTGGACGTCACCGTCGTCCATAGCGGCGAGGACGCCGTGAGCGCCGTGGGGGACCGTCCCTTCGACCTCGTCCTCCTCGACCTCGATCTGCCCGGCCTGTCCGGCCTCGACGTGCTGCGGCTCGTCAAGGGCCACGCCGATCGGCAGATGCTGCCCGTGGTGGTGCTCTCCCAGCACGACGCGGACCCCTTCGTCTGGCACGCCTACCACGAGTTCGCCAACGCGTTCGTCGTCAAGCCGAACGACATCGACGCGCTCGAACCGATGCTGCGCGCGCTGACGGACTTCTGGTTCCGGCACGTGAAACGGCCCGTGATGCCCGCGAACCTCGTGGACCTCTGACCGGGCGCGGCCGTCAACGCGGCGACGTGACGAAGAGATCGAACCACCGGGGCGTGCGGGCATGGACGAGGATCATCTCCCGGTGAACTACACGGGCAGCACGAGGGAGCCGACCGCGACGACCAGCGCGCGAGACGACGAGCACCGCGAGGCTCAGCACGACCGCGAAGCGCACGATCCCCGCGTCGCTGAGGTCGGCCTCGAGCGGCCGACCCGCACACCAGCGCCGCCGCGAGGAAACGGACGAAGGGCGCCGGGCTCCGCGCGGAGGACCAGCGGATCTCTTCCGTGTCGACGATCGTCCTCATCGAGCCGCGACGGCACATCCCACGGTTGATCGGACGGTCCGCTCGTGCGTACACTCGAAGTGTCCAGTCCTCCCCGCCAAGTCACTTGTCGGGCTTGTCCAGTCCTGACGGACGACGATGAAGCCAAGCAGAGGGGGGAAGATGACCACGACCCTCGACCAGACGGAACTGCGTTCCGGTCAGCTGTTGTACCTGCCGGACGGGGCCGTCATCGGCTATCGAGAACGGTTCCTGGATGATCCTCTCGCGCTGAAGGTCACGTTTACGGTCGCGGCGACGGCCTCCGGCACATGGAAGTCGCTCGACGTCGTGAACGCCACGCCGGACCCGGGTGGCCGGAGCGCAGGCCTTCAGCAGCTCGAGTTCCGGCCGCGAGGGAGCCGCCGGGGACCATACGACGACCACACGGCCTGGCTCTTCGCGAACGGACGGCAGGTGGAGCCGCCGCCGTCCGGCCCGGACGAGGCGCGCATGCTGATCAGGAACGCCTGCGTGTCCGCACTGCTCGGTGGGATGACCGAGGCCGCACTGCGGTCGTGCGAACTGCGGTTCTACCGGACGGGGCCCCTGGGGTTCAGGACGTGCGCGGCCGTGCTTCACGACCTGACGTCGAAACGCGGTCTGGAACTGATGTTCACGTGGATCAGCCCTTGACTGTCCTCGCGTGGGCGGCGGACACATGACGTCCTGGCGCGACGTTCCCTGACGTCGTGGCGGAGTCCGGCGCCCGCCCGCAGCATCGATCCGTCCTCGGATTCCTGGGACGCGTCTTCATCGCACTCGGGATCGTCCGCCCCGCCCGCGAGGGTAACGTGCGGACGGAGGAACAGCGAATGCAGCAGCGCAATCTGGGCAGGACCGGCATTCAGGTTTCGGAGATCGGGTTCGGCGCGTGGGCGATCGGTGGGGACGCCTGGGGACCCGTGGAGGACGCCGCCTCGCTACGCGCCATGGAGCGCGCGCTGGAGCTCGGCGTGAACTTCATCGACACCGCCGACGTGTACGGCGCGGGTCACAGCGAGGAACTCGTCGCGCGCGTCCTCAGGGGCCGCCGCGACCGAATCGTCGTCGCCACCAAAGGCGGCCTGATGGGCCATCACCGTGACCCGAAGCGTGAGCCGGTGTACGACCGGCCCGAGAAGGTCGTGGAGGCGTTCGAGGCGAGCCTGCGGCGGCTCGGTACGGACTACGTGGACGTGTACTTCGATCACATCTGGTGGAACGACGAGCGTGAAACCGAAGCGTTCCTCACGGCCTTCGCGCGGCTCAAGACGGAGGGGCGCGTCCGCGCGACCGGCGTCAGCACCGACGACCCCGAGTACGTCCGCCGCTTCGACCGGGACGGGACGCTCGACGTCGTGCAGCTCGACTACAGTCTGCTCAACCGCGCCGCCGAGCGGCACATCCTGCCCTCCTGCCAGGAGCGCGGCATCGGCGTGGTCGTCCGAGGCCCCCTGCGCATGGGCATGCTCACCGGGAAGTTCACGGCCGGGACGACCTTCACGGAAGGGGACGTGCGGCACGGCTGGCCGCGCGAGGCGTGGTTCCGCGAGCAACTGGACGTGGTGGACCGTCTCCGTCCGCTCGCCTCGGAGGACCGTGGGCTGGGCGAGCTGGCCCTGCGGTTCGTGCTGGACCACCCGGCGGTGTCCGTCGCGATTCCGGGCGGCAAGACGCCCGAGCAGGTGGAGCAAAACGTGCGGGCCTCCACGAGGCCCCTGCTGACCGAGGAGGAACGCCACGTCATCGAGGAGGCCACGCGAAGCGTCCCGTCATGACGTGAAGGTGCCGCGCCTGCGCGGGCCTTCATCACGACTCAATGATCCGGTGGTCGTGCGCGTCGTGACATCCGGCGGTCCTTCACGCGCGTATCTGCGGGTGAAGGAGACGCCACCATGCCGTACCGACCCGCCCGGCTCTTCGGGATCGTTCTCATCCTCGGCGGTCTCGCGCTGACGTCCGCACAGACCCCGACCGCCCGCACCTTCATGTTCAGGCACAACCTCACCACGGTCGACCCGAAGGCGGCAGGCACCGCGCGAGTGCGGTTGCTGGAGGGCGACACGACCGAAACGGTCCTGACCCTGCGTGGCCTCACGCCGAACAGGGCGTACGCCGCGCACTACCACGCGCTGCCCGCCGGGACTCGAGGTGATCCCTGCGCCTCGAACGGTCCCGTCACGCTGGGCTTCCCGTCCTTCGAGGCGGACACGCACGGCGCAGCGATCGTCACCCTGCGCGCCCCCGCTTCACGGTTGGCCGGCGTGGCCGGCGCGTACATCAACGTGCACGACGCCGCGAACCTGACCGTCATCCCGCTCTGCGCGGTCACCCTGACCGGCGCTCCGGCGAACGCGCCCGCGACGAGCACGGCGCGCGACCTGCCGGGCACCGACGCTCCGACCGTCACCACGCAGGCGGTGCGGATCGGGGACAACGCCTTCACCCCGGTCGCGCTCACCGTGAAGGTCGGCACGACCGTGGAGTGGCGGCACGAGGGCCGCGCCATCCACAACGTCATCGCCACGCAGGGCGAGTTCCGCTCTCCGGACCTGCGAGGTGGCGACACCTACCGCTTCACGTTCGGCAAGGCGGGCACGTACACGTACTACTGCTCGTACCACGAGGGCATGACCGCCACGATCACCGTGACGGGCCAGTAAAGGGAGGCACACATGAACGCATCACGTCTTGGTCTCGCGCTCGTCACGACCCTGCTGCTCGGGGGCTGCATGATGACGCCGCGCACGCTGGCGTTCCGGCACAACCCCGTGCCGGCGGACCCGAACGCGGCGGGCGCCGCGACCGTCACGACGGACATCTACGGGAACGTCACCACGACCCTCAACCTGACGGGCCTCACGCCGAACAGGGCGTACGCCGCGCACTACCACGCGTTCGGGCCGGACTCCAGCACGGACCCGTGCGCGTCGAACGGGCCGGTCACGGTGGGCTTCCCGGCGTTCACGGCGGACGCGCAGGGCAACGCCAGCGTGAGCGTACAGACGACCACGACGAAGATCGCGGGGGACGCGGGCGCGTACATCAACGTGCACGACGCCGCGGACCTGACCGTCATCCCCGTGTGCGCGCCGGTCAAGGCGACCAAGGGCTGACGGCACGTCACGTCGAGCGTCAGGTGCTCCTGACCCTGCCTCCGTGCGCCGATCCCGACTCCGCCCGACAGGTCCATCGGTGTCAGCGTTCACGGCGGCGTTCGCGTTGCGCGAGCAGCGCCGCCTCGACTCGGTTGCGCACCTGGAGTTTCTGCAGGACGCTGGTCATGTAGTGCTTGACGGTCTTCTCGGTCAGTCCGAGATCGCGCGCGATTTCCTTGTTGCTGTGCCCCGCCGCGACGCCCTCGAGGATCTGCCGTTCACGTGAGGTGAGTTCGTCGAGCGGGTCCGTCGAGGGGCCCCGGGGGACGCCGGCGAGCTCGAAGAGCAACCCGCTCGCGAGCACCGGTGTGATGCGCACCTCGCCAGCGTGGACGGAGCGGACGGTGTCGCGCAGTTCCGGTCCGGTGACGCCTTTGATGACGTAGCCGCGCGCGCCGTTCTTCAGGGCGGCGAGCACGTCCGCCTCGTCCTCGCTGACGGTGAGCATCACCACGCGCGTGACGAGGTTGGACCGCGTGACCTCCCTGAGGGCGTGGATGCCGCCGCCGGGAAGGTTCAGGTCGAGCAGCATCACGTCGGCGGCGACGGTGGTCGCCAGGTGGATCGCGTCGGCGGCACTGCCGCCCTGACCGACGATGTGCATGTCGGATTCGTGCTGTAAGGTCATGACGACGCCGTCACGGAACAGGGGGTGGTCGTCCACGACGACCACGCGGATGACGTCGGACTTCACGCGCACCCCCTCCTGACACGGGTGCGGTGGTGAGTGCGGCACGTGGTGCGTGACGTCATGCTTCATGATGCGACAATCGTGGTGCGGGCGGAGCGGAGGACGACCCGACGAACGTCGGATGCGTGAGCCCGGAGCGTCTGGGAGAATGGACCATGGCGGTTCGTCCGGAGTCGCGGGGAACGCGCGGGGCGACGCGTGGAGCGTGGAGCCTCGCCGGCATGTACGCGCTGAGCAGCTTCGTGGTGTTGCTGCTGAGCGGCGTGACGGTCGGGTGGTGGCTCGGGCATCAGATTCGTGAGCGTGTGGTGCACCGCGCCGGGGTCACCGCGGCGCTGTACGTGGAGAATTTCGTCGCGCCGCACCTGCAGGCCCTCGACCGGCAGGGTCGACTGCCCGAGGACGAGGCGCGCGCGGTCCGGCAGGTGCTCAGCAGGAGCGCGCTGGAGCAGGAGATCGTCAGCATCAAGCTGTGGGCGCCAGGGGGGCGGCAGCTGTACGGTCAAAACGCGGGTCGGGTGTTCCCCGTCAAGGATGAGCAGGCCCGGGCGTGGCGTGGTGAGGTCGTGTCGAGCTTCAGCGACCTGGACGACGTGGAGAACGTCAGTGAGGGCAGGCGCTTCGCCCGGCTGATCGAGACGTACGCGCCGATCCGCGCGGACAAAGGTGACCGGGTGATTGCCGTGGCCGAGTTCTACCAGGCGGTCGACGCGCTGGAACGCGACATTCGCTCGGCGCAGTGGCAGACGTGGGGGGTGGTGGCGCTCGCGACGATCGCCACGTACCTGTTGCTGTCCGGGCTGGTGCGGCGCGGCAGCGACACCATCACCCGGCAGCAGCGGGAGCTGACGGTACAGGTCGCGCAGCTCGACGCGCTCGTCGCGCTCAACGCGCAGCTTCACGATCGGGTGCGGCTCGCGGCGACCCGGAGCAGCGCCCTCAACGAGCGGTTCGTGCGGCGCATGTCCAGCGAACTGCATGACGGCCCCGCGCAGGAGCTCGGGTACGCGCTGCTGCGGCTCGAACGAATCGACATGCACGTACGGCACCTTGAGCCGGTCGAGCGGGCCCAGGCGCAGCGGGACGTCGGGGTGCTCAAGGACACGCTTCAGCACGCGATGCACGAACTGCGGACCATCACGGCGGAACTTCGGCTGCCCGAACTGGAGCATCTGGACCTCAGGCAGACCATCGAGCGTGCCGCGCGTGACCACCGGCGCCGCACGGGAACGGTGGTGGAGGTGAATCTCGGGAACGTTCCGGGTGGAGTACCGCTCCCCGTGAAGATGACGGCGTTCCGCATCATCCGTGAGGCCCTCACCAACGCGTACCGGCATGCTGGCGGGATGAAGCAGCACGTGCATGCCTGCACGGAGGGC
Source organism: Deinococcus pimensis DSM 21231 (assembly GCF_000519345.1). Classification (GTDB taxonomy): domain Bacteria; phylum Deinococcota; class Deinococci; order Deinococcales; family Deinococcaceae; genus Deinococcus_A; species Deinococcus_A pimensis. Next base: position 70,478 of record NZ_KI912635.1, read on the forward strand.
GAGGACCTGTACCTGGAAGTGTCGGATGGCGGTCCGGGGTTCGACGTGTTCGCGGCGCGTGGCGGGGAGCACCTCGGTCTGGTGGGCATGGAGGAACGAACCCGCAGTCTCGGTGGAACGTTCGAGGTGAAGTCCGGTCCGGACGGCACGACCGTGAAGGCGCGGCTGCCGTTGCGGCTCGACACGGACGACGTCGTGTGACGGAGAATGACGGGCACTCAGCAGGAGGTGGCGACGCCGGAAGCGCCGACGGCGGGCAGCGCGCGACCGTTCGGGACGTTCAACTCCGGATGATCGAACGGCGCGCTCTGACGGACCACGCGGCAGTCGGTCAGGGCGTTCGCGAGGAAGTCCTCGAGGGCGTCGTGATCGGCGCTTTCGAGTTTGACACGTTTGACCTGACTCGCGATGGTCGGGTCACTGGACGCGCCTGCCCGTTCGTAGAAGTCGATGACGTCGTGCAGGGTGGCGGCGCTACCGTCGTGGAAGTACGGCGCGGTGAGGCGGACGTTGCGCAGCGCGGGCGTCTTGAACGCGCCGACGTCCGCCGGTGCTTTCGACATCGAGAAGGTCTGTCCGCCCGTCGGGGCGCCCGCGCGTCCCGGGTCGACCGCGGCGGGCGTGACGCCGAGGCGGTGGAAGCCCTGGTCTCCGCCGTCCTCGTTGACGAGGCCGTGTAGGGCCGCGTACCGGACGCTGGCGTCGGTGAGTTCGCTGTCGGCGTGGCAGGACATGCAGTTCCCGCGGCCCTTGAAGGTCATGTAGCCCGCCTTCTGCTGGTCGGTCATCGCGGTGAGGTCCCCGGCGAGGTACCGATCGAAGGGTGTGTCGGTCGGGACGAGGGTCGATTCGTACGCGTCGACGGCCTCTCCGAACACCACGGTGAAGTACGTGAGGGGGTCGGCGGAGACGGTGCCGATGAAGGCGTCCTCGATCATCTGCCTGTACGTGACCTTCAGGCCGCGGTCGCTTCGGGCGAGCGTGCCGAGCACGCCGTCCTTCGGGTCGACCTTCTGCCGCGCGAGCGCCGTCCTTCGGAGGAGTTTCTCCGCGAGGCCGTTCCGGCCATTGGTGCGGCGGCCCTCGCAGGCCATCTCGACGTCGTTGTTGATCGGCCCGACCGCCTGTGACGCGAGGCTTCCACCCGCCATGATGAATTTCTTGGCGGAGCGATCGATATTGTTGATGTTGCCGTCCGGTCGGAAGCGTCGCGCGTCGTACCCGCTGCTGGTGAGGTCGGCGTTGGCGGTGACACCGAAGGGGTTGAAGCCGTTGAACACGTCGTGCGCGCGTCCGTCCCAGAACTGCTGGCGGTTGTGGACGGCGCCGATCACGGTGGGCGAATTGCGTCCAGTGACCTGCCGGGCGGTGCCGAAGAGGCCGAGCCGAGTGGTGGGAGGCGCGTCGCACACGTCGACGGGGTCGCTGGTCGGGTCGGTTCCGACGGCGCGGAAGACGCGTTGCACGACGCCCTGCGAGCCGAGGATGTCGTCCCCTGCCGGGCGTTTGTGGTCGAAGGGGTCCGCGTCGGGCGTGTCGTCGAGGCTGAAGTCGAACGGCTGGTCCGGTCCGGAGGTGGCCTCGAAGATGCCGTTGGGGCCGGGATTGACGATGTTGAAGGTGCGGTCGTCCGCACCGGCGACGGCGTGGCAGGACGCGCACGCGGTCTTGCCGTCACTGCCGACCTGAACGTCCCAGAACAGGGCCTTGCCGAGCCGGACGGCGGCCTGCTGGTTCTTGATGGTGCTGTTCTGGATCCTGGGGATGGGGACCGCGCCGAGCGGGAGGGGCTCGCCGGACAGCGCGAGGGGGGCGGCGGCCGGGGAGGACGTCTGTTCGTGGGGTGTGGTGGCGCACCCGGCGAGCAGGGCGCCGCCGAGCGTGAGCGTCAGGCGGGCGGCGTACGGACGGCGGCATGGACGGGCGTGACGGGCACGGATGGACATGGCGCACCTTCGGTATTCCGGGGAGGACGCGAGCAGGGTGACGTTCACCGCCCTCGCGGCGGAACGTCTGATGGTCTCGGCGTTGTTCGGACGCGATGACGAACGTCCGGCGCGCCCTCTGCACCTGAAGAGAAGGTGAAGTTGACGTCATCATCGGGTCTACCGCGCCGCGCGTCTATAGGACCCGGGACCTAGCGGACTCGGAGGTGGCCCTGACGCTCTGTGAACGTCCACGAGCGTCACCGCGGACCCTGCCGGTCCGGCAGGGTCCGCGGTGACGCTCGAGGTCGCATCGAGCGGGAAGCGTTCGATTACGGGGTCGGTGGCGGATCGAGGGGCGCGGTCGCCGCGCAGCCCGGCATGGGGTCCCGGGTGATGCCCGCGCCCGCCTCCATCAGGGTCGCTTCGTTCGCGGCGGCAGGGTTCGTGCCGAGCCAGGCGACGCGGGCGATGGCCGTGTCCGCCGTGGCGAGGTTCGCGTCGAAGGTGTTCAGCGTGAAGCTGCCCGTGAAGGCGGGGGCGGTGAGGGCGAGCGTCCCCGCGCCGGGCGCGCGGAGGTCACGTCGTCCGTTGACCTGGAAGCGGGTGTTGCTCGAATCGACGATGCGGACTTCCAGCGCGGCGGGGTTCAGCGCCGGATCGTAGGTGCCCGTGACCGTGACCGTGTTGCCCGACCGGCTCGTCGCGCGCCCACCGGAAGTCAGGTCGAGCTTCACGTCCTGGATGGTCGTCGCTTCGTAGGACGTGCTGCCCAGCACCCTGATCTGATCTCCGGGCAGGAGGTACGGGGTGAATGACGTCCAGCAGGCTCCACCGGGGTGGTTGACCTCCGCGGTACCGTCCGGACCCGCGATGACGTTGTCGGCCTTGTATTTGAGGCTGCCGTTGCGGAAGACCTGCACGGTCAGGACCTCGCCGGGCTGGTACTTCTCAGCGGTGACCATCGAACGCCCGGGGAAGACGAAGATGTTGTGCGTGTTGGGTGCGAGGAACAGCTGTTTCCCGTCGGCGGTGGGCGGCGCCACCACCCGGCCGGTGACCGGCACGCGTTGTGGTCCTGCGGGAGACTGGGAGTTCACCGTCACGAAGGCCAGGTACGGTCCGGCGACGTTGTTCGGGCTGAACGTGACGTCAATGCTGCAGCTGGCCTTCAGGTCGAGCGGCGCTTTCGCGTTGCAGGTGGTTGCCGTCTGCTTCAAGGTGGAGCTGCCGGTGAGCCCGTCGAGCGAGAGGGAAATCGGCATGCCGCCGGTGTTCTGCACGGTCAGCGTTCCGGAGGCGACGCTCGTTGAGCTCGGCGCGAGGAGCGACAGTTCGACGGGACTGACCGTGACGCTGGGACCTTCGAAGGGGGCGTTGCAGCCCGCCAGAGCTTCCGGCGTGACGCCCGTGCCTGCTTCGTGGATGGTCACCTCGTTGCCGGCGGCGGGGTTGGTGCCGAGCCACATCACCCGTGGAATGCCCGTGCTGGCCATGATCAGGTTCACGTCGTGCTCGTCGAGGTTGTGGAAGGTCGCGACCCACTTGTCGTGTGTGCCGTCGATGGCTCCGACCCTGACGAGGTCGGCCTCGTCGTCGAGGGCGGCGGGGTCGCCGGAGGCGCGAAGGTCGCGGCGCTGGTTCTTGTCGAACCGGGTGTTGCTCGTGTCGACGATGCGTACCTCCAGCCCTGCCGGACCCGGGGTCGCGGTATTCACGAGGGCCGTGGCCACGCTCGCACGCAGGTCGACGTCGTACAACTTCGGGTCCGTCGTCGTGGGGTCGGAGATGAGGGTCGCGACGGGCAGACTCGTCAGGTTGACGTCCGCGACCGTGAGCTGGTCGATCGATACGGACGTCGCCGCCTCGATGGTGTCGCCCGGCTGGATGAACGGCGTTCCGCCGCTCCAGCAGGCACCACCAGGATGGTTCACCTCGGCGAAGCCCGCGGCGTTGGTGATGACCGTGGCCGTACGGTTGCTCCCGACGGCGCCGGCGGCGTGTGTGACACGAACGGTGACGAGCTGGTTCGCGGGGAACTTGTCGAGGACGACCATGCTTCGTGCGGGGAACACCGTGATCAGCCGTCCGTCCGCCGGGGGGTTGCTGGGTGTGGGCGGGACGTCCGACTGACCGAGCCCGGACAGCGTGACGACCTTCTGCGCGTCAGGCGTTCTGGACTGGATGACGAGCGAGGCTCCCCGGACCCCCGCCGCCTTGGGCGTGAAGGTGACGTTGATGCCGCAGCTGGTGACGGCGCCGCCCGTGGCCGTCGCGCTGTTGACGATCGGCTGGGTACATGGGGCTGTGGCGGGAAGAGTGAAGTCTCCCGCGTTGGTGCCGGTCACGTTCAACGTGATGCCGGTCAGTTCGGTGTTCCCGGCGTTGCTGAGGGTCACGGTCCGGGTGAGGGTCGGCGGGGACGTGTCGTTGGTGCCACGCAGTCGGACGGTCCCGAATTCCAGGGTGTCCGCGTCCGTGGCGGCGACGGCGGTCGCGCCGATCTCGATGCGGAACTGCAGGTCGAGCGTGCTTTCCTGCTCGACCAGGATGAACCCGTTGTACCTCGTCAGGGCCGTTCCCGTGGGACGCTGCCCTTTCGGGTAGACCCCGACGTCGACGAAACCGATGGGCAATCCTTTCGAGAGGAACCTGAAGCGGAAGTCCTTCCCGCCCGTGATGCTCGCGCTGGACCGTGTGTCCCACTTCAACCGGTAGGGGTTGCCGGTGATGTTCGAGACGAGTGGTGGGTGATAGGCGCCCTGGACGGTGCTGCAGACGCGGGTCTTGTCCGACGCACCGCCCGTCCGTGTGCCGGAAAGTTCGCAGATGTCGACTTGCGGGCCGGCGGCGGAATCGAACGTGCCGGAGAAGGTCGTGGGGGCCGTGAAGCCCTGCGGAAGCGGCTTGAGGACGAAGAGGTGGTTGTTGCCACTGCCTGTGCCGGCGCCGTCGAGGTTGCCGCTGGACACCGCCGTCGGGGTGAGCTGCGGCGCGGAGGGTTCGGCCGCAGCCTGTGGTGGTGCCGCCGGAAGTCGAGAGGTGCTGGGCGAGGGGCCGGGCGTTCGGGCACAGCCGACGAGGATCGTGGCGTGAAGGGCAAGGGCCAGCGCGACAGTGGTGGGTGTTTTCACGGGCGTCTCCTGCTGCGGCGGAGGGCCGCGCACGTGGAGCGCCGCCGCGACCGGAAGGTCGGCGTGCGCGTCGAAGGACGGGTGGGTGCCGTGGCGGAGGTGCGGGATCGACGAGCGACGCGGTCAACCGAGCGCCAGCTCGAGCGTGGTGTCGCTGCCGCGGACGCGACGTGCGGCGCGCTGCTCCGTCCAGTGCCGCAGGGCGTGCAGGCCGCGCTCCACGTGAGCCTCCGCGTGCGGGACGTCGCGCGCGCGTTCGGCATGGACGCCGCTGATGACGTGGTGGACGTCGTCGAGGTTGAACGACGTCACGTTCGCGTGGGTGCTCGCGGTCGCCTCGATGGCGCGCGGCATGCACAGGTCGATCAGGACGACGGGCGTGCGGGGCGGCCAGGAACGCAGGTGTTGCGTGCGGATGATCGGAGCGGACGTTCGAAGGGCGGTGACGACGAGGTTGACGCGCGGCAGGACTTCCGTGAGGGCGTCGAGAGGATGGACCTGCGCGTCGAAGCGCGCGGCAGCGCGGGTGGCGTGTTCGAGGGTACGGTTGGCGACGTGCAGGGTCCGGACGCGCCTCAGGTGCAGCTGGCGCATCACCTGCTGCGCGACGTCGCCGGCGCCGACGACGAGGGCGTCGACGTGGTGGAGGTCGCCGTGCACCTGACGGGCGAGCGTGCCGGTCGCGTACCCGAGGCTGACGCCATGCGTGCCGAGCGAGGTGTGGGTACGGACGGCCTTGCCGACGGCGAGGGCGCCCTGCGTGGCCCGGTTGAGACGCGCGCCGATGCTGCCCGCCGCCCGGGCGTCCGCCCAGGCGCGCTTGAGCTGACGCAGGATGTGCCCATCGCCGAGGACGGGACTGTCGAGTCCGGCGGCGACGCGGTAGAGATGCCGGGCGGCGGCCTCGCCGCGCAAGTGGTAGGTGTGGGCGGGCTTCAGGTGCGGCCACAGGGACGCGTGGACCGCGCGGAGGTCCGCCTGGCCCGCGAGGTAGATCTCGGTGCGGCCGCAGGTAGCGAGCAGCATGACCTCCTCGGCGTACGCGTGGAGGGCGCGGTTGAGGAGCGGTGCGTCGGCCGGGTCGACGCTGGCGTGCTCCTGCGCGTCGAGGGGGGCGCTGCGGTGGTTGATGCCGATCACGCTGATGTCCATCGTGGCCTCATGGGGAGCGCGAAGCGAAGGTCAGGGATTGGGACGGCCGAACTTGCCCGTCGCGTCGATGAGCTTGACGCTGCCGCCGGGGATGGTGAGGGATGGGTGATCGAAGGGCGCGGCGTCCCGCGCGGCGCGGTCGTCGGTGAGGCCGAGCTTGAGGAAGGCGACGAGGTCGGCCTTGTCCTGGGTGCCGAGGCTGAGCTGCTTGAGGCGTGAGGCGAGCCTCGCGTTGCGCCAGGGGACCTTCTGCCCGTTGAGGATCGTGCCGGCGGAGTTGTAGAACTCGACGACGTCCTCCAGGGTGTCGGCGTTGCCGTGCGCGAAGTACGGGGCGGTGAGGCCGACATTGCGCAGGGGCGCCGTCTTGTGCGCGCCGACGTCGGCGGTGTTGGTCGGGTCCTTGCGCATCGTCTCGGAGAACGTGACGCCCTTGGGGCCCGTCGAGGCACGGCCCGCGTCGGCCTGCTCCGGGAAGGAGTTGATGTCGTGGAAGCCCTGGTCGCCGCCGTCCTCGTTGATCAGGCCCTTGACGAGGACGAAGTTGACGCTGGCGTCCGTGAGTTCGGGGCCGGAGTGGCAGTCGGTGCACGAGCCCTTGCCCTTGAAGACGCCGAAGCCGCGCAGGGCGTTGCCCTTGCCGAATCTGGTGGAGGTGTAGTCGAGGTTGAGGGCGCTGGACGCGCCGGCGAGGTACTTGTCGAGGGGAGTCTGGTCGGAGTTGAGGCTGCGCTCGTACGCCTGCACGGCCTGTCCCCAGAGGCGTCCGAAGTTCGTCCAGGTATTCGGGTTGACGGCGACCTGCAAGCCGTAGACGTTCGCAACGAGGTCGTAGTAGGTGAGGTTTCTGACGTTCGGGATCACGGCGCCCTGACCGAGAACGCTGTCGTTGGGATCAATGTCCTGCTTGGCAAGCACGCGCTTGTTGCGCAGACGCCATCCGAGGTTGCTCCAGTCGCGCCCCGCGCAGGTCATCTCGACGTCGCTGTTGGCGGGGCCGTTTGCCTGGGAGGCGAGGCTGGAGTTCGTGGTGTACTGGCCGGAATCGAACACGGTGTCGCCGCCGTTGGCGGTGCTGCCGAACGGGTTGAGGCCGTTGAAGTTGTTGTGTGCGCGACCGTTCCAGAACTGCAGGTAGTTGTACCCGGCGATGATGGCGGACGGTGCCTGCGCGCCGGTGATCTGCCGCGGGGAGGTGTCGACGGACGTGCAGACGTCGTCGGTGTCGGTCGTCACGTCGCTGGGTATCTTGCCGTCGGCAGCGTACCGACCATTGTAGGTCAGCTTCGGTACGCCTTCCGAGCCCACGGACTTGACCTGGCTCGTGAGGCCGTCCACGGTGACGGAGACGGTGTTGTTGACGCCACGGTTGTCCGCGCCCGCGGAGAAGTGGCAGGAGGCGCAGGCCATGCCGGTCTTGACTCCGGACGCGGTGATGGCCTTGGTGAGCGGGTCGGTGGAGATGTACTCCCGGTACTCGCCGACCTGCTGGTCCCAGAAGAGGGCCTTCCCAAGTAGGACGACCTTGGCGAGTTGCGTACGGTCGTTGTAGTTGACGTCGCCGATGCCGCCGATGACGGGCAGAGGGACGAGGTTGAGCGGACGATCGACGTCCTTGACGCCGAGCGCCTCGACGGGGGCGGGCTCGGTGGCGCCGCCCGAGGTGGTGTTGGTGCTGCAGGCGTTGAGCAGCAGCAGCCCGATGGTGAGGGTGAGGGCGTGACGGGCTGCGCGGGTGGTGGTCGTGCACGCAGGGGTTCGCATCAGCGGTTCTCCTCGGGGGTGACCTGGCTGGTCGGGGCGTGTTCGGGCTCGAAGGTGACGCGGTCGAGGGTGGAAGCGCAGGGAGATCGGCAGTGTCCTCGTTGGGTGCACACGTGACTCGAGGGCGGGGTGACGTCGGTGAGCCTCGCCGGTCGGCGAGGCGATTGGTCGGATGTCGCGGTCGTACGCTCCTGACGTGGTCTTGCCTCGGGCATGTGGACCTCCTGAGAGGGGTGTGGGCCGGAGGAGAGGTTGAGCGCCGTCGCTGAGTGTGGGTTGACGGTGTGATGGGTTGAAGCTGATCCGATCTTCATCGTGTGGATTCGTGACGGTCGGCACAACGGGCGAAGGTCCTGCTTGGCTACGTCGCTGGTCCTAGACCCTGGACGCACACCTTTTCCTCCGCACATGGCGCGTCGGTCCGGGTGGTCATGCTCTGGGTCGTGAACGTGACGGCGTGCCATTCAACCGGGATGGGCACGTCCCGTGCGTGAGCTCCACGTCGTCGCGATGGCCCTTCATTTTTTGAGTGAATCATGTGCCTTGCACATAGGGACATACCGGAAGTTTGCATACATTACGGTTTTGTGCCGCATAGCCTGAATGCAGCCGTAAGGTTTTTCACAGCAGGGATGAGCAGACACACCGCACGACGCAGGACAAACGACGCACCGGCGGCCTCACGACAGACCTCCCACGACCGTGCTCACTCACGCGAACAAGGAGGAGACCATGCCACACATCCTCTGGCTGGACACCGACCACCGGCTGCTCGCCGCCAGCCTGCATCGACTCCTCGAACCGCATGGCTTCATCCTCCAGACCAGTCCGGAGGGCGCACACCTCTGCCTGCGTGACTTCCACACCACCCTCTCGCGCACCCTGGACACCCCCACGCTGCCCACGATCGCGCTCGTCCACCCGCTCACGCATCCCGCCGAACTGCGTGATCTGCTGCGTCTCGGCTACCGCGGCTACGTCTCCTCGCAAGCAGACCCGGAGACGCTCGTCCACGCACTGAGACGCGTACGAGACGGCCACACCTGGGCGGAACCGGCATTCCTCCTTCAGCTCGTCGAGCACGACCAGGACCCGCACCTGACGTCCCGCGAACGGGAGGTGCTGTTCTACCTCCGCAAGGGCTGGAGCAACGCCGAAATCGCCAGGCAACTCGGGATCGCCTACAAGACCGTCAAGGTGCACGTCTCCGCCGTCCTCGCCAAACGCGGTGTCCGGCACCGCATCGAACTCGTCGTCCCCAGAGCCTGAACGCACCGACCCCAGGAGGGCAGCATGCACGACCGAACCGTCCGCCATGATCTCACCGCCGTCGGCCTCACGGAACGACAGGTGCAGATCCTCATGTTGCTCGCCCGGGGACTGACGAACTACCAGATCTCCCTGGAGGTCGATCTTTCCGAGAAGACGGTGCGAAACCACATCTCACTCGTGTACGTCTCACTCGGTGTGCACACTCGCGTCCAGGCGGCACTGTGGGCGTGGCATCACGGGCTCGCGCCCACCGCGGAATCCGGGGTGCCGCTGGCCCGCGTCGGCTGATGGAGCAGACCGGGAAGACCCGACTCGAGGAATTCGACGTGGAGAGGATCGTCGGTCCTGGTGCAGCGCAGGCCCCGAAGGTCGACGGGAAGCCCGTTTCGCGGAACGCGAGCTCGTGGTCGCGCTGGCGCCCCACGACAGGAGCGAGGAGTGGACAGGGGCCGGCTTGTTCCGCGGCGGAAAAATCTGGCGTGGTCCAGGACGTCCGGAGGTGGTTGGCCGCTGCGCCGGGAAGGGCGCTCACGAGCCCGACGTCGAAAGGCGGTGTCGAGGTACGTGAACTTCGCCTGTTCGAGGGACGTGCGTCAGCTCGGGCGACGTCTGGTCACGGCTCGGAGGCGGAGCGTGAGTTGGGTCCGTGGTACAAGGAAGGAACCCCGTCTTTGACGGGGTTTTCCTGGTGGGCGGTGAGGGATTCGAACCCCCGACCCTTCGCTTGTAAGGCGAACGCTCTACCGCTGAGCCAACCGCCCATGCTCGCCGCTTCGCGAGTCCCTGCATCGTAGCGGCGGGGCGGGAGAGGGTCAAGGGTTCCTCACGTGGGGCGGGTACGGTGTCCGCATGGCGCGCTGGGAGGATCTGACGTCGTGGCTGGCGAGGCGGCTGGGTGAGCGGGAGGGGCGGGTGGTGTGGCGCGCGCCCGCCGGGGAGCTGGACGTGCGGCGGTTCGGGCTGGCGCTCGATCCCGTGGACGTGCCGCCGGACGCCGGGCTGGACGCGGCGTTCCTGCACCGGGTGTACCGTCTCGGCGAGGGACTGCCGGGCGTGGCGGTCGCGTGCTCGCACGACGGGTTCGATCGGCGGCTGACGACGGGCTGGAACGACGCGCTCGCGCGGGAGCTCGGCTGGCGCGGCGCG
>NZ_KI912635.1:80970-81741 GCF_000519345.1 Deinococcus pimensis DSM 21231
ACACGGCGGGCGCCGCCGAGGAACTCGTGCGGCGCGGCGCCCACGACGAGGCCGTCATCGCGTCGCGCCGCGCCGGGGAACTCTACGGCCTCGACGTGCTCGCCGAGGGCATCGAGGACATGGACTTCAACTACACCCGCTTCCTCGTGCTCTCCCGCGAGGAGCCGCCGTACGTGCCGGGCGCGCCCTACAAGACGTCGCTGGTGTTCGCGGTGCGTCACACGCCCGGCTTCCTCGTGGAGACCCTCGCGGAGCTGCGCGGGCTGAACATGACGAAGATCGAGTCTCGGCCCCGCCGTGACCGCGCGTGGAGCTACCTCATCCACGTGGACTTCGAGGGCGACGCGCGCGAGCCCGCCATCGCCTCCGCCCTCGTGGGGGTGCTGCGCCGCGCGAGCTTCGTGAAGGTCATCGGGTCCTACCCGCGCTCCGCCGAACCCGAGGAATAACCCCTCACCACGTCCGCAGGTTCGTGCCGAAGTTCGCGTTGATGAAGCGCGCGAGCTCGAACGCGAAGCGGCGGTGCGTGCTGGCGCTGGGGTGGACGCCGTCGAGGCTGAAGCTCGACCCGAAGGGCGCGGACGCCGACGGGATCAGGGGCCGTCCGCGCAGCTGCGCCAGCACGCCGTTCACGTCGAACACCAGCATCCCGCGCGCCGCCGCGAGCTCGCGGATGGTGGCGTTGTAGCCCTCCACCGTCGCCTGCGCCGCCGCGTACTCCGCCGCCGTGAGGGCCGCGTCCGAATCGCAGCGCAGCGGGGTCGCCGCGCT
>NZ_KI912635.1:81841-84566 GCF_000519345.1 Deinococcus pimensis DSM 21231
CTGGACGCGGCGTTCGAGGGGGGCGCGCGGGTGCTGGTGACGGGGCAGTTCCGTCCGGGCGCGCGGACGCGGGCGCGTGAGCTGGGGATGGGCGTCGTGGCGCTTGGTCACCGCCGCTCGGAGCTGTGGGGACTGCGGCGGCTCGCCCGGGAACTGCGGGACGAGTTCCCGGACCTGGCGCCGGAGGTGTTCGAGGGCGCGGAAGCCCCGGCGGGCGGTCAGGGCGCGGGCCGGTAGCGTTCCTGCAGGGCCTGGATGGCGTCCTCCTTGCCCTTGGCTTCCACTTCGATCCAGCGCACGCCGTGGTAGGAGGCGGGCATCACGTCGATGAGGTCGCTGTGACGTCGGTCGAGGATGCCCTCGCGGCCGTTGCTGAGGTGCACGACCTGCCAGTCGGGCGGGCTCCACGTGCCGCGCGCCGCCTCGGTGTAGTACGTGACGCTGGGGTCGTCGTAGTCCGTGAGGTGTTCCTTGATGACGTGGTGGTGCGCGTCGAAGACGAAGGGCAGGCCGGTGCGGGTGCAGACGTCGAGGATCTCGGCGGAGCCGTAGGCGTGCTCGTCGTTCTCGAACGCGAGGCGCGCGCGGATGTTCGCGGGCAGGTCGGGGACGCGTTCGACGAGGCGGTCCGAGCGTCCGCCCTTGCCGCCGTGGATGAGGACGACGCTCCAGTGGCTGCGCGGGAGGCCCATCAGGTCGAGGTTGCGGGCGTGCTGGCCGAGCACGAGGACGCTGTTGCGGACGACGTCCTCGCTGTCGCTGCTGAGCACGACGAACTGGTCGGGGTGCACGACGACGCGGATGCCGTACGCCTCGGCGCGGCGCGCGACCTCGGGCAGTTCGGGCGCGAGGTCCGCGAGGACCTGCGCGCCGATGCCGTCCTCGAGGTCGCTCATGGGGAAGAGCTGGGAGGTCATGCGGTAGAGGCGGATGCCGCGCGCACGGCAGAAGTCGAGGGCGCGCAGGAGCCGCTCGTAGTTCTCGCGGTAGAGCAGGGTGAGCTTGGCGTGGCGGGCGGTCTCGTCGAGCTTGAGGTAGTTGGTGCGCGTGATGGTTCGGAAGCGGACCGCCTCGGAGGTGGTGACGCAGACGAGGCCGAACTCGGGAGGGGTGTCTTCGGCGGTCATGGGGCAACCGTAGCGCGCGTGTCCTCGTGGGACGTGTGCCCAGCACGAAGTCTCGTTGTCTTGTGTCGTCCCTCAAGCGACGCTCACGCGGACCATTCATGAAGCCCACAATGTAGTGTGTCGTGCGTCTGTAAAAGACTTCACTCGCCTTAATACAACCTTAAACCTTCATCGAAAACTAAGGAATCGGACTCTACCATGAAGCCGTTGAAACGCCTCGCGATGTCCCTCCTCTGTCTGTGTGCGCCCGCCGTGGCCGCCCCCGCCGTGCCCAAGAAGAGCCCGGCGAGGCCCGCCACGGTCCGCAAGGTCGCCGTCCGGACCCCCGCACCGCCCCGGTACGTGCTGTCCGTGGACACGGGAGGCGCGGAACTGCGCGCCGTCTTCGGCACGAAGCTCTACCGCTTCAACGGCGAGGCCCGCACGCTCCTCGAACTCAACGACCTCCTCGACCCCGGCGCGAACGCCGTCCGCATCGGCTGGACCGGCGTGAACCGCCGCGCCGCCTTCACCTTCATCCGTCTCGACGGCAACCGCGCGCAGGTCCTGTTCCGCTACACCCTCGACGGCGCCCTCAAACCTCCGCACGGCGCCCTCAACGTCGCCATCGTCCGCAACGACGACGCCATCGGCGAAGCGATCCTCAGCGCCTTCGTCGTCAAGGGCCTCGTGCGCCTCACCCTCAACGGGCACGGTCTCGGCGACTACGCCTCGTTCGAGCGTCGCGACGTCACCCCCTACCTCCGCGAGGGCCGCAACATCCTCAAGGTGCAGTGGAGCAAGGACTTCGGCGCGAGCCTCCCGCGCGGCCAGGTCACCCTGCAGGACGGCAACCGCGAGCTGGTCCGCTGGGACGGACGCTTCGTGCCCACCCTCAGCGGCGAGCAGACCATCGCCTTCGTGTACCTCTGACCCCGCCCCGCGAGAAGGCGGCCCCGGTTCGCGCCGGGGCCGCCCCGTCTCCTGGGACTATCTCGCCGCCTCCCAGGGGCCGCGCCGCGCCTCGTAGTCCGCGACGAGCGAGAGCAGCGTCACGTCCGACCACTTCGGGCCCGTGAAGGTCAGCCCGACCGGCGCGTTCCCCGCGCGGCCCACCGGCACCGTCGCGCTGGGGTAGCCCGCCTTCGCGCCGATCCCCGCCATCCAGTTGCCCGGCGAGAGCAGCGCCGTGAAGCCGCCCGCGAACATCGGGTCGAGACCCTGGGCGCGCGACAGGCGCAGGTCCCGCTCGCGCGCCCGGACGTACGACGCCTCCCGGAGGGTTCCCGACGTCGCCTCCGCCGCGAGCAGCAGCACCTGACCGTGCGGGATGCGCTCCGGGTTCTCGTCGTTGAGGTCGATCACCTCGCGCAGGGAGCTCGGGCCGTTCGTGACGCCCGCGAGGTACGCGTTGAGGTCACGCTTGAACTCGTAGATCAGCACCTCCAGCCCGCCCGTGGAGAGCTCGTCGAGCGCCGGGAGCTCCACGTCCTCCACCGTCGCGCCCGCCTCCCGCAGCACGTCCAGGGCCGCGTCCAGCAGGGCCACCGTCTCCGCGCCGAGCCGGGCGAACAGGGAACGCACCACGCCCAGCCGCGCTCCCGCGAGCGCCCCCTCCC
>NZ_KI912635.1:84666-85271 GCF_000519345.1 Deinococcus pimensis DSM 21231
CGTGTCCTGACTCGACGCGATGGGAATCACGCCCGTGCGCGGCACGTACCCCAGCGTCGGCTTGAGGCCCACCACGCCGTTGCTGCTCGCGGGCGACAGGATCGAACCCGACGTCTCGGTGCCCACCGCGACGGGCGCCATGCGCGCCGAGACGGCCACGCCGCTCCCGGACGAACTGCCGCCCACGTCGAGACCCTCGCCCCACGCGCTGCGCACCTGCCCACCGTGCGAGGAGAAGCCGTTGGGCATCCCGATCGTCGTGAAGTTCGCCCATTCCGTCAGGGCCGTCTTTCCGAGGATCACCGCGCCCGCCGCGCGCAGACGTGCCACCAGGGGCGCGTCCTGCGCGGGCTGATGACCCGCGAGCGTCCACGAGCCCGCCGTGGTGTGCAGGGGCGCCGCCGTGTCCACGTTGTCCTTCACGAGGACCGGCACGCCATGCAGGGGACCGCGCGGCCCGGAGGCGTCGAGCGCCTCGGCCTCCGTCAGCGCGTCGGGGTTCACCTCGATCACCGCGCGAAGCTCCGGGTTGAGCGTCTCGATGCGGTCCAGGTACGCGCGCGTCACGGCGGCGGCGGTGACGCGGCCCTCGCGGACGGCGAGGG
>NZ_KI912635.1:85371-85936 GCF_000519345.1 Deinococcus pimensis DSM 21231
CCGCCATCATGAAGCTCGCGGTCATGCCGCCGTCCACGTTGAGGATGTGGCCCGTCACGAAGCTCGCGGCGGGCGACGCGAGGAAGTACACGCACTCGGCCACCTCGCGCGGCTCCCCGAGGCGGCGCAGCGCGTGCAGGTCCTCGTAGTCGCGCCGGGTCGCGTCCGGGTCCTCGCTCTCCGCGACGGCCTTCAGGAGGCCCTCCGTCGCGATCGCGCCGGGCGCGACGGCGTTCACGCGAATCCCGCGCGGCGCGAGGTCGAGGGCCATGCTGCGCGTCAGGTTGTTCAGGCCGCCCTTGCTGGCGTTGTACGCGACGTTGCCCTGCTCGGCCTGCTGGCCCTGCACGCTCGTCACGTGCACGATGGCCGAGCCCTCCCCGAGGTGAGGCAGGCACGCGCGCGACAGCAGCAGCGGCCCGCCGAGGTTCACGTCCACCGTGCGCCGCCACCCCGCGAGGTCGATGTCGAAGAACGTCCCCGACGCCGCCTGGTACGCCGCGTTGTTCACGAGGACGTCCAGCCCCCCGAGGAACTCCACCGCCTCGCGCGCGGCGCGTTCGCA
>NZ_KI912635.1:86036-86265 GCF_000519345.1 Deinococcus pimensis DSM 21231
CATCGTCCCCGTCGAGAACAGCCTCGCTGGCAGCGTGCAGGCCACCGTGGACCTGCTGCTCGACACGGACCTGCACATCGAACGCGAGCTCACCCTGCGCGTCCGCCACAACCTCCTCGCGCTCAGGGGCACGAGAATGGAGGACGTGCGGCGCGTCCACTCGCACCCGCAGGCGCTCGCGCAGTGCGACGGCTTCCTCGCGCGCTCCCACCTCACGCCCGTCGCGGCG
>NZ_KI912635.1:86365-86529 GCF_000519345.1 Deinococcus pimensis DSM 21231
ATGCCGCCGATCATACTCCCGCGCGCCCTCGTCGGGCGAACGTCCGTTCGTGGACCCGCGCGCCGCCCCTGCTAGGCTTCACGCATGAGTTCCCAGGACACCGGCCAGGACGCCGCCCCCACCCGCGTCGCCACGCGCACCGTCGCCTTCCAGGGCGTGCCCGG
>NZ_KI912635.1:86629-93332 GCF_000519345.1 Deinococcus pimensis DSM 21231
GCTTCGCGGCGGCCATCGCGGCGGCCGCCTGCACCCGCGCGGGCGCGCACGCGCCGAACGTGCAGGAGGCGCTCGCTACAGCAGCCGCTGGTACAGGCAGGCCTTGAAGAACGCGTTCCACGCGTAGGGCCACGTCTCGCCGCCCGACGCGAGGGCCGGGTTGTTGTGCCAGCCCGGCCCGAGGAAGTACACCCACGCGTCCGTGTGCGGCAGCACGCTGTTCGGCCCGACGCCCTCCGTGCGGTTGAGGTAGCCCGCGATGCGCGACGCGGTCAGCAGCAGGTTCGCGTAGGGCCGCGCCAGCAGCGTCCGCGCCTCCTCCTCGTTCTGCGGGAAGGGCACGCCGAGACTCACCCCGAAGGCGCGCAGCCGCTGGTTCTGCCCCAGCGCGTCCTCCCACGACATCTGCGCGATGCCCACCGTCTTGGAGAGCTCGCCCGTCCAGCCGCTGCGGCCGTACACCTGCGTGGCGCGCAGCGCGGCCGTGTCCGTGAACTCGCGCAGCAGGCCCGACAGGCCGTACGCGAGGCTCGCGCCCGCCTGCTCGTTGTCCACGACCGCCGCGAGCGCGCCCGGCGCGAGCCGCGTGTCGTTCGCGGCGCGGCGGATCCACGTGGCCTGGCGAAGCACCACGTCCGGCGCCATCGGGACGGGACTCGCGGACGAGATGAGCGCCGCGAGGTCCCGCGTCCGCTCGGGCCGCTCCACGAGGACGTAGCGCGAGAACGCCAGCCAGTCCCGCGCGTTCGCGATGGCCGCCTCCGGGGAGGAGAACACCGAGCGGCGCTCCAGCCCCGCCGCCTGGTTGCGCGTCTCGACGTCCACGAGCCGCATCAGCGCGTTCGCCTGCGCCTCCCCGAACACCGCGCGGGCCTGACGGTACAGCTCGAAGTGCCGCTCCAGCAGCCGTGTGTGGCGGCGTCCCGTGATGCGCATCTCCTGCAGCGTCGCGTCGAAGGCCGCCGCGTGGGGCGCGTAGCCGCGCGTGACGCGCGGCGCGAGCGGCGCCGCGTCCGGCAGGTCGGGGACCTTGACCGTCTCCGTCGGGGCCTGCAGGCGGTCGTAGGTGCGCGTCGCGTACCACGCGACGCTCGGGCTGAAGCTGACCAGGACCAGCACGGTCACGGTCGCGAGCGGCCCGAGACCGGCCCGCCAGCTGCGTTTCCCCGCGACCATCGCCACGAACAAGAGGGTACAGGGGCGGATCGCGCCCGGCAAGGGCTGACGCGCACCTTGGAGGGACCTGAAGGAAACCGGAAGGACCTGAAGGTTCCCGAAAGAAGAGCGGCCGGGGCGAGGTGCCCCGGCCGTTCCGCAGGTGGGCCGCTCCCGTCAGCCCTTCACGGCGCCCGCCGTGAGGCCCGAGACGATGTTGCGCTGGAAGATCAGCACCAGCACGATCAGCGGGATCGTTACGATGACGCTCGCCGCCATGATCTGCCCGAACGGGTTCTCGTACTGACTCGCGCCGCTGAACGACCCGATCGCGACGGGCACGGTGCGCGCCACGTCCGTCGTGGTGAACGTCAGCGCGAACAGGAACTCGTTCCACGCGCCGATGAAGCCCAGCAGGCCCGTCGTGACGAGCGCGGGCGTCATCACGGGCAGCATCACCCGGAAGAGCGTCTGCAGGGGTGACGCGCCGTCCACCACGGCGGCCTCCTCCAGCTCGTTCGGGATCTCCCGCACGAAGCTCGTCAGGACCCACACCGTGAACGGCAGCGTGAAGATCATGTAGCTCAGGATCAACCCGCCCCAGGTGTTGTACAGGCCCAGCGCGCGCACCGTGGTGTACATGCCGCCCAGCACCGCGATCTGCGGGAAGACGCTCACGCCGAGGATGATGTACATCAGCGCGCTCTTGAAGCGGAAGCGGAACTTGCCGAGCGCGTACGCGGACAGCACCGACAGCAGCAGGCTGATGATGACCGTCCCGGCGGCCACGCCGAGGCTGTTGAAGAGGTTGCGGCCGAAGGGCTGCCCCTGGAAGACCGCGCGGTAGTTCTCCCAGGTCGGGCTCGACGGGAACCAGTCGAGCGCCGTCTTGGAGAGCTCGGCGGGGTTCGTGAAGCTCGTCTTGAGCGCCCAGTAGAACGGGAACAGGACGTAGAACAGGATGATCAGCACCAGCACCCAGAACAGGGCCTGCACGATCTGATTCAGCACGGGGTTCTTGCGCATGGAGGCCTCAGTCGAACCTGACCCGCAGGCTCGTCACGTAGATCACCGTGAAGATCATGATGATCAGGAAGATCAGCACGCTCACCGCGCTTCCGTAGCCGAACTGGGCGTTGTCGATCATCTGCTGTCGTGCGTAGATGCTCATCGTCATCGTCTCGGGCGCGTTGCCCTTCACGATGTACGGCATGTCGAACACGCGCAGCGCGTCGAGCGTGCGGAAGATCAGCGCGACGAGCAGCGCGGGCGTCAGCAGGGGCAGCGTCAGGCGGAAGAACTGCCGCACCTTGCTCGCGCCGTCCACGTCCGCCGCCTCGTACATGTCGCTCGGGATGCTCTGCAGTCCCGCGAGGATCAGCAGCGCCATGAAGGGCGCCGTCTTCCACACGTCCACCGCGACGAGCGCGCCGAGCGCCGTGTTGGGATTCGCCACGAAGGACTGACCCGCCTCCAGCAGACCCAGCGAGCGGCCCCACTGGCTGATGATGCCGAAGTTGTCCTGGTACATCCAGTTCCACATCTGCGCGCTCACCACCGTCGGCACCGCCCACGGCACCAGGATCGCGGTGCGCAGCAGGCCGCGCGCGCGGAACTTGCTGTTGATCACGAGCGCCATGCCGAGCCCCAGCAGGGTCTCCAGGACCACGCTCGACACCGTGAACTTCACGGTCGTCCAGACCGCCTGCCACCACTGCGGGTCGGTCAGCAGGCCCGACAGCGTGCCGTCGTCGAGGCGGAAGGCGTAGTTGTCGAACCCTATGCCCTTCGGCGCGGGGTCCGTGTTGATGTTGTACTCCGTGAACGACAGGTAGATGGTGCGCAGCAGGGGATAGCCCGCGACGAGCGCCAGCACGATGATCGTGGGCAGCAGCAGCCAGATCGCGGTGCGCGACCGGGTCGCCTCGACGCTGCGGTTCCTCCCGGGCCGACGGGCCGTGGATGGAGTGGAGGTCGCCATGATGCTCCTTTCACTTCGAGTGTGCGGCACGTGTGAGGCGAGTTCGTGCGGGCCGCGTTGTTCATTTCCTCTAAATTCGGAATGGGCGCCCCCGTGAAGGGGGCGCCCATCGGTCAGAACGTCCGGGACGGGCAGGCCCCGGGGATCAGAAGCCGCGGCCCTTGATGCGGGTGATCTGCGACTGGATGCTCGAGGCGGCCGCCTCGGGCGTGGACTTCTTGGTGAGGACGTTGTACACGCCGGTCGCGAAGGCGTTCGAGACCTGGTTGTACTTGCTCTTCGTGACGGTCGCGGGACGCGCGACGGCGTTGGTGAAGACGTCGTACAGGCTGCCGAAGAAGGGCACGGCCTTCAGGACGTCCTGGTCCTTGTAGAGGCTGGCGATGGTGGGGTTGTAGCTCGCGTCGATGGCGCGGCGCTTCTGCTCCTCCTTGCCGGTGAGGTAGCGGATGAGGTCCGCCGCCTCCTTCGGGTGGGCGCTGTAGGCGTTCGCGGCGAGCTGCCAGCCGCCGAGCGTCGCGGCGGGCTTGCCGCCGGGGCCCGCGGGCAGCGCGGCCACGCCGATCTTGCCCTTGATGGGGGAGCCTTCGGCCTGACCGGCGGCGTACGCGTACGGCCAGTTGCGCATGAAGGCCGCGTTGCCGCCCTGGAAGACGTTGCGGGCGTCCTCCTCGGCGTAGGTGGTGACGGCCTGCGGGGAGATGGTGCCGACGAAGCTCTGGATCTGCTTCAGGGCCGCGACGGTCTTGGGGTTGTTGATGGTCACCTTGCCGCTGCTGTCGACGATCTCGCCGCCGCCGAAGCTGTTGACCCACTCGAGCGCGTCGCAGGTGAGGCCCTCGTAGTTCTTGCCCTGGAAGACGAAGCCGACGAAGCGGGGGTTGCTCTTGCGCTCGCCCTCCTGGATCTTCTGCGCCATCGTCTGGAGCTCCGCCCAGGTCTTGGGGGCGCTCTTGTAGCCGTACTTCTGCAGGAGGTCCGTGCGGTAGTACAGCACGCCCGCGTCCGTGAACCACGGCACGCCGACGAGCTTGCCGTTGATGGTGTTGTTCTTGACGATGGCGGGGAAGTGCTGGTCGAGCTCGGCCTTGGGGATGCTCTTGCTGAGGTCGGCGAGGTTCTGGCCGATCAGGCCGGGCCAGACGACGTCGATCATGTACACGTCGACGTCCTTGGACTTCGCGCCGAGCTGCTGCTGGTAGAGCGCGAGGCGGTCGCCGGTCTCCTTGGGCACCTGCAGCACGCGGACGGTGTTGCCGGTCTTCTTGGCCCAGGCGTCGGCGCCCTTCTTGCACTGGTCGTAGCCGCTGCCGACGGAGTCGCAGGCGAAGGTGAGGGTGACGCCCTGCGCGTGGGCGACGCCCGAAACGAGCGCGAAGGTGAGGCCGGCCAGAATCGTGGCTTTCTTCATACGTCCTCCTGAGGCACGCGTGGAATCCGTTGCGGAAACGGTTCCAGAATGAATTTGTCGTACTTCACGAAAGTACCGCCACTTGTGTCCAATGTCAAACGAATCCCGTGAGGAACACGCGAGAAAAGAAGGGCGCGGAGACCGTCGCCGCGCCGGAGTGCTTTCGTTCGTGATGTTCCGCACGAAAGGACCATCTGGCTCCAAGAGCGTAAACGACGGGGCCCACGCGGGTCAAAGAACCTTCAGGTCGGATGAAGACGAAAGTAGCGGGCGTTGCGGGGACCCGCCCCGCGCCTCTCCAGCAGGCCCGCGTCCACGAGGGTGCGCAGCCCCCGCCACGAGCCCTGCGTGGACAGCCCGCAGCGCTGACGCAGGTCACCGTTCGTGACGCCTCCCGGCCGCGCGGCGAGCTCCAGCGCCGCCTCACGCGACGAGGAGCCCCGCCTCGCGGAGAGCGCGGGGGAGACCGCCGCGTCCACGCGATCGGCGGCGCGACGAGGACGGCCCGGACCGTTCCGTGACGGCGCCGCCGGTGCGGGCGCGGTCACCGGAGTCGGGACGGGCGCGGCCTCCGGCCCCCGCGCCGCCGCGCCGCCCAGCGCGGAGCGCGCCGCGTCCGACAGCAGGTAGCGCGTGGACGGCCCACGCCCCGCGCGGGCGATCAGGCCCCGCTCCTCCATGGTGGCCAGCAGGCGTGGCGTGCGCTCCTCGGGCAGTTGCAGCGCCCGCGCGAGCTCCGCGCGGGACGCCTCGCGCTCCCTTCCGAGCAGGCTCAGCACGATCAGCATGTCGAGGTTCAGCGACTGCATCTCCTCCTGCTTCCTCGCGACGAAACGCACGAACTCCGCGTCGAAGCCGGGGTTGTGCAGCGTCAGCGTCACCGCGTCCGGGTACGTCGTGAACTCCGGCGGCTCCTTCCCGTGCCGCAGCATCAGCTGGTACATCTTGTCCACCCCGACGCCCGCGCGCTCCACGAAACCGAGCCGCGCGAGCGCCTCCGCGAGGAGCGGATTGCGCCGCTTGGGCTGGTGGCGCAGGATGTTCGACGGCGTGATGCCGCCCGGGAAACCGCCCGGATTGCTGATCTCCAGCCGATCCGGGTAGTGGTGCACGTGCACCACGTCGCGCAGCTGGTAGTCGCGGTGCGCGAGCGCGTTGAGGATCGCCTCGCGGTAGACCACCTCGTCGTAGTCCCACACCTCGATGCGGAAGAGGCCCACCTGCACGGGCGTGAAGGCGTTGCGGGCCTGCACCAGCTCCGAGAGGCGCAGCAGCAGCGCGGGCAGGGGACGCAGCAGGTCCTCGCGGAACTGGAAGTCCACGTCGCCGCGCGCGTGATGGTAGTAGTCCACCTCGGCCTGCGGGACGAAGGTGCGCAGCGCCACCGCCGTGCCCGCCATCAGGATGCCCGCCACGGTGGGCCGCCACTCCCCGTCCGTCTCCACGATCAGGCCGAGCTCGCGCAGGAAGTCGAGGTCCGCGAGGCCCGCGAGGTCCCCGCGCCGCCCCATGGAGCGCAGACGCGCCACCTCCACGGGATCGAGGTCCGACAGGGACGCCATGGGCGGCACCGTCGCGGTGAAGTCGGGCTGCGCGAGCGGCTCGGACGGCGACGCGCTCACCGGCACGAGGTGCGCGCCGTCCCACGCGACGACCTCCCCGTCGGGCGTGGCGAGCAGGTACGGCGCCTGTGGCACGAAGATCGCCAGGACCCGTCCGCCCTCGCGCGGCTCGTGCTGCACGTTCACGCTCAGCCGCCCGCCGGACAGCTCGAAGATCGCGTGCGTCACCTGCAGCGGGTGCAGGTCGCTCGCGTCCTGCACCCCGCCCCCGTGCACGCCCACGTAGATGGTCCCGCCGCGCACGTTCGCGAGCCCCACCGCGTACCGCGCGAGGTCACGGGGGCTGATGTCGACGGGCAGGTTCACGCTCGGCGGGCCCGAGGGGCGCGTCAGGACGTCGGACAGGGCGCTGGGAGGTCTGTGCATGACAAGGACTCCCACTCTACCCGCTTCGCGGGGCGCGCTCCACCCAGAAGCGCTCCACGTCCCGCGCGCGCCTGCGCCCGTCGCACCACACGAGCGCCACGCGCCAGCCCACGCCCCACAGCACCGCCGCCTGCCGGAAGCGCCGTCCGAGCTCTCGCGCCTCCGCGA
>NZ_KI912635.1:93432-94007 GCF_000519345.1 Deinococcus pimensis DSM 21231
CCAGCACGCGCCGCGCCTCCTCGGCGGCGCCGGGCGCGCCGCGTACCCGCACCCGGAAGCGGTTGCCGCGCAGGTGCCCCATCCCGAGCTTGTTGCCGTGCCGGGTCACGTCCAGCACCCGCACGCCCTCCAGCTCGAACTCACCGAGGCGACCCTCCGCCCTCGGGGGCAGGCTCAGCCACTGCGTGGTGACGGCGTGACGGTCCTTGAGGCCCGCCACGCCCACCTTGCGCTCGTCGAACCCGAGCTGACGGGCGAGTTCGCGCACCACGTGCGCGGTCGTGTGGCCGCGCTTCTCCACGCGGACGAAGAGGTGCTCGCCCTCGCCGGAGAGGGGATAGGCGGGCACCTCGTCCACGACGAAGTCCTCCGGTGTGGCGCGCAGGGTGCCGCCCGTGCCGGGCGAATCGGTGAGCGGCGCGAGGTCCGCCCAGGAGAAGGTCAGCTTCATCCGCCCACTCTAGAGCGTGCCGCCCCGCCGGGGCTTCAGGCGGGTCGGGTACCTCAGGTGTCCGGGGCGGGCGCGAGCACCCCGCCGTGCGCGGCGCCTCCCACCTCCCCGGGGCGCGTGGGGC
>NZ_KI912635.1:94107-94182 GCF_000519345.1 Deinococcus pimensis DSM 21231
CGTGGCGACCACCTCGCCAGCAGCGAGGAACTCGCGAAGGCCCCCAGCCCGAACGCGAGGAAGTACCCGCCCGCC
>NZ_KI912635.1:94282-99194 GCF_000519345.1 Deinococcus pimensis DSM 21231
CGTCCGTTACGTCTCCCTGCCGGACCTCACCCACCGCACGAAGGAGGAGAAGCTCGGCGCCGTCGCGGGCGTCCGCGCGCGGGCGGGGATGTTGGTGCAGCTCATGGGGTACCGGGCGTCCCGCCGCTGAGCGTCAGGTCCGCTCGCGGCCCTCCACCGCGCCCGCACGCTCCCGCCCGAGCCCCACGAAGCGCCGCAGCGTCTCCCCGTAGGCCCGCGCGAGATCCACGGTGCTCCACACCGACGTCACCGCGCCCGCCAGCATCAGCGTCCAGATCACGGGCGTCGGTTCGGGCCGCTCCAGCCCCCGCGCCACGAGGAGCGCCACCACCGTCCCCCCGATCGCGGCGCTCTGCACCGCCCCGTTCACCTTCCCCGAGAGGCGCTTGTGCACCACGTCCCGGCCCTGCCCTAGGTCCATGAAGCGCAGCCCCCACGAGAACAGGTCGCGCCACACGACCAGCAGCACCATCCACGCGGGCACGAGCCGCGCGTCGAGGAACACCACGAGCGCCGTGAGCCGCGCGAAGCCGTCCGCGA
Source organism: Deinococcus pimensis DSM 21231 (assembly GCF_000519345.1). Lineage (GTDB taxonomy): Bacteria > Deinococcota > Deinococci > Deinococcales > Deinococcaceae > Deinococcus_A > Deinococcus_A pimensis. Next base: position 94,823 of record NZ_KI912635.1, read on the forward strand.
CGGAGTCGATGAGCTCGCCCACGCGCGTCCCGCCGCCCTTGCGCCGCGCGAAGAACCCGTCGAGGACGTCCGTGAGGCCCATCAGGGCCAGCAGCGCGAGGGACCACGCGAGCGCGCCCACGTCCGAGAGCCGGAACGACAGCGCGAAGAGCAGCGCGAGCACCGCCCGCGCGAGGGTCAGCCAGTTGGCACGCAGCGACATGCCGCAGTGTAGACGCCCGGCGCGAGCCCGCCCGTGGCAGGGTCGCCCCGGATGGTGCCGCCTCCACCAACAAGGAGGCCTCCATGAGCTACACTCTCTCTTTGGGTGCCACGTGCCCGCCCCTCACGGGGCGAAGTTCGCGTGAACACGGTCCACCCCCCGAAGCCCGCATCACCCCTGGCCAGCCGTGAAGGAAGGACGGGGCCGCGCCCGCCCGACCCGGTCGCGTTCGAGAAGCGTTGGCGACCACGGCCACCGCGGGAGGGGTCAGGAGAACTCATGGAATACCGGAACATCGCGATCATCGCGCACGTCGACCACGGCAAGACCACCCTCGTGGACGGCCTGCTGAAGCAGACCCTCAAGCTCGGCCACGGCGAGGAGATCGCCGAGCGCGCCATGGACAGCAACGCCCTGGAAAAGGAGCGCGGCATCACCATCCTCGCGAAGAACACCGCCGTGGAGTACGGCGGCGTGAAGATCAACATCGTCGACACGCCCGGCCACGCCGACTTCGGCGGCGAGGTGGAGCGCGTCCTCGGCATGGTCGACGGCTGCCTCCTGCTCGTCGACGCCGCCGAGGGCCCCATGCCGCAGACGCGCTTCGTGCTGCGCAAGGCCATCGAGCTCGGCCTCAAGCCCATCGTCGTCGTGAACAAGATCGACCGTCAGGACGCCCGCCCCGAGGAGGTCGTGAACCTCACCTTCGACCTCATGGCGGAGCTCGGCGCCTCGGAGGAGCAGCTCGACTTCCCGATCCTGTACGCCATCGCGCGCGAGGGCAAGGCCTTCCGTGACCTCGACAAGCCGCAGGACGACATGCACGAGCTCTTCGAGACGGTGCTGGAGAACATCCCCGCGCCCGACGTGGACCTCCAGTCGCCCTTCCAGATGCTCGTCACGAACCTCGACTACAGCGAGTACCTCGGCCGCATCGTGCTCGGCCGCGTCAAGCGCGGCAAGGTGCGCAAGGGCGAGTTCGTCCAGCTGATCCACAAGGACGGCACGATGACCAAGACGCGCGTCGTGCAGCCCTTCACGCACCTCGGCCTGCGCCGCATCGAGGTCGACGAGGTCGGCGCGGGCGACATCGTCGCGCTCGCCGGCATCGAGGACGCGCAGATCGGCGAGACCGTCGCGGACCTCGCGGACCCCGAGGCGCTGCCCATCATCACCGTCGACGAGCCCACGGTCAGCATGATCTTCCAGCCGAACACCAGCCCCTTCGCGGGCCGGGACGGCAAGTACGTCACGAGCCGTCACCTCAACGACCGCCTCAAGCGCGAGGTCATGACGAACGTGTCGCTGCGCGTCGAGGAGATCCGCCCCGACGAGTTCAAGGTGTCCGGACGCGGCGAGCTCCACCTCTCCATCCTGCTGGAGACCATGCGCCGCGAGGGCTACGAGGTGCAGGTCGGCGCGCCGCAGGTCATCACCCGCGACATCGACGGCGAGAAGCACGAGCCGATCGAGCACCTCGTCATCGACGTCCCCGAGCAGTTCAGCAGCACCATCATCGGCGTGCTCTCCAGCCGCAAGGGTCAGCTCGTGAACATGGAGCCGCAGGGCACGCGCATCCGCGTGGAGTTCAAGATCCCGTCGCGCGCGCTGTTCGGCTTCCGCACGCAGTTCCTCTCCATGACGCAGGGCGAGGGCATCATGAGCCACATCTTCGACGGGTACGCCCCGTGGGCCGGTGAACTCAAGACCCGCCAGAACGGCAGCCTCGTGAGCATGGAGGACGGCGTCGCGTTCGCGTACAGCATCTTCAAGCTGCAGGACCGCGGCAGCTTCTTCATCGACCCCGGCATGGACGTGTACGTCGGCATGATCGTCGGCGAGAACGCCCGCGAGCAGGACATGAACGTGAACGTCTGCAAGAACAAGAAGCTCACGAACATCCGCTCCGCCGGCGCCGACGAGGCGCTCACGCTGATCCCCCCGCGCCGCCTCAGCCTGGAGGACGCGCTGGAGTACATCAGCGACGACGAGCTCGTCGAGATCACCCCGACGAACATCCGTCTGCGCAAGAAGATCCTCAACCCCAGCTTCCGCAAGTAAGCGGACAAGCGAACGCCGGACCTCACGGGGTCCGGCGTTCGCTTTTGCGGGTTGGCCGTGACGGCGTGACGTACGGTAGGAGTGATCCGGATCTCTGGATTGACCTGTCGAGTTGGATCTGACCTATGGCTGACCCCATCGATCATTCGCATGATCTTCTGGACGTGTTGCAACTCTCGGCGGGAGCCAGTCTCTTCGCCGGGGACCTGGACGCCAGCGACGTCGCGCTGGCCGTCGGTGCCGCGATGTCGTCCGACGTGACGCCGACCGATTCGGACGACATCGACCCCGGACAAACGTAGGCCCGCCTTCGGGTCATACGGGGACGACGGGACGCCGTCGTCCCTTCCTCGTGCGGTCTGGCATAATCCTGGGGTGCGCGAACTGACTTCCCCCCAGAATCCGGAGATCAAGGCGACGGCGCGGCTGCGCGAGCGGCGCGACCGCGAGCGGGAGGGCCGGTTCCTGATCGAGGGCACGCGCGAGGTGGCGCGGGCGCTTCTCGGCGGTGTGCCCGTGGAGCGGCTGTACGTGTGCGAGGATCTGCTGCGCGGCGACGCGCGGGACGTGGTGGGGTCGGCCCAGGCGGCAGGTGCGGAGCTGGTGCTCGTGTCCCGGGCGGCGTTCGCGAAGCTCTCCGCGCGGGAGAATCCGGACGGGGTGCTGGGCGTGGCGCCCCTGCCCGCGAGGACCCTGCCGCCCCTGCCGCAGGACGCGCTGGTGCTGGTCCTCGTGGGGCTGGAGAAGCCCGGGAACCTCGGGGCGCTGCTGCGCACGGCGGACGGGGTGGGTGTGGACGCGGTGGTGCTGGCGGGACGCGGGGTGGACCTGTTCAACCCGAACGTGATCCGCGCGTCGCAGGGGAGCGTGTTCACGCAATCCGTCGTGACGATGGAGGAGGACGCGGCGCTCGCGTGGCTGCGCGCGGAGGGCTTCGAGCTGTTCGCGCTCGCGCCGGAGGGCAGCGTGACGTACTGGGCGGCGGACCTGACCGCCCGCGTGGCCCTCGCGCTGGGCACGGAGCACGAGGGCCTGCCGCCCGCGTGGGAGGCGGCGGCGGATCAGAACCTCCGCATTCCCATGCGGGGCGGCGCGGACAGCCTGAACGTCGCGACGGCGGGCGCGCTGGTGCTGTACGAGGCGCTGCGGCAGCGGGGCTAGCGGGCCTTCGACGCGCCTCCGCGACCTCTAGGACGCGAGGTCGGTGGGTTCGAGCGCCGCGTCCTGTGCGCCCCAGCGGGCCATGGCCTCGATGATGGCGCCGAGGCTGCGGCCGCGTTCGGTGAGGTGGTACTCCACGCGGGGCGGCACCTCGGCGTAGACGGTGCGGACGACGATGTCCTGTCCTTCGAGGGTACGGAGGCGGTCCGCGAGCGTCTTGGGGGAGATGCCGCCGAGGGCGCTCTTGAGCTCGCCGAAGCGGCGGGTGCCGCCGAGCAGTTCACGCAGGATGAGCGTGGTCCACTTCGCGCCGATCACGTCGAGGGTCCGTTCGACCGCGCACTCGGGGCGGCGCTGTGCTTCGCTTCCGTACGCCATGAGGTCATGGTAGCACCTCCATGGTTACTTCCCGGAAAGCAGCACGTCCTGAAGTTACCGCTTCCCATAATGAAGTATCATGGGAACATGACCCACGTGAGCCCAGCCGCTCCCCCCAGCGAGACCGCGCGTCTCGGCGTCGACGTGTTCGGCGACGTCGTCTGCCCCTTCTGCTACATCGGCCTGCGCCGCATGGCGAACCTCGCCGGTCCCGAGGCCCTCGACCTGCGCTGGATGCCCTTCCAGCTGCGTCCCGAACTGCCCGCGCAGGGCGAGGAGTGGCGTCCCTTCGCGCTCGCCAAGTTCGGCGGCGAGGAGGGCATGCGCCGCGCCTTCGACCACGTCGAACGTTACGCCTGCGACGACGGCCTGTGCTTCGACTTCGACGCCGTCGCGAGCGCGCCGAACACCGTCGCCGCGCACCGCGTCATCCTGCTCGCGCAGGAACGCGGGCTCGGCGTGGGCGTGGCCATGAGCGTCATGAAGGGCTACTTCGAGGAGGGCGCGGACCTGCGCGACGCCTCCGTGCTCGCGGACCTCGCCGCGCGCGGCGGCCTCCCGCGCGGGGAC
>NZ_KI912635.1:99294-101214 GCF_000519345.1 Deinococcus pimensis DSM 21231
GCGGCTCCCGGAGAGCGCGCGCGTCTCCGTCCTCGTCTGCACGCGCGACCGACCCGACGACCTGCGCGTCGCCCTCGCGGGCCTCACCGCGCAGGACACCCGCCGCGACCTCGACATCGTCGTGGTCGACAATCATCCCGCTTCCGGACTCACCGCGCCCGTCGTGCGGGACTTCCCCGGCGTGCGCCTCGTCACCGAGACCCGGCCCGGCCTCTCCTACGCCCGTAACGCCGGACTGCGGGTCTGCCGGGGCGACGTCGTCGCCATCACCGACGACGACGTGGTCGTCCCACCCGGCTGGCTGGAAGCGATCGTCGCGCCCCTCGCGCGGGCCGAAGTCGCCGTCGTGACCGGCAACGTCCTCCCGTACGAGCTGGAGACGCCCTCGCAGCGCTTCTTCGAACGATACGGCGGGCTGGGGCGCGGCTTCGAGCCCCTGGAGTTCGACCACGCGTGGTTCCGCGCATTCCGCAAGAAGGGCGCGCCCACGTGGTACATCGGCGCGACCGCGAACGCCGCCTTCCGCGCCTCCATCTTCCGCGATCCCGCCGTCGGGCTCATGGAGGAGACGCTCGGGGCGGGCATGCCCGCCGGAGTGGGGGAGGACACCTACCTGTTCTACCGGGCCCTGAAGGCCGGACATACCATCGTGTACGACCCCGGCGCGTACCTGTGGCACAAACACCGCCGGGACATGCGGGCGCTGCGGAGCCAGCTCGCCGCGTACAGCCGCGGGCACGTCGCCTACCACCTCCTCACCTTCCTGCGCGACCGTGACCTGCGCGGCCTGCTGCACGTGGGGCTCGCCATGCCGTACTGGCGCGTCCGTCAGGTGCTCGCGTGGCTGCGCGACGCGCCGCGCGGCCGGGCGCACTACCCCATGGACCTCATCGTGCTCGAGACGTGGAACAACCTCCTCGGGCCCGTGGCCCTGTGGCAGTCCACGCGCATCGTGCGGCGGCTCGGACGCAGCGAACCTCTCACACCGGAAGGCGGCGCGAACGTCCCCGCGCCCGTCGCGCGAGCGGGGAGCCCTGCGTGACCACCCTCGAGGCGGGTGGACGCGGCACGCGGCTCACGTACCTGCGCGACCTCACGCGCGAGCTCGTCTCCCGCGAGCTCAAGCTGCGCTACCGGGGTTCCGCCCTGGGGCTGCTGTGGTCCCTGCTCACGCCGCTCGCGCAACTCGTGGTGTTCACGCTGCTCTTCCGCGGTGTCCTCAAGCTCGACGTCCCCAACTACCCGCTGTTCGTGTTCGTCGGCGTCCTCGCCTGGAACTGGTTTCAGTCGTCCATGATCGTCGCGGCGGGCGCCATCACCGACAACCGCGAGCTCGTGCGGCGCCCCGGCTTCCCCACGATCGTGCTGCCCGCCGTGACCGTCGCGACGAACTTCATGCACTACCTGCTCGCGCTGCCCGTCCTCGCGCTGTTCGTGCTGCTCTCCGGCGTGACGCTCACGCCCGCACTGCTGCTGCTGCCCGCGCTGCTCGCGCTGCAGTTCCTGCTCACCCTGGGGCTCGCGTACCTCGTCTCCAGCGTCAACGTCACCTTCCGTGACACCGCGCACCTCCTCGCGGTCGCCCTGAACCTGCTCTTCTACCTCACGCCCGTCTTCTACGCCCCCGAGAGCGTCCCCGAACGCTTCCGCCTCGTCGCGAACCTCAACCCGCTCGCGGCGCTCCTGAACGCGCAGCGCGACGTGATCGTCGAGGGGCGCGTCCCGGCCCTCGCGCCCCTCGTGGTCGTCGCGGCCCTCGCGCTCGCGCTGCTCGCGCTGGGCGTGGCCGTCTTCCGCCGTCAGAGCGGCCGCTTCGCCGAGGAGCTCTGACGTGGACGCCGCCATCGAGGTCCGAGGGCTGGGCAGGCGCTTCCGCCGCCGCGCCGGGGACCGTCCCGCCACCCTCAAGGAGGCCCTCAC
>NZ_KI912635.1:101314-102856 GCF_000519345.1 Deinococcus pimensis DSM 21231
AGCCCGCCGAGACGCTGCGCGCCGCCCTCGCCTGGGTCCGCGAGCAGGAACGCGCGGGGAGCTGAAGCGAGCGTCCGTCCGTGCCGCCGCGCCGTCCGCGCGGCGGCGTTTCTTCGTGCACGGCGCGTTCCTTGGGCTTCCGTTCAAGATTGCGGGCGCCGACGCGCGTATGGTTACACTGGCGTACGACCGACGACGCGCACCACCCATCCCACGGGCCGCCCGGCCCGGCATGAACGACCACACCGGAGGCCCCATGAAACAACGAGTGCTCGGCATGATCCTCGCCGGAGGTCAGGGGACGCGCCTGTTCCCCCTGACGCAGAAACGCAGCAAGCCCGCCGTGCCCTTCGGCAGCAAGTACCGCATCATCGACTTCGCGCTGAACAACTTCATCAACAGCGAGATCTACTCCACGTACGTCCTGATCCAGTACAAGGCGCAGAGCCTGACGGAGCACATCCAGCGCGGCTGGCGCTTCGGGACCTTCCTCAGCGACTACTTCATCACCCTCGTGCCCGCGCAGATGTACCGCTACGAGGAGCTCGGACCCGTCTGGTACCGCGGCACCGCCGACGCCGTCTACCAGAACCTCCACCTCGTCGACAACTACAACGCCGACTACGTGGCCATCTTCAGCGGGGACCACATCTACAAGATGAACGTGGCGCACATGCTCGACGTGCACCGCGACACCCGCGCCGACGTCACCATCGCGTCCTTTCCCATGCCCGCCGCGGACTCCAAACGCTTCGGCGTGATGAACGTCGACGACCGGGGCCGCGTCACGGACTTCCTGGAGAAGCCCGATCCAAGCACGCTGCCGGGCAACCCGACGACGGTGCTGACCAGCATGGGCAACTACATCTTCTCCCGCCGCGCCCTCGAGGAGCTCCTGGAGACCAGCGCCCGTCACGACGAGGAAGGCTACGACTTCGGCAAGGACATCATCCCGCGCGCCCTGCGTGACGGCTACAACGTGATGGCCTACGACTTCCACCGCAACCCCATCCCCGGGCAGGCGGGCCCCAACACGTACTGGCGCGACGTGGGAACGCTCGACGCGTACTACGAGGCGAACATGGACCTCATCTCGGTGAGTCCGGAGTTCGACCTGTTCAACCCGGAGTGGCCCCTGCGCACCGCCGCCGAGTTCAGTCCGCCCACGAAGTTCGTGCACGAGGCCGCCGAGCGGCGCGGGCAGGCCTTCAACAGCATGCTCGCGGGCGGCGTGATCATCTCGGGCGGCACGGTCCGCGACAGCATCGTCGGACGGCGCACCCGCGCGCACTCGTACTCCCTCGTGGAGAGCTCGGTCATCTTCGAGAACGTGGAGATCGGACGGCACTCGCACGTGCGGCGCGCCATCATCGACAAGGACGTCGTCGTGCCGCCCGGCACCCGCATCGGCCACGACCCCGAGGAGGACCTCGCGCGGGGCTTCACCATCACCGAGAACGGCGTCGTCGTCGTCCCGAAGTCCTACACCTTCTGAGCGTCCCCGTGGGCCGCCCGCGTTCCGTCCGGGACGCGGGCGGCCCA
>NZ_KI912635.1:102956-103924 GCF_000519345.1 Deinococcus pimensis DSM 21231
TCCCTGGATCGCGGTGTGCGACGCCGACGACACCTGGCATCCCGCGAAGCTCGAACGGCAGGTCGCGTTCATCGAGGGCTGGCGGCAAGCGCGGCCCCTCGTGGCCGTCGGGACGGGCGGGTACGTCGTCGACGCCCAGGACCGCGCCGTGCGGCCCCTCGACTTCGACGCGGAACCCTGGGACGCCTACCTGCGCGAGGACACGCCCGTCGGGGCCTTCGTGATGATCAACTCCTCCGTGGTGATGCGCGCCGACGACCTGCGCGAGGTGGGCGGCTGGCGCGGCGAGTACACGCCCGCGGAGGACACCGACCTGTGGACGCGGCTCGCCGAGCGCGGCGCCGTCGTGAACCTCCCCGAGCGCCTCACGAACTACCGCCTCCACGCGAGCAACGTCTCCCACACCGGGTACGTCGAGATGCTGCTGTGCACCCACCACCTGCTCGCCAACGCCCGCCGCCGAAGGCGCGGCGAACCCGAATGGACCCGCGAGGAGTTCGATCGGCACCTCCGCGCCGACCCCGAGCGCCACGACGCGCTCGTCCGTGCCCTCACGAACCTCGCCGCCTATACCCGCAGCAAGAACGCCTGGACGAGCGGACGTCCCCTCGCGGCGATCGGGTATCTCGTGCGCGCCGCCCTGCGCGACCCCGTCCCCACCCTGCGGCTCCTGCGCCGCAGCGAAGCCGTCCGGCGCCTCGTCGGTCGACGCCTCTCCCCAGGAGGACACATCCAGTGACCACGCCCCGCTCCGACTTCCGCCCGATCCGCGTCATCGACGTGGACCTCGCCGATCCGCCCCACCCCGTGGAGGGACTGTCCGGGCACGCCGCCCTGCGCTGCCTCGTGCGCCTTCGCGGCAGACCCGTCGGGCATGTCCAGATTCCCGTGAGGGGCGACGCGGTCGAGGCGTGGGAGATCCGCGACGCGGCCCTGCGCGAGGCCGGGCCCGCGGTGCTGCGCGCCCA
>NZ_KI912635.1:104024-104675 GCF_000519345.1 Deinococcus pimensis DSM 21231
CCCCGGCCTCGACTGGGCCCGCAACCGCGCCGCCCTTGAGGCGCGCGGCGAGATCGTCGCGTACACCGACGACGACGTCGCCGTGGACGAGGGCTGGGTCGCGGCGCTCGCGCGCGTCTTCGCGGAAAACCCCGCCGTGATGTGCGTCACGGGTCTCGTCGTCCCCTACGAGCTCGACACCGAGGCGCAGGTGCTGTTCGAGACGTACGGCGGCTTCGGGCGCGGCTACCGGCGCCGCTGGTACGGCGTGGACGCCCGCGGCGGCGAGCTCGCGGGGTTCAGCATGGCGGGCGCCGGGAAGTTCGGCACGGGCGCGAACATGGCGTACCGCCGCTCGCTCTTCGATCGGATCGGCTTCTTCGACCCCGCCCTCGACGTCGGCACCGTCACGAACGGCGGCGGCGACCTCGAGATGTTCTTCCGCACCGTCAAGGAGGGGCACGTGCTGGTCTACGAGCCCTCGGCGATCGTGCGCCACCGCCACCGCCGCGAGTACGCGAAGCTCCGCACGCAGATCGCGAACAACGGCGTGGGCTTCTACGCGCACCTGGTGCGCTGCGCCGCCCACTACCCCGAGGAGCGCGCGGGGATCGCGCGGCTCGGCGCGTGGTGGTTCGCCGAGTGGAGCCTGGGCCGCCTCGTGAAGTCCTA
>NZ_KI912635.1:104775-112337 GCF_000519345.1 Deinococcus pimensis DSM 21231
GACGAGGGCAGCGTCCGCGTGCACGGGCGCCTGCGGGCCCTGCTCGACCTCGGCGCGGGCTTCCACCCGGACCTCACGGGCCGCGAGAACGTCTACCTCGGCGGCGTCATCGGCGGCCTCACCCGCCGCGAGGTGGACGCCCGCATGCACGACATCGTCGAGTTCGCCGAGCTCGCGGAGTTCATCGACCAGCCGCTGCGCACCTACAGTTCCGGGATGCAGCTGCGGCTCGCCTTCAGCGTCGCCGCGCACACCGACCCCGAGGTGCTGCTCGTCGACGAGGTCCTCGCGGTGGGCGACCTCGCCTTCCAGCGCAAGTGCCTGGAGCGCATCGCGAGGTTCCGCGAGGAGGGCTGCACCATCGTCCTCGTCTCGCACGACACCGCGCAGGTCCGCGAGCTCTGCGACGAGGTCGTCTGGCTCTCCGGCGGGCGTGTCCGCGCGCGCGGTCCCGCCCGGGAGGTCGTGGACGCCTACGTCACCGAGATGACCGAACGCACCCGCGCCCTCACCCCGCGCGACCATCCCGACGAGGAGCTCCCGAACGGGACGGTGCTGCGCGCCGGGCACAACCGGCTCGGCAGCCTGGAGGCGCGCGTCACGTCCGTCCGTCTGCTGAGCGCGGACGGCGTCCCCGTCAGCTCGGTTCGCGCGGGCGACGCGTTGCGTGTCGAGGTGCGCGCCGAGGCGCAGCGCGACCTCCACGGGGCCATCGTGAGCGTCAGCGTCAGCCGCGAGGACGGACAGGTGCTGTACGACGCCAGCACCGCCGACGCCGCGCTGCCCCTGCCGAACCTGCGGCTCGGCGCGCGCGTCACCCTCGACCTCGCCCGGCTCGACCTCGCGGGCGGTACGTACTACGTGGACGTCGGCGTGCACGCCCCCGAGTGGGCGCACGCCCTCGACTACCACTGGCACGCCTACCCCCTGCGGGTCGAGGCGCCCCAGGGTGGTCTGCTGCGGCCGCCCTCGTCGTGGACCGTCGAGGCCGATCTCGTTCCTGCCGAACGGGGCGGCCCGACAAGGTAGGCGGGCCTCGCGCGACGCGGGGCCCGCCTCGAGGTCACGTTCGGCGTCACGAGAAGCGCGTCACCGGACGTCCCGCCTCGCGGAACCACGCCGCCGTCTCCCGCACGCCCTCCTCGAAACTCACGAAGGTCTGCCCCTGCGTCCGCAGGCGGCTCACGTTCAGGACGCAGCGCTGCAGGTCGCCCGCGCGGTACTCGCCCGCAGTCACCCGCGCTTCCACGTCCAGCGCCGACGCGAGGCCGTCCAGCACGTCGCGCGTGGTGCTGCCCACGCCCGTGCCCACGTTGAAGACGTCCCCGCCGAGTTCCCCCAGGGCGGCTGTCACGTTCACGCGCGCCACGTCCCGCACGAACACGTAGTCCCGGACGCAGCCCGCCGGGTTCCCGTCACGCGCGGCGTTCACCCGCACCGGCTCGCCCGCCAGCAGCCGCAGCGCGAAGATCGCCGCGACGCCCGCCTCGCCGTGCGGGTTCTGGCGCGGACCGTACACGTTCCCGTAGCGCAGCACCACGTACGGCAGGCCGTACTGCACGCGGAAGGTCTCCAGGTACGTCTCGAAGGCCAGCTTGCTCGTCGCGTACGGGCTGATCGGACGTTTCGGGTCGTCCTCCAGGGCGGCGTGCCCCTCGGGGACCTCGCCGTACACGGTGCCGCCGCTGCTCGCGAACACCACCCGCTGCGCGCCCGCGTCCCTGGCGGCGCGCAGCACGTTCAGCCCGCCGATCAGGTTCACCTCCGCGTCCAGCAGCGGATCGCGGACGCTCACCGACACGCTCGCCTGCGCCGCCTGATGGCTGACGACCTCCGGACGGAACTCCCGGAACACCCGCTCCACCTCGTGCGCGTCACGCACGTCCGCCACGAACAGCGGCACGCCGTGGGGCACGTGCTCCCGCCGTCCCTCCGAGAGGTCGTCGAGGACCGCGACGTCCAGTCCCCGGGCCAGAGCCGCGTCCACGATGTGGCTGCCGATAAAGCCCGCTCCGCCCGTCACCAGAAGTCTCTGCATCGTGCCCGAGTCTAGCGGGCCACCCGTTAACGCAACGTCCACGGTTTCATGAGACGCTCCCGGATCGTGGCCTCGAACCGCGAGAATGCCTTCATGACCGAAGGCGCCCCGGCTCCCCGCTTCACCGTCGTCGTGGCCGTCCACAACGCCGAACCCTACCTCGACGAGACCCTGCGCTCCATCCGCGCCCAGACCTGGACGGACTTCGAGGTCGTCATCGTCGACGACGGCAGCACCGACGGGAGTGCCGACACCGCCGAGCACTTCACCCGCGCCGACCCTCGATTTCGCCTCCTGCGCACCCCCAACCGCGGCATCTCACCCACCCGCAACCTCGCCATCGAGCACGCGCGCGGCGAGTGGATCGCCATCTGCGACGCCGACGACACCTGGCATCCCCAGAAGCTGGGGCGGCAGGCCGACTTCATCGACGCTTGGCGCGGGGAGCGCCCCCTCGTCGCGCTCGGCACCGCCGGGCACCACGTCAACGCCCGCGGACGGCTCCTGCCGCCCATCGACCTCGGCGTGCACACTCCGGAGGCGTACGACCGCCAGCTGCGCGACCACGGCGTCATGCCCATGATCAACTCCTCCGCGGTGTTCCTGCGCCGAGCCTTCCACGACGTCGGCGGCTACCGCGCCGAGTACACCCCCACCGAGGACACCGACCTGTGGACACGTCTCGCCCGCGTCGGCGTCACCCTCAACCTCCCCGACCGCCTCACCTTCTACCGGCTGCACCCCGGGAGTGTCTCGTCACGGAAGTTCGTGCGGATGATGACGCACGTCGAACGCATCAGGGAGAACACCCGCCGCCTCGCGCGCGGCGAGCCCGAACTGAGCGAGGCCGACTTCGACGCCCTGCTGCGCGCGGACCCCGCCCGCCACCGGGAGGTCGTACGTCGCCTGCGGCAGGACGCCCTCATCCAGCGGGCCCGCAACGCCTGGTACCACGGCCAGCGCGCGCACGGCCTCGCCCTGCGCCTCGCCGCCGCCGCCGCGCACCCCGCGCGCACCCTCGCGCAGCTCCGCGCCCGACTCCGGGGGTAGATTGGTCCTCGTGCCCGACGTCCTCTCCAGCTTCCTGCATCACCTCACCGCCGCCACGCCCGACGTCTCGCCCGCCGTGCTGCTGTTCGGGCTGCCGCTCGCGTTCCTCGCCGGGTTCATCGACGCCATCGCGGGCGGCGGGGGCGTCATCACGATCCCCACGCTGTACTTCATGGGCCTGTCGCCCGCGCAGGTCGTCGCGACGAACAAGCTCCTCGCGATCTTCGGGAGTTCCAGCGCGTCCGTGCAGTTCTGGCGGCGCGGCGCGGTGGACCGGGCCCTGCTCGCGCGCATGGCGCCGCTCGCGCTGCTCGGCAGCGCCCTCGGCGCGCAGCTCGTCCTCGGCTTCAAGAACGACGAGGCCTTCCGCACCATCATCGCGGTGCTCATCCTGATCGTCGGGACGCTCGTCGTGACGAACCGCTCGCTGGGCCTCGCGTCGCGCTACGAGGGCCTCACCGCGCGCACCCTGCTGATCGCGCTGCCCGCCGCGCTCGCCATCGGCGTGTACGACGGCTTCTTCGGTCCCGGCACCGGCACCTTCCTGATGTTCGTGTTCGTCCGCTTCCTGATGTTCGACTTCGTGACGGGCAGCGGCAACGCCCGCGTCATCAACTTCCTCACGAACCTCGGGGCCTTCGTGACGTTCCTCGTGTCGGGCGCGATGGTCTGGTGGATCGGCCTGCCGATGGGTCTCGCGAACGCGCTCGGCGCGGCGCTCGGGGCGCGCATGGCGATCCTGCGCGGGAGCGCCTTCGTGAAGGCCGTGTACGTCGGGATCGTGCTGCTCGTCGTGGGCCGCCTGCTGTTCCTGAAGTAGAGGTGACGAGACGCGCCGCTCGCCGAACACGGCGGGCGGCGCGTGGAGCGGGGAGCCCGAGGGCTGCGAACCCGCTCATTGTCCGAGAGTCTAGCAGAAAAACACCGCGACCCGGCTTGCGGAAGGATCACTGTGCCCTGCTTCACCATGGGGGCCGGAGGTCATCATGACGGACACCACGAACCCCACGGCCCGCGCGGCCGAGCAGCACCACCAGGCCCCTCTCGTTCCCGTCGCCGTCGCGTACGGCGACGGCATCGGACCCGAGATCATGCGCGCCACCCTGCGCGTCCTCGAGGCCGCCGGCGCCCGCATCGAGACGCACGAGATCGAGGTGGGCGAGAGCGTCTACCTGCGCGGCGTGTCCAGCGGCATCGGTGAGGACGCCTGGGACGTCCTGCGCCGCACGGGCGTGCTGCTCAAGGCGCCCATCACCACCCCGCAGGGCGGCGGCTACAAGAGCCTCAACGTCACGATGCGCAAGACGCTCGGTCTGTACGCGAACGTGCGGCCCACCCGCGCGCTCGCGCCCTTCGTGCCGACCACGCACCCCGACATGGACCTCGTCATCGTCCGCGAGAACGAGGAGGACCTGTACGCCGGCATCGAGCACCGTCAGACGCGCGAGGTGTACCAGTGCCTCAAGATCGTCACGCGGGACGGCTGCGAACGCATCGTCCGCTACGCTTTCGAGTACGCCCGCGCGCACGGCCGCAAGCGCGTCACGTGCCTCACGAAGGACAACATCATGAAGTTCACGGACGGCCTCTTCCACGCCGTCTTCGACGAGGTCGCCGCCGAGTACCCCGACGTCGCGCACGACCACATGATCATCGACATCGGCACGGCCCGCGTCGCGACGCGTCCGGAGAAGTTCGACGTGATCGTCACGCTCAACCTGTACGGCGACATCCTCAGCGACGTCGCCGCCGAGGTGGCGGGCAGCGTGGGCCTCGCGGGCAGCAGCAACGTCGGCCTGCACGCCGCGATGTTCGAGGCGGTGCACGGTAGCGCGCCCGACATCGCCGGACGCGACATCGCCAACCCCAGCGGCCTCCTGAACGCCGCGACCCTGATGCTCACGCACGTCGGGCAGCAGGACGTCGCCGCGACCATCCAGAACGCCTGGCTGCGCACCCTGGAGGACGGCATGCACACCGCCGACATCGCCGGGGAACGCACGAAGCAGGTGCTGGGCACCCAGGCCTTCGCGGACGCCGTCATCGAACGGCTCGGGCAGACCCCGCAGGTCCTCACGGCCGCCGCGGCGGGCGAGAGCGGCAGGATCCGGCTGGACGTGCCGAAGAAGCGCGCGCCCATCGCGAAGCGCCTCGTCGGCGTGGACGTCTTCCTCGACTGGGACGACGCGGACCGCAAGCCCGACGTCCTCGGCGAGCGCCTCTCGGCAGCGGCGACGGCGGGCCTGCGTCTCACGATGATCAGCAACCGCGGCGTGAAGGTCTGGCCGCACGGCCACGAGGAGACCACCCTCACCGACCACTGGCGCTGCCGCTTCGAGGGCTCCGGCGACGTCACGAACCGCGACGTGCTCGCCCTGCTCGCGAGCGTCGAGGCCGCCGGGCTGGAGTTCGTGAAGACCGAGGGGCTCTACGAGTTCGACGGGAAGCCGGGGTACTCGATGGGCCAGGGCCAATAAGATGTAGAGACGCGTCAACGCCCCTGGCATAAGGACCCGACCGCTCGGGTCCTTACGACGCCAAAACGCGGACGGCCACTCCCACACGTGGAGAGACGCGTCACCGCCCCAGGCATGAGCGAGGGGCCGTCCCCGAGCGTACGAGGGCAGAGCGCGGTCGGTCACCTTCATCCCTTCCGCCAATCGTGCCTTTCTCAACGGCGCGCCCCGTCGGGGCGCGCCATCCTGTGGGCATGGCTGAAGAGATCGCGACGCTGGGCGGCGGGTGCTTCTGGTGCACGGAGGCGGTGTTCGACCAGCTCGAAGGGGTGCTGGACGTGGTGTCGGGCTACGCGGGGGGTCGCACGGCGAACCCGTCGTACGACGACATCTGCACGGGCACGACGGGTCACGCGGAGGTGGTGCGCGTCACCTTCGATCCGGAGCGGCTCTCGTACCGGGACGTGCTGTCGGTGTTCTTCGCGACGCACGATCCGACGACGCCGAACCGTCAGGGCGCGGACGTGGGCACGCAGTACCGCAGCACGATCATGACGCACTCGGAGGAGCAGGCGCGCGTGGCGCGCGAGGTGATCGCGGACCTCACGAAGGAGGGCGTGTTCGACGCGCCGATCGTGACGGAGGTGGTGCCCGCGCCGACCTTCTACCCGGCGGAGGACTACCATCAGGAGTACTTCGCGCGCAATCCGCGCGCCGGGTACTGTCAGGTGGTGATCTCGCCGAAGGTGGCGAAGTTCCGCAGGGCGTACGCGGACCGGCTCAAGGTCGGCGTGTGAGGGGAGAGGGGGAGGCCGCCGGCCTCCCCCTCCTGCGTGTTCAGTCGTCGCCGCCGAGTTCGTTCCTGACGTTTCGCACGGCGTTCTTGACGCCGCCGAGCAGCCCGCCCTCCATCTGCTCGGTCTGCGCGAAGCCCTCGGGGATGGGCGGCGCGAGCTTCGGCTCCTGACCCATGGGTTTGGCGCGCTGCACGCTGAACTCGCCCTTGCCGTCGAGGCTCGGGCCGCTCGTCCAGCGTCCGGTGGGCGGCTCGATGTCGTTCACGGCGGTGCTGATGAACGCGTAGCTCACGTCGCGCTTCTCCTGGGCCTGCGGGAAGCTGTTCGGGATGGGCAGGGCGCCCTCGTACCCGCCGAGCTCCTCGATCACGGCGAGCCACTGCTGCTGGTGCATCGTGTCGCGCGCGATGAGGAAGGAGAGCATGTCCTTCATGCCGGGGTCGTCCGTCATCTGGTAGAGGCGCGTGGCGAGGACGCGGCCGGTGCTCTCGGCGGCGACGTTGGCGTACATGTCCGCGACGATGTTGCCGCTGGCGTACACGTGCGACGCGTTGAAGGGCGTGCCGTCGGCGTTCTCGGGCAGCGCGGCCATCCCGGCGCTGAGGTAGTGGCGGGGCAGCATGCCGCCCATGACGGCGGCCACCATCGGGTTCTGCTTCGCGGCCTCCTCCTTCAGGGCGCCGGGGCTGCCTTCGAGGTTCATCGCGACGGCCGTGGCGAGCATCTCGATGTGCGCGATCTCCTCGGTGCCGGTCTCGAGGAGCAGGTCGCGGTACTTGGTGGGGCCGCGGCTGCCCCAGGCCTGGAAGAGGTACTGCATCATCACGCGGATCTCGCCCTCGACGCCGCCGATGGCCTGCTGGAGCATGCGCGCGAAGTGCGGGTTGGGCGTGTCGACGCGGACGGTGTACTGCAGCTGCTTGTCGTGGTAGAACATGCGTTTTTTCCTCCCGCCCTCATTGCACGCGAGCTTCATGGCGGCTTCGTGATGGGGCGGGCAACGCGCGCGTGCGGGGGCGTTCAGACTTCCGGGCGGAGCGGGACGCGCCGCCACCGTTCGTCCAGCGGGGCGGGGTCGTGCGTGACGAGCACGACGGTGCGGGGGTCCCCGGTGAGCAGGCTCAGGACGCGCGCGGCGTGGTCGGGGTCGAGGTGCGCGGTGGGCTCGTCGATCAGCAGGAGGGGCGCGGGGCTCAACAGGGCCCGCGCGAGCGAGACGCG
>NZ_KI912635.1:112437-112949 GCF_000519345.1 Deinococcus pimensis DSM 21231
CTCCGGCGTGAGCAGCAGCACGAGGAGCGCCCGCTCGAACTCCAGTCGGCCCTCGAAGAGGCGCACGCCCACCGTGACCGCCACGAGCGCCGTGCACAGCGTCGCGCCGAACTCCAGCACGAAGCCCGACAGGAACGCGACGCGCAGCACCCTCATCGTGCCCGCCCGGTACGCCTCGCCGACCGCCGAGAGCCAGCCCGTGCTGCTTCGGGCCTGCCCGTACGTCACGAGGGTCGGCAGGACCCGCAGGGTGTCCGCGAGGAGCGCCCCGAGCTGACCGAGCGCCTCCCAGCGCTCGCGGGACGCGGCCTCCGCGCGCGTCCCGACGAGCCACAGGAACACCACCACGAGGGGCCCCGTGAGCAGCAGCAGCAGCCCGCTCGCGGGATCGAGGACGAGCACCGTGAGGGCCACGAGCGGGGGCACGACGGCCGCGAACGCGGAGCCCGGCACGAAGCGCCCCACGAGCCCGTCGAGCTTCGAGACGCCCGAGGTGGCGGTCGTGACGAGCT
>NZ_KI912635.1:113049-121276 GCF_000519345.1 Deinococcus pimensis DSM 21231
GTCGCCACGCCCATCAGCGCGCACGAGAGGGCGAGGCGGCGCACGGCGGGCAGGCGGGTGACGCGCGAGGTGGCGCCTCCGGCCATCAGTAGCCCCGGTCGAGGCCGCCCTCGTCGGGCCGGATGCGCTCGCGGAACACGTAGTAGTTCCAGATCTGGTAGCCGATGATCAGCGGCAGGAAGATGCCGCCCACCCAGGTCATCAGCACGAGCGTGTACGGCTGGCTCGCGGACTCGGTGAGGGTGAGGCTGTTGGCGGGGTCCAGCGTGGAGGGCAGCACCACGCCGCGCGTGAACAGCGCGATGAAGACCGTCACGGTGGAGAACACGATGGTGAGGCCGCTCATCGTGAACGCGAGCGTGTCGAGCCGCCGCGACAGCGAGAACCAGATGCTCGCGAGCGTCACGGCCGCCGCGAGCGGGAACAGCCACGGCAGCACCCCGAAGCTCGCGAAGAGCCGCTCGGTGACGTAGCCCATCACCACGAACGCGAGGATCGCGACGGTGGCGAGCGCGCCCCACAGCAGGGCCGCCGCGCGCGCGCGGGCGTAGAGCCGCGTGTCCTTGTGCAGGCGCAGCAGCAGGAAGTTCGCGCCGTGCAGCATGAACAGCAGCAGCGTCGCGAGCCCCCCGATGAAGCTGAAGGGCGTGAAGAGGTCCAGGAAGCCGCCCTCCACGCGGGCACTGCCGTTCACGGCGAGCCCCTCGATGAGCTTCGCCATCACGACGCCCCACAGGAACGACGGGACGACGCTCCCGAGGAACGACATCCAGTCCCAGAAGTCACGCCAGCGCTGCTGGTCCACCTGGTTGCGGTACTCGAAGGACACGCCGCGCAGCAGCAGGGCCAGCAGGATGATCACGAACACGGGGTACATGCCGCTGAAGAGCGCGCCGTACCAGGTGGGGAAGGTGGAGAACATCAGGCCCGCCGCCGCGATCACCCACACCTCGTTGCCGTCCCAGAACGGCCCGATGGTGCCCGTGAGGGCACGCTCCTCCGCCTCGGTGCGCGCGAGCAGGGGCCGCAGGATGTCCACGCCGAAGTCGAAGCCCTCCAGGAAGAAGTACAGCGTGAACGTCAGCGCGATCAGCCAGAACCACAGGGTCACGAGGTCCACGTCATTCCCTCCGGTCGTAGCCCTGGAAGCCGGCGGGGCCCTCGGCGGCGTAGCTCGGGGCGGGCGCCGCGAGGATCTGCGCCTCGGGCTTGGCGTGGACGCCCGCGCGGGCCGTGACGGTCAGCAGGTAGATGTCGAGCCCGATGAGGGCGAGGTAGACGACCCACAGCCCGACGAGGCCCGCGAGGACCTCGCCGGCGGTGTTGGCGCTCACGCCCTCGCGCACGGTGAGCAGACCGTACACCATGAAGGGCTGACGGCCCATCTCCGTGACCATCCAGCCCGTGAAGTTCGCGATCCACGGCAGGGGCAGCAGCAGCAGCAGCGCGCGAAGGTACCAGCGCGTCTCGTTGAGCGCCGCGCGCTTCCTCCACCACAGGAAGAGGCCCGTGAACGCCGCGAGCAGCAGCAGCGAACCGATGCCGACCATGATCCGGAACGACCAGTACACCCACGCGACGGGCGGGACGTAGTCGCCCGGGCCGTAACGGGCGCGGTACTCCTCGTTGAGCTGGTTCATGCCCTCGTAGCGCCCCGTGAGGCTGTTGTACGCCAGCAGCGACCCCAGGTAGGGAATCTCGATGCTGAAGGTGTTGCGCCTGTTCTCCTGGTCGATGTTCGCGACGAGCGACCACGGCGCGGGCGACGCGGACGTCTCCCACTGCGCCTCCATCGCCGCGAACTTCATGGGCTGGTCGTAGCGCGCGACCTGCGCCTCGCGGTGCCCGCTCGTGGCGGAGAAGACGGTGCCCACGGCCGCGAACACCAGCGCGATGCGCAGCGAGCGCGAGTACACCTCCACGTCGCGTCCGCGCAGCAGGTGGTAGGCGCTGATCGCGAGGACGAAGAAGCCCGCGACGGTCCACGCGCTGCCCTGCACGTGCGCGAAGTACAGCCACGCCTTGTAGTTGAAGACGACCGCCGTGAAGCTCGTCAGCAGGGCCTGCCCGTTCACGACCTCGTACCCGACGGGGTGGTGCATCCAGCCGTTGGCGAGCACGATCCAGAAGGCGCTGATCTGCGTGCCGATCGCGACGAGCCAGATGCTGCCGAGCCGCATCCAGGGCCGCAGGCGGTCCTTGCCGAACCACCACAGCCCGATGAAGGTGCTCTCCAGGAAGAACGCCATCAGCACCTCCAGCGCGAGCGGCACGCCGAAGATGTTCCCGACGAAGCGGGAGTACTCGCTCCAGTTCATGCCGAACTGGAATTCCTGCACGATGCCCGTCACGACGCCCACCGCGAAGTTGATCAGGAAGAGGTGTCCGAAGAAGTTCGTCATGTTCTCGTACACCGCGCGTCTGTCCTGGCGCAGGTACGCGATGGTCTCCATCACGGCGATGAGGAAGGCGAGCCCCACCGTGAGGGACACGAAGAAGAAGTGGAAGATGCTGGTGGAGGCGAACTGGAAACGGGAAAGGCCGACGACGTCCATGTCCATGCGGAACCTCGTGAGGGCGGCGTGTCCGTGTGTGCCGCGCGTGGTGGTCGGCCGACCGACCGCAGCGTGACACGCCGCCTCCCTCGCGCCCAGGGACGGGCGTCCCCGGAGCGCGGCAACCCGAAGGTGCTGAACGTACCCTAGTCGCGAAGGTGCGCGCGGGGTGAACAGGGCCCTTAAGGCCACGCGAAGGACCGAGGGTATTGGGAGGTGGGTTACACCCACCTCCTCAGGTCTGCTGGCGTTTCCTCGCGCTTCCCCTCAGCCGCGCCGCCTCCGCCGCGAAGACGCGTTTGAGCACGATCCTGAGGACCAGCACCGCCGCGAACAGCCCGATCTGCGTCCACGTGCGCACCTCCAGCGTGCGCAGCAGCGCCGCCGCCGTCTTGAGGCTCAGCGCGAGCAGCAGGCCGTCCGCGAGCCTCGACCGAGCGCGGTCGGGCGCGAGGTCGCCGCCGCGCAGCAGCGAGGCCGCCGCGAGCAGCGCCGCGCCCGCCACGACGACGTTCGTGACGAGCTCCACCGCGAGCCGCGCGAGGGGCAGCCAGACGTCCCCCACGTCACGTCAGGCGCGGCCCGCGGAGGGCGAGGCGTGCGTCTCGGCGGCCTCCACCTCGCGTTCCAGGAAGTAGTTGAGGGTCGTGCGGATCGCGGCGATCGCGGCGAGCTTGCCGATGTCGTCCCAGGTGGGCGCGATGGCGGTGCGCAGCACGTCCGCCGCGAGGAGGAACTCCAGCACCACGGCCAGCCAGCGGCCCAGCCGCAACCGGACCGCGAGCTTCGCGGCGTCGCGGTCGGTCACCGCGCCGGGCAGCAGGAGCCGCGCGGAGCGCCACAGCGCCTCTATGACCGCGAAGGCCACGACGAGGCCCGCCGCGCCCTCCACGCCGACGGCCAGCAGGGACGTCAGCGCGCGGACGCTGGACTCGAAGGAGGAGAGCACGCCCTCCACGTCAGCGCCTCCCCGGCGCGCTCCACGAGATCATGCGGGCACCGTAGCAACGGCGCCCGCACGACGCGGTGGGAAGATCGTGAAGCGATCTAGTTCGTCGCGACCCGCGCCCCGGACGCGACGACCCCGGCCAGCTGCTCCTCGTACCAGGGTCGGGCGCGCGCCGCGACGGGCGCCGCGAGGATGCGCCGCAGGAGCGCCTCGTCGGGCGTCTTCTCGAACCACACGTCGTACAGCTCGTTCACGGTGGGGTGCGCCCCGGCGCCCGGCTCGAAGCTCGCGGCGTCCCCGCCCGCCACGTCGCCCTCCTCGATCACGCGGGTGTAGAAGCCCGGACGGCCGCCCTCGCGGAACTTCCTCACGAACGCGAGGTCGTTCATGCGCGCCGCGAGCGTGGCGCACGGGATGCGCGGCGCGGTGACCTCCAGCAGGGCCGTCCCGACGCGCAGCCGGTCCCCGATCCGCACCCGCGAGGCGTCGAGGCCCGCCACGGTCAGGTTCTCCCCGAAGGTGCCGGGCGCGAGCTCCACCCCGAGCCGCTCCGACCACCACGCGAGATCGTCCCGGGTGTACACGTACACCGCCTGGTCCGGCCCGCCGTGATGCTCCACGTCCGCGACGAAGTCGCCGACGAGTCCGAGCGAGGTGACGCGCACGCGTCCCGACTGCCCGGACTTGTGGATGCCGGTCGTCTCCGGTTTCCCGGCGATGTCGAGGGCCTGCGGGGTACCGACGTTCACGGAGAGCACGTGCATGAGGGAAGTCTACGCCCTGCGGTCGGCGCTCGGCCATGCGGCGTAGCCCAGGGCAAGGGGCGTCCGCGAACGGACGCCCCCGAACTCCCGACCGTCACTTCACGACGATGTTGACGATCCTGCCCGGCACGTAGATCTCCTTGACGGTCTCCCTGCCGTCCAGGAACCGCGCGACGGTCTCCTCGGCACGGGCCGCCGCGATGATCTCGTCCTTCGTGGCGTCCGCGCCCACCTCGATCTGGCCGCGCAGCTTGCCGCTCACCTGCACCGCGATCGTGACGGTGGAGCGCACCAGCGCCGACTCGTCCGCGTCGGGCCAGGCCTGCACGTGCACGCTCGCCTCGCCGCCGCGCTGGGTCCAGATCTCCTCCGCGATGTGCGGCACGATGGGGGCCAGCATCAGGTTGAACAGGCGCAGCGCCTCGTCCCAGGCGGGCGTCCCTCGCACGCCGGCGCGCTTGGCCTTCACCAGCGTGTTCGTCAGCTCCATCAGCGCCGCGACGATGGTGTTGAAGCTCAGGCGCTCGAAGTCCCCCGTGACGCGCTTCAGGGTGGAGTGCACGGCGTAGCGCAGTTCCGCCTCCGTGACGTTCTCGGCGGGACCCTGCGGCTCGTCGAAGTACAGGCTCCACACGCGGCCCAGCCACTTCGCGGGCCCGTTGATGCCGCTGGGGCTCCACGGTCCGCCGATCTCCCACGGCGCGATGAACATCAGGTACGTGCGCACCGTGTCCGCGCCGTACTCGCGGACCAGGTCGTCCGGATCGACGACGTTGCCGCGGCTCTTGGACATCTTCTCGTTGTCCTCGCCCAGGATGATGCCCTGGTTGCGCAGCGCCCGGAAGGGCTCGTTCGCGTCCGTCAGGCCCATGTCGCGCGCCGCCTTCGTCCAGAAGCGGCTGTACAGCAGGTGCAGGATGGCGTGCTCGATGCCGCCCGTGTACAGGTCGATGGGCATCAGCTCGCGCGCCTTCACCGGGTCCCACGGGCCGCCCTCGAAGCGCGGCGACGCGAAGCGGTACATGTACCAGCTCGAATCCACGAAGGTGTCCATCGTGTCCGTGTCGCGCTCGGCGGGACCGCCGCACACGGGACAGGTGGTGTTCTTCCAGGTGGGGTGCAGCTTCAGCGGGCTCTGCCCGGTCGGCAGGAACTCCACGTCCGAGGGCAGCGGGATCGGCAGCTGGTCCTCCGGGACGGGCTGCGCGCCGTGCTGCTCGCAGTACACGATGGGAATGGGCGTGCCCCAGTAGCGCTGGCGCGACAGCAGCCAGTCACGCAGACGGTAGGTGGTGCGCGGGCGCGCGACGCCCAGCTCCGCCAGCTTCTCGATGACCGGACCGATGTGGCCCTTGCCGCCGCGCATGCCGTCCAGCGGGCCCGAGTTCACCAGGACGCCGTCCCCCGTCAGCGTCTCCTCGGGCGTGGTCGGCACGAAGGGCTCGCCGCCCTCGGCGCGCACGACCTCGCGGATCTCCAGCCCGAACTTCGTCGCGAACTCGAAGTCGCGCTGATCGTGGCCGGGCACCGCCATGATGCTGCCCGTCCCGTACGTGACCAGCACGTAGTCCGCGATCCAGATGGGCAGCTGGTGCCCCGTGACGGGGTGCGTGGCGAAGCTCCCGGTGAACACGCCGGTCTTCTCGCGGCCCTCGGCCTGACGGTCGATCTCGCTCAGGCGGCCCGCCGCCTCCACGTACGCCTCCACCTCCGCGCGCTGCTCGTCGGTGGTCAGCTCGCGGACCTTGGCGTGCTCGGGCGCCAGCACCAGGAAGGTGGCGCCCATGACGGTGTCCGGACGGGTGGAGAAGACCGTCTCGGTGCCCGCCGGGGTGGGGAAGTCGATCTCCGCGCCGACCGACTTCCCGATCCAGTTGGTCTGCATCAGACGGACGCGTTCGGGCATGTCGGTGCCGCCGAAGTCCAGCAGTTCCTCGGCGTACTCGGTGATCTTGAAGTGCCACTGGCTCATCAGGCGGCGCTCGACCAGCGCGCCGGAACGCTCGCCGCGTCCGTCCACGACCTGCTCGTTGGCCAGCACCGTCTGGTCCACGGGATCCCAGTTGACGAAGGACTCCTTCTTGTAGGCCAGGCCGCGCTTGAAGAACTGCACGAAGAACCACTGGTTCCAGCGGTAGTACTCGGGGTCGCAGGTGGCGAAGCGGCGCGACCAGTCGATCATGGTGCCCATGCGCCGGAACTGCGTGGTCATGGAGGCGATGTTGTCGTACGTCCAGCCGCGCGGGTCCACGCCGCGCTTGATCGCGGCGTTCTCGGCGGGCAGGCCGAAGGCGTCGAAGCCCATCGGGAAGAGCACGTTGTGGCCGCGCATGCGCATCCAGCGGGCGCGCGCGTCGGGCACGCAGTACGCGTACCAGTGGCCGATGTGCAGGTTGCCGCTGGGGTAGGGGAACATCGTCAGGGCGTAGTGCTTCTCGCCGGGCGCGTTCTCGTCGAAGGTGTACAGGCCCGCCGCCTCCCAGCGTTCCTGCCAGGCCTGCTCGAAGGCGTGCGGGTTGTAGCGCGCCGAGCGGGGCTCGGGGGCGTGCGTGTCGGGAGTGGTGTCGTTCGTCGTCATGCTGGACCTCGCTGTGGGGAGATGGGGAAGACCGTGGAGTCAAAAAGAAAGCCCCGGCCAGGAATGCCGGGGAGCGCCGCGCGTGGACGTGAGGTCAACCGCGGAACTCCCCTCCTGTAAGCGCAGAGCCGATCATGGCGTCAGTGTATACCACGCGTGACGCACGCGTGAATACGCCGGGCGGCTCACGCGCCGCACACGTTAGGCTGGAGACGTGGACCTCCTCGGGCTCGTCTGGACCCGCTCGCCCGGCCTCGTGCTGCTCGCCGCGTGGACGGTGGGGCTGAGCGCAGTGACCTTCGCCGTGTACGCCCGCGACAAGCGCGCCGCCGCACGCGGCGGGTGGCGCACCCCGGAGGTGACCCTGCACCTGCTCGCCCTGTGCGGCGGGTGGCCGGGCGCGCTCCTGGCGCAGCGCACCCTGCGGCACAAGACGCGCAAGCTCATCTTCCGGGTGGTGTTCGTGCTGACGGTCCTCGCGAACCTGCTCGTGCTGACCTTCGCGGGCCTCGTCGCCTCACGCGGCGCGTGACGCCGCGCGAAGGTGAAGAAACCGACGTGACCTCCCGGCGGGCGTCCTACGCTGGGGTATGACCGTACGATTTTTCACACGCCGCCCGTGGAGGGTCGACGTCTCCTGGCGGCGAGCGCTGCCCGAACGGCGTGTCGCGCTGCTGGCGCTCGCCGCCACGACCGTCCTCCACGGCCCGACCGCCGCGCTCTCGAGCGTCCCGGTCGTCCTCGTCGCCCTCACCGTGCCCGTCCGGGGCGCGCGTGAGTATGCCGCCTCCGCCCTCGTCGCCGTGCTCTCCGTCCTGACCACCGCCGCGTGGACACATCCCGGCGACTGCGCGCCCCTGACGGCGGCGTCGCAAATGGCGGCGGCCGTCCTGCTGACCCTCGGCGGCGTGCTCGTCGTGTCCCTCAGGACGCTCCACGACGAGGGTCGGCCGTAACAATTCATCAATTCAGGGAGTCTTCATTGACTTACGATGGTCGGGTCATATTCGGATGTTCCCTCCCTGGGGCCCCTCCCTCGTCCCCACGCGCCGCGCCGTCCTCGTCCGAGCGCTTCATCCCACCCGCACTCGAAGGTGAAGCATGAACTGGAACAGCGTCCTCACGACCACCAGCGGGCCGGCGCCGACCGTCTCCGTCACGTCGACACGCCTCGTCGGGCGTGAAGAGCTCCTCGAACGCGTCCACGCGGCGCTGGAGGGGCCGTCCCGGCTCGTGACCCTCGTCGGGCCCGCTGGAGTGGGCAAGACGGCGGTCGCGGCGCGGTTCGTGCGCGAACACATGGACGCGCACCCCTCGAGACGCGTCGACCTCGCCCGGCTCGGCGGCGTGAGGACCGAGGACGTGGCGGGCGCCGTCGCGC
>NZ_KI912635.1:121376-125445 GCF_000519345.1 Deinococcus pimensis DSM 21231
TGCCTGTACGTCGCGCGCAACCTTGCCACGCGCGGCGCCGCCCGCGCGTCCGCCGTGCTGCTCGCCCGCTCGGCCACCTGGTGCTCGTCGGACGGCACCGTGCTGACCCGTGACGAGCAGGTGCTGTACGCGGCCCTGCTCGAAAGGGTCCGGGCGGTCCTCGACGACGCCACGCTGGAGGCTGCCTGGCAGGAGGGCGGCGCGCTCGACGAGCAGGGCGTGGAGCGTCACCTGGGTGAGGCGCACGCCGTGACCCTCCCGGGGACGCCGCAGGTGGCCGCCTCCGTCCTCGACTCGGCGCCGGACCGCACGGCCGCCCCACCGCCGCCCGCCGGGCCCGATCCGGAGGAGACGGGTGGGTTGAGCGCGCGTGAACTGGGCGTGCTGAGACTGCTCTTCGAGGGTCAGCAGAACAAGCAGATCGCGCGGGCACTCTCCATCTCGGAGAACACGGTGCGCAACCACGTGCGCAGCATCTTCCAGAAGCTCGACGCGCACACCCGCACGGAGGCCATCTCGACGGCGCTGCGGCTCGGGCTGGTCCGCGTCGGGGAGGGCCAGAACCGCTAGGCGCCCACGAGCCTGCGCAGCGTCTCGTGAACGTCCTCCCCGGCGGCGCTCACGAGCGAGGCGAGCGTCCCAGCGGTCAGGGCCTCGTGGGGCAGGCGGGCCGTGACGTGCAGGGTTGCGGCGGCCGGCCCGCCTCCCGTCTCGGGTTCCACGTGCGCGCGCGCCACCCGCAGGGCGCCGTTGAGGTCGTTGGCGAGGAGCAGCAGGTCCACGATGCGGCCCGGCTCGTCGAGGTCCACCCCGAAGGACGCCGCGACCCGCACGCCGTCGGAGGTCGCGCTGACCTGCAGGGCCAGTTCGGCCGAGTCGTCCGCCCCGCGCGGGGTGTAGCCGACGATCACGCCGCCGCCTTCCACGTGCGCGCCGAACCCGGCCGCCCGCAGGAGGCCGAGCAGGGCCTCGGGCGAGACGGGGTCCGACATCACCTCATGGTACCCGGCGGCCTCACACCTGGAACACGCCGACGCGCAGCTCCTCCTGCCGGGGGTTGAGCGCGCAGGCCTCCAGCGCCCGCACGAGCCGCTCGCGCGTGGTGTCCGGCTCGATGAGCTCGTCCACCCACAGGCGCGCGGCGGCGTAGCGCGGGTCGAGCTCGCGGTCGTACTTCGACCTGACCTCCTCGAACAGGGCCTGGAGTTCCTCGTCGTCGGGTTCGTGCCCGGCGCGCTTCAGGGCCGCCACCTGGATGTCGAGGAGGGTCTTGGCGGCGGCGTTGCCGCTCATCACGGCGTACTTCGCGCTGGGCCACGCGAACAGGAAGCGCGGCGCGTACGCCTTGCCGCTCATGGCGTAGTTGCCCGCGCCGAAACTGCCCCCGGTGATGACCGTGAGGCGCGGCACGACGCTGTTGCTCACGGCGTTCACCATCTTCGCGCCGCGCCGGATGATGCCCTCGTGCTCGCTGTCGCGGCCCACCATGAAGCCCGTGACGTCCGAGAGGAACACGAGCGGCACGCCCGCCTGGTTCGCGTCGAGGATGAAGCGCGCGGCCTTGTCGGCGGCGTCGCCGTAGATCACGCCGCCCACCTCGATGCGGCTCGTGAGGCCCGGCACGCCGCCCGCCTTGAGCTTCTTGCGGATCACGGTGCGCTGGTTCGCGACGAAGCCCACGGGGAAGCCGCCGAGCCGCGCGAAGCCGCACACGATGGTCTGCCCGTAGTCGGCCTTGAACTCCTGAAAGGACGTGGCGCCGTCCTCGCGGGCGTCGGCGAGGGCGCGGACGAGCTCGCGGACGTCGTAGGGGCGGCTCCCGTCGAAGCTCACGAGGTCCGTGAGGTCCCGCGCGGCGGGCGGCAGCGCGGGCGTGCGGCGGCGCGCCCAGGGAGCGACCTCGCCCTCGGCGTAAAGGGCGGCGAGCTCGCGGACGCGGGCGAGGGCGTGCTCGTCGTCGGGTTCCTTGTAGTCCACGGTGCCGGCGATCTCGGCGTGCATGCTCGCGCCGCCGAGCTCCTCGGAGTCCACGACCTGCCCGATGGCGGCCTTCACGAGGGCGGGCCCGGCGAGGTAGAGTCCCGAGCCCTCCGTCATGACGAGCGTGTCGCACATGACGGGAAGGTACGCGCCGCCCGCGACGCAGTTGCCCATGATCGCCGCGATCTGCGGCACGCCGAGCGCGCTGAGCCGCGCGTTGAGGTAGAAGACGCGTCCGAAGTCGTCCTGATCGGGGAAGATCTCGTCCTGCATGGGCAGGTACACCCCGGCGGAGTCCACGAGGTAGATGACGGGCACCCTGTTTTCGAGCGCGATGGTCTGCGCGCGGATGACCTTCTTCGCGGTGATGGGGAAGAAGGCGCCCGCCTTGACGGTCGCGTCGTTCGCGACGATCATCCACGGGCGGCCGTGGATGGTCCCGATGCCCGTGACGGTCCCACCGGAGGGGCAGCCGCCGACGTCCTCGTACATCTCCCAGCCCGCGAAGGTCATGAGCTCGTCGAAGGGCGTGCCCTCGTCCACGAGGCGCGCGACGCGCTCGCGGGCGGTGAGGCGGCCCTTGTCGTGCTGGCGCGCGGCGGCCTTGCTTCCGCCGCCCTGACGGGCGCGGGCGAGGTCGGTGCGGAGTCGTTCGAGCGCGCCCTGCCACGCGCTGGTTGCCTGGGTCATGGAAGGAGTCTAACAAACGTTAGGGTGAGGTGGCCAGACGTGAGCAGCGGTCAGCCATCGGTCATCGGCCAACACCTTGCCGACCGCCGACCGCTGACCGCCGACCGCTGACCGCTGACCGCCGACCGCTGACTGCTGACTGCTGACTGCTGACCGCTGACCGCTGACCGCTGACCGCTTT
The DNA here is from genome assembly GCF_000519345.1 of Deinococcus pimensis DSM 21231. Classification (GTDB taxonomy): domain Bacteria; phylum Deinococcota; class Deinococci; order Deinococcales; family Deinococcaceae; genus Deinococcus_A; species Deinococcus_A pimensis. The sequence goes on from NZ_KI912635.1 coordinate 124,228, forward strand.
CTCCCTCATCCAACCTGCTTGGTCTATACTCAGATCACTTATGGCGAGCGACGCCAAAAACCGTCCCGTGTACGTCATCTCGGTCGCGGCGGAACTCGTGGACATGCATCCGCAGACACTGCGGCTGTACGAACGCAAGGGCCTCATCCGACCCGGCCGCTCCAGCGGCAAGACCCGCCTGTACTCGGAACGCGACATCGAGCACCTGCGCGAGATCCGCCGTCTCACGCAGGAACTCGGCGTCAACCTCGCCGGCGTCGAGGAGGTCATGCGCCTCCAGCACGAACTCGACGCCCTGCAGGACCAGTTCGAGGACGAGATCCAGCGCATCGAGGGCGAGCTGCACGAACGCATCCGCGCCGAACGCGCCCTCCCCGGTGACGGCGGCATCCCCACCGACCCCCTCGACCGACCCGTGTACGTCATCAGCATCGCCGCGCAGCTCGTGGACATGCACCCGCAGACGCTGCGGCTGTACGAACGCAAGGGCCTCATCCGGCCCGGCCGCTCCAGCGGCAAGACCCGCCTGTACTCGGAACGCGACATCGAGCACCTGCGCGAGATCCGCCGTCTCACGCAGGAACTCGGCGTCAACCTCGCCGGCGTCGAGGAGATCATGCGCCTGCGACACAACCTCGACGGCGCCCGCGCCCGCATGGAGGGCGCCATCGACCGCATCCAGCAGGACCTCACGCAGCACATGACGAAGTGGCGCGAGCTGCCCGCCACCGAGGACCCGGAACGGTCCGCGCCGCGCCTTTCGCTGCCGCCCGGCCTCGCCGCCCTCACCGAGCTCGGCGACGACGATGACGCCGCCGACCTCGACGATCTCGACGACCTCGATCACGGGGAGGAGGACGCCGCCGCCGATGCCTGACCGCTCCTCCCGCTCCACCCGATGACGGGAGCCCGGCCCCTGTGGGTGATGGGCGACGTCCACGGTGAACCCGCGAAGCTCCGCGCGCTCCTGCGGCACGCGGGCCTCATCGGGGACGGTGACGTCTGGACCGGCGGCGGCGCCGTCCTCGTCTGCATCGGGGACTACACCGACCGCGGTCCGGACGGCGTCGGCGTCCTCGACCTGCTCCTGCGCGTCGACGAGGACGCCGCGCGCGCGGGGGGACGCCTCTACGCCCTGCTCGGCAACCACGAGACGCTGCTGCTCGCCGCGCACGCCTTCGGCGACCACTGGCAGGACCCGCGCGGACGCACCTTCCT
>NZ_KI912635.1:125545-126864 GCF_000519345.1 Deinococcus pimensis DSM 21231
CAGCGGACGGTCCGCGCTCCACGCGGCCGCCGTGACGCCCCGCAACTCCCGGTCGGGCCTCATCATGGACAGCCAGCGCGCGAAGAGGTCCGCGCCGACCGAGTCCGCCGCGTAACGACGGTCCCAGCGCTCCAGCACGTCCGCCGCGTCCCGCGCGAGGGCGTCCCCGTGCGCCCGCGCCGCCTCCAGCAGGGAAGGCACCAGCCGATCCGCGGTCTCCGAACGCACGTCGTTCGCGCCCGCGAGCAGGCCCTCCAGCGTCGCCGTCTCCATCGCCAGGAGCATCCTGAGGCTGCGCTGCTCGCGCGGCGTCACCATGCGCGGCGCCACGTACGCCGGGTACGCGCCCGGATCGAGCGGGGCGGGCAGCGTCGTCAGCCACGGCGGGTTGTTCGCGTTCTGCACCCAGCCCGACGGCGGATTCACCACGCGCGGAAGCTCCGAGAAGTCGTGCGTCTCGGTCCAGACCAGCCCGGAGTCGTCGCCCGGCAGGGTCCCCGCGACCTCCTGCCACGTCGTGCCCGGCGCGCGGCGCGGCACGAGACCCGTGAAGTAGGTGGCGGCGTTGCCCGCGGCGTCCGCGTACATCACCGTGAACAGCGCGTTCTGCCCGCGCGCGAGGGCCGCCTCGAACTCCGCGTGCGTCCGCGCGCGCCCCATCGCCCAGTACTGCGAGAAGATCCCGTGGATGGGGGAGACGTCGAGACCCACGCAGCGCACCGCCACCGCCCGCCCCCGATCCGACGTGAGCACCGGCCCGTGCACCGTGCGCCGCACCGTCAGCGTCTCCTCGCGCAGCGAACCGTCCGCCTCCCGCACCCGCAGCGTCTCCTCGCGCGTCTCGAAGGGCCGCACCTCCCCGTCGAGGACGTACCCGCCCTCACGCTCCACGAGCGCGAACGCGTCCCAGCCCTTGAGGGTGTTCACCGTGTGCGCCCAGCCGAGCTGCTCGTTGAAGCCGTAGCGCAGCACCGGCCAGCCCACCTGCGCCACCCCGTACAGGTTCACGCCCGGCGCGTTCAGGTGCGCCTCGAAGAACGTGTGGAAGTCGCCCCAGTACAGATGCGGATTCGCCAGCAGCAGACCCCGCCCGCTCGCGCTGCGCGTGCCCGCCACCGCCCACGCGTTCGAGCCCGCCACGCCCGTCCCCATCACCGGCAGGTCGGGCAGCAGCGTCGTGTACGGCACGAGGTCGTTGTACGGCTCGCCCGCGGGGCGCTGCCCCAGCTGCGTCAGGTACACGAGGTACACCCGCTGGATGTGCGACAGCACGTCCTCCACCGTGAGGGGCAGCAGCGCGCGCGCGTCGTCGTCCAGCG
>NZ_KI912636.1:0-3608 GCF_000519345.1 Deinococcus pimensis DSM 21231
GGGCGCGGCCACGCCCCCCGCGCGGTGAAGGTCGGGTGAACACCCCCGGTCAGTCCCGTGTCATGCGCGCCGTCTAGGCTGCGCGCATGACCCGACGCCGCCTGCCCGTCCTGGGCCTCGCCCTACTGCTTTCCGCCGCCGCCCTCGCCCAGACGTCCACCCCGCCCGCCACACCCGACACGCCCGCCGGTCCGCCCGTCTCCACGACCGTCACGGGCGCCGCCGCGAGCGCGCGCACCACGACGGGCGCGGCGGGCGTGAAGGTCGACCTCACCCTCAGGAACACCACCGCCACGGACGTGGCCCTCATGGCGGGCCGCTCGAACTCGCAGCAGTGCGCCTTCCCGCCGCACGTGCGCGTCCTGCGCGTCGGCACGCGCGAGGTCGTCTACCCCTCCGGCGAGCCGCGCATCTGCACGCAGGAGCTCCGCACCGAGACCGTCACGGCGAACGGCACCCTCACGCTGTCGCGCACGCTGGACCTGCCCGCCGGGGAGTACGTGGTGGAGGTCTGGTGGCAGGGCTTCGCGAACGACGAGGCCGCCAAGGTGCCCGCCCAGCCCGTCCGCGTGACGGTGCAGTAGAGCCGTCAGCCGTCAGCGGTCAGCCGTCAGTGCTCAGCGTGAAGGGCAGTCCATTCCGGGCTGCCCTTCACGCTGAGCGCCGATCACCGAAAGCCGACCGCTCCTACGCCATCGGCAGGGGGTTCGCGAGGGCCGCCGCCTCCGGCGTGAACCTCGGCAGTTCCGGCAGCAGTTCGCCGTCCGCGCCGACGAGGCGGCCGTACATCATGTGCGGCGTGACGTGCTCGATGCGGGCGGTGTAGATGCCGGGCCGGTCCGCGCCGACCGCCTTGCTCACGACGACGGGGTGGTTGCCGCGCGTGTGGCCCTCCAGGAAGGCCGCGTCGTGCGCGTCTCCGCGCAGCAGCACCTGCAGGTCGCGGCCCACGTACGCCGCGTTCTTCCTCAGCGCCCACGCCTTCTGCTTCTCGATGAGCCGCCCGAGCCGCTCGGTCTTCACTTCGCGCGGAAGGTCCTCGAAGTGGTGGTAGCTGGGCGTGCCGGGCCGCGCGCTGTAGATGAACATGTACGCGTGGTCGTAGCCGACCTCGTCGTAGAGGGAGAGCGTCTCCTGGAAGTCCTCCTCCGTCTCGCCGGGAAAGCCCACGATGATGTCGGTGCTCAGCACGGCGTTCGGGAGGTGCCGCTTGATGGTCTCCACGTGCTCCAGGTAGCGCTCGCGGGTGTACTCGCGCGCCATGCGGCGCAGCACGCGCGAGCTGCCGGACTGCACCGGCAGATGGATGAAATCGCAGACGGCGGGCGTGTCGCGCATGGCGAGCACCACGTCCTCCGTGAAGTTCATGGGGTGGCTGGTGGTGAACTTGATGCGTTCCACGCCGCTCGCGCCGACCATGCGCAGCAGTTCCGCGAAGGTGGGGATGCCGGGCACGCGCCGCCCGCCGTCGAAGCCGTACGCGTTCACGTTCTGCCCCAGCAGCGTGACCTCGCGGACGCCCGCCGCGAGGAGCGTGTCGAGCTCGCGCAGGATCCCGTCCGCCGGGCGGCTCACCTGCGGGCCGCGCGTGGTCGGGACGATGCAGTACGTGCAGTGGTGGTCGCAGCCGCGCATGATCGTGAGGTGCGCCTGCAGCTTCCCCTGCGGGGGAGGCGGGACGTGGTCGTGCAGGTCGTCCTTGAACTGGAGTCCCCAGAAGCGCCCGTTGTTTTCGAGCGCCGCGCCGATGTCGAGGAGGCTGCCGGGTCCGAGCAGCACGTCCACCTCGAACTTGCGCGCCATCTGCTGGCCCTCCTCCAGCTGGGCGAGGCAGCCCATCACGCCGATCACGAGGCCGCGCGCGTGCTTGAGCTTGCGCAGCTCCCCGAGGAGCGTGCGGACCTTCTCGACGGGCTTGCCGCGCACCGCGCAGGTGTTCACCAGCACGAAGTCGGCGGCGTCCACCGAGTCCACCATGTCGACGCCCAGGGAGACCAGCTGGCTCTCCACGAGGTGGGTGTCGTACTCGTTCATCTGACACCCGTAGGTGATGATGTGTGCCTTGGTCATCGTGTCTCCAGGCCCCGCGAGCGGGGCAACACGACATTTTAAGGGATGATGGGCTCCACGGGTGAAGTCGCCCGCGCGGACCGCGCGAGGCGGACCGCCAGAGGAAGGGAGGCGGGCACGGTGCCCGCCTCCCTTCCTCTGGCGTTCGCTACTGCTGGTCGTTTCTCTGCTCGCCCTTCTTGTGGAGGCGTTCGCCCTTGACCTCGCTGCGTTCGTGCCGCTGGTGGGCCTCGGTCACGTAGGGGTGGCCGTTGGGGTTCTCGTCCCGCCAGGTGCCGCGGGCCTCGTCGGCGCTGACGTTGAGGAACACGTCCTGCTCGACGCGCATGATGAGCCCGTCGGGAATCCAGTGCTCGTCGCCGTTGGTGACGACCTTGAGGTAGTCCCCTTCGAGCCTGAGGGTCCGGGCGATCTCCACGCCGTCCTGATCGCGGACGCGCATGTCGTGCTGGATGGAGCGTCGGGTGTTCGGGTCGACTGCCATGCTGCACCTCCTGCTCCGTTGTAGTCGCCGCGCTCGTGAGGCGCGCGAGAGGACGCCCGGGCGCGTCCTGAACGCCCTCACATGTTGGGGTCGTAGCGGCGCAGCCAGCGTCCGTCCGCGCGGTGCTTCAGGGCGAGGAACGCTCGTCCGCGCAGCCCGACCGGGCCCAGGGCGCACAGGGCCTCGGACGCGCCGGTGGAGACGAGGTAGGGCGCCACCGGGTAGGGCCGCCAGGGCGCCAGCCGCACGCGCGCGAGGTCATCGCCGCGCTCCACGGCCCGCACGAGAAGGTCGGCGTTCGCGAGGAGGGCGGGGCCCTGCTTCACGGCGTGCACGCCCGAGCGCGCGAGGTGCTCGTGCCCGGCGACGGCGGCGCAGTCGCCGCTCGCGAGGAGCCACTCCGAACCTTCCACCCGCAGGTCACGCCCGACCCGCACGAGGCCCCGGTGGGTGAGCGGCAGGCCGGAGGCGCGCGGCAGGGGGTGGGGCCCCGTGCCGGTGGCCCACACGACGGCGTCCGCGTGGAGGTCCTCGCCGCCGCGCAGGGTGACGCCGCGCGCGTGAGCGGTCTCGGCCTGCGCGCCGAGGCGGACGTCCACGCCGCGCTCGCGCAGCAGTTGCAGCGCTCGCCGCCCGAGGGACGCGGAGAACTCCGGCAGGAGCCGGTCGGCGGGCTCCACGAGGGTGACGCGCAGCGCCTCACGGGGGAAGCGGGCGCTGACGTTGAGGGCGATCTCGGTGCCCGCCGCGCCGCCCCCGACGAGCACCAGGGTGCGGGCCTGCCCCGAGTCCCCGTCCAGCCACGCGCCGAGCCGGGCGAGCGACAGGGCGGGCTTGGCGAGGACGGCGTTCCCGGCGTGCTCGCGCGCGGCGCTCTCGCCGCCCACGTCGAGGACGGCGACGTCGGCGGGCACGCGTTCGCCGCTTTCCGTGACGATCTCGCGCGTGTGGACGTCCACGCGCGTGGCGCGTTCCGGCACGAGGCGCACGCGCGCGGCGAGGGCGAGACGCAGCAGGTCCACGCGGACGTCCTCCTCGCGGAAGCGGCCGCCGA
>NZ_KI912636.1:3708-10063 GCF_000519345.1 Deinococcus pimensis DSM 21231
CGCGACCTGAGGCTGGAGAGCGCGATGACGCGCGAGGAGACGCTCGCCGCGATCCTCGCGGGCGCGGACGTCGCGGCGCGCGCCGTGCAGGAGGGCGCGGACCTCGTCGTGGCGGGCGAGATGGGCATCGCGAACACCACGCCCGCCACCGCCGTCACGGCCCGCCTGCTGGGCGTGAGCGCCGAGTCCGTCACGGGGCGCGGCACGGGCGTGGACGACGGGCGTCTCGCGCACAAGGTCCGCGTGGTGGAGGACGCCCTCGCGCGCGGCGCGAGCGATCCCGCCGACGCGCTCGGCGTGCTCGCGGACCTCGGCGGGCTGGAGATCGCCGCGATGACGGGCGTGATGCTGGAGAGCGCCGCGCGGGGCCGCGCCGTGATCCTCGACGGGTTCGTGGAGGGCGCCGCCGCGCTCGTGGCGGTTCGGCTCGCGCCGCACGTGCGCGACTTCCTCTTCCCGTCGGGTCTGTGCGCGGAGCGCGGGCACGCGGCCCAGCTCGCGGCGCTCGGCCTGCGGCCCATGTTCGACCTCGGCCTGCGGCTCGGGGAGGGCACGGGCGGCGGGCATCCAATGAGTGCAGAGACGCGCTGACGGCCCGGAGAAGCGGAGGGCCGCCCCGGAGCGTTCCGCAGGCATCCAATGAGTGCAGAGACGCGCTGACGGCCCAGGCATGAGGACCGGGCCGCCCCGGTCCGTACGACGCCACCCATGAGTGTGGAGACGCGCTGACGGCCTGGAGAAGCGGAGGGCCGCCCCGGAGCGTTCCGCAGGCAGCCATGAGTGTGGAGACGCGTCACCGCCCATGACGAAAGCGAGGGACCGCTCCCGAGCGTACGCAGGCAGCCATGAGTGTGGAGACGCGTTGACGGCCCAGAGAAGCGGAGGGCCGCCCCGGAGCGTTCCGCAGGCAGCCCATGAGTGTGGAGACACGTGAACGCACCAGGCAAAAGCGAGGGACCGCTCCCGAGCGTACGACGGTGGGTCCGTACGCAGCCGAAACGTCGACGGCCCACCCGCCCGCGCCCTCATTTCGTGCTGTCGCTTCAATGTGAGGCGTGGATTCGGGTAGCATGGACGCATGCGAGGATCGAGCGTCCACATCGCGCGTGCGAGCGCCGTCCTCTTCCCTGCCGTCCGGGCACACTGACCCCGGTTCGCCCCACCCCGTGCGCGCACGGGGTGGGGTGTTCGCGTGCGCCCACCGAGCCTCTCCTTCCCTCACGGAGTTCCCCATGACGATGCCCCCCGAACAGCTTCAGCACGAGATCGCGCGCCGCCGGACCTTCGCGATCATCTCGCACCCGGACGCCGGCAAGACCACCATCACGGAGAAGCTCCTGCTGTACGGAGGCGCCATCCAGGAGGCGGGCAGCGTCACGGCGCGCGCCGGGACGAGCCACACGAAGTCCGACTGGATGAGCATGGAGCAGCAGCGCGGCATCTCGATCAGTTCGAGCGCGCTGACCTTCGAGTACGAGGGCCGTCACGTGAACCTCCTCGACACGCCCGGCCACCAGGACTTCAGCGAGGACACGTACCGCACCCTCACCGCGGCGGACAGCGCCCTGATGGTCCTGGACGCGGCGCGTGGCGTGCAGGCGCAGACGGAGAAGCTCTTCGCGGTATGCCGCAACCGCGGTATCCCGATCCTGACCTTCGTGAACAAGATGGACCGCCCCGCGCAGGACCCGTTCGAGCTGCTGGAGCAGGTGGAGCAGACCCTCGCGATCCGGGCGGTGCCGATGACGTGGCCCATCGGGGACGGCCCGAGCTTCGCGGGCGTCTACGACCTCGCGCGGCGTGAGGTGGTGCTGTACGAGCGCGTGGCGCGTGGCAGGACGCGTCCGCCCGTGAGCGTCGCGAGCGTGGAGGACGCGCGCGTCGCGGAGCTCGTCGGGGCGGAACTGCACGCGAAGCTGCAGGAGGACGTCGCGCTGATCGAGGGGGCGCTCGATCCCTTCGATCCGGAGGCGTTCCTGCGCGGTGAAGTCACGCCGGTGTACTTCGGGTCGGCCATCACGAACTTCGGCGTGGAGCACTTCCTGCGGGACTTCGTGCGGATGGCGCCCGCGCCGGGCCCGCTGGAGACCACGGCGGGCGAGGTGACGCCGGAGGCGCCCTTCACGGGCTTCATCTTCAAGCTGCAGGCGAACATGAGCAAGAACCACCGCGACCGCACGGCGTTCCTGCGGGTCGCGTCGGGCCGCTTCGAGCGCGGCATGGAGGTCGTGCACACCCGCACGGGCCGCAAGCTGCGCCTCTCGCGGGCGCACACGCTGTTCGCGCAGGACCGCGAGAGCGTCGACGAGGCCTTCCCGGGCGACATCGTGGGCCTCGTGAACCCGGGCGTGTTCCGCATCGGGGACGTGGTGAGCCTCGTGCCGAAGGTGGAGCTGCGCGCCTTCCCGCGCTTCACGCCGGAGACCTTCGCGTCCGTCACGATGAAGGACGTCACGAAGCGCAAGGCGTTCCACAAGGGGCTGGAGCAGCTCGCGGAGGAGGGCGTCGTGCAGGTCTTCTACCCCACGGACGGCGCGCGCGACCCCATGCTGGGCGCGGTGGGTCCGCTGCAGTTCGAGGTGTTCCAGCACCGCCTGCGCGAGGAGTACGGCGTGGAGATCGACCTGCACGTCACGTCGTACACGCTGGTGCGCTGGCTGGCGGGCGATGCGGGCAGCGTCGCGCGCTTCGCCCGGCACGTCGAGGACGACCAGGGGCGTCCCGTGATGCTGTTCCGCACGCGCTACGACCTCGACTACACCGCCGAGCGGCACAAGGAGATCGAGTTCCTGCCGCTCCCGCAGGACCTGACGGTCGTCAGGAAGTAGGCAGCGCGAGGTAGAACGTGGCGCCGCGTCCGGGCTGACTCTCGGCCCAGACGCGGCCGCCGTGTTTCACGACGATGCGGCGGACGTTGATGAGGCCCATCCCGACGCCCTCGAACTCGTCGTCGCGGTGGAGGCGCTGGAAGGGCCGGAAGAGCCGATCGGCGTAGCGCGGGTCGAAGCCGACGCCGTTGTCGCGGACCCACACGACGCACTCCGCGTCGTCGCACGTCCCGCCGACGTGCACCTCGGCGTGCTCGACGTGTCCGGTGTACTTCACGGCGTTCCCGAGGAGGTTCTCGAGCGCGAGACGCAGCAGGCCCGGGTCGGCGCGCACCCCGGGCGTGTCGTGCAGGACGAGCCGCAGGTCGCGCGCTTCGTGTCCGGGCGTCAGGTTGCGCCAGACGTCGCGCACGATCTCCGCGACGTCCACCTGCTCGGCCCGCAGGCCAGCGCGGGAGACACGCGACAGGTTGAGCATCTCGTCGATCATGGTGCCGAGCCGGACGGACGCGGACTCCACGATGTCGAGCATGCGCGTCTCGTTCGCGTCGAGCCGCCCGTCCGTGAGGCGGCGGCGCAGCAGCGACAGGAAGCCCTGCACGTGCCGGACGGGCGCGCGCAGGTCGTGGCTGACGCTCGCGGCGAACGCGTCGAGCTCGTCGTTCGCCTCCCGGAGGGCCTGGGTGCGCTGCCCGACCTCGTCGTCGAGCTGGTGGTGCCGCAGGTCCGCGAGGCGCGCGGCGGTGACGTCCTCGTGCGCGACGACGGCGTACTCGGGACGTCCGTCCGAGCCCGTGACGGGCGTGACGCGCGCGCGGTACCAGCGGCGCTCCTCGGGGCTGTGACAGGGGTACTCCACGAGGATCTGCTCGCGCCGTCCGGAGAGCACGTCGCGCAGGCCCGCCCCGAGGGCTCCGGCCTCGCTGCCGCGCGGGGCGGCCTCGCACACGGCGAGGTAGTTCACGCCGACGCCCGTGCGGGCGGGGTCACCGCCGTTGCCCTCGCTGAAGGCCGTCCACGCGCGGTTCACGGCGACGATGCGCCCGTCGGGACGGACGACCGCGACGGGCGTGGTGAGCGCGTCGATGGCGGCCTGTCCGAGGCGGCCCAGGACGCCGTGCTGGTCGTGGGGGGTGGGGGCGGCGTCAGGTCGTTGCAGCATGAGGTGGAGTTCCGAGGGGTCCGACTGCACCGATGCTAGCCAGCGTGCCGGACGCCCAAGGTGAGCCACCTCCTCATCAATGGAGGATTAACTACCTTTCGTGGTCCTGACGGAGAAGACGTATTCGGTGCGGGAGCGGTACGTCTCGCCCGGACGCAGGACCGTGGAGGGGAAGTTCGGGTGGTTGGGCGAGTCGGGGAAGTGCTGCGTCTCCAGGCACAGCGCCCAGCGCGGCCCGTACGCGCGTCCGCGCTTGCCGCGAATGCTGCCGTCGAGGAAGTTGCCGGAGTAGAACTGCACGCCCGGCTCGGTCGTGCGGACCTCCATCACGCGGCCCGAGCGGGGCTCGTGGACCTCCCCGACGACGCGCAGTCCCTCGCCGCGCAGGACGAGGTTGTGGTCGTAGCCGCCGCCGTAGGCGAGCTGCACGTCCGCGTCGTCGATGAGGTCGCCCACGGCGCGGCCCGCGCGGAAGTCGAAGGGGGTGCCGGTCACGTCCCGCAGTTCGCCCGTGGGGATGAGGGTGTCGTCGACGGGCGTGAACTGGTCGGCGTGGAGGGTGAGCTCGTGACCGAGAACGTCGCGCGACGCGTCCCCGACGAGGTTGAAGTACGAGTGGTTCGTGAGGTTCACGACGGTGGGCGCGTCCGTGGTGGCGACGTACTCGATACGCAGGCCGCCGAGGTCGCCTCCCGTGGGGCGGGTGACGGTGTACGTGACGGTCACGTCGAGGGTGCCGGGGTAGCCCTCGTCGCCGTCCGGGCTCACGAGGCGCAGTTCGAGCGCGGGACCGTCCTCGCCCACCGCGGGCCGGGCGGTCCAGACCTGCTGGTCGAAGCCGCCGGGGCCGCCGTGCAGGGCGTTCGGGCCGTTGTTCGTCGCGAGGGTGTACTCGTGCCCGTCGAGGTTGAAGCGCCCCGCGCGGATGCGGTTGCCGTAACGTCCGATGAGCGCGCCGAAGTACGGGGACTCGGCCCGCCCGAGGTACGGGCCGGGCTCGTCGTGGCCGAGCACGACGTCCCCGACGAGGCCGTCCGCGCCCGGCACGTGGAGGTGCGTGACGATCCCGCCGAGGTCGCTGATGGTGGCGGCGATCCCGCCGGGCACGGCGAGGTCGTACAGGTGGAGCTCGACCCCTTCGGCGGTCGCGCCCCAGGGACGGGCGGTGACGCTTCCGGCGGCGGGGTCGGCGGGCTGATCGTGAGGTCCGGTCATGTCGTGGACATCATAGGAGCTTGGGGCTCAAGGGACGACAAGTCCCGCTTCACGTGGACGGCCTCTCGGTCTGGGAGGGTGACGTCATGCGTCACCTCCTCCTCGCCCTCGCCCTCCTGATTCCCTCCGTGGCGGGCGCGCAGCGCTCCTTCGAGTACGCCGTGCTGTACGTGAACAAGACCACCGGGTACGCCTGGGAGACGCCACGCGGCGTCGTCGGGCCCGACCCGAGCCTGCGGAGCTTCGCGGCGAAGCTGCGCTGTCAGGGCGAGACGCTCGGCGCGATCCTCAACTGCGTGGGCCGTGACGGCTGGGAGCTGACCGGGACGTACGTGGACCCGACGCAGGCGCGAGGCATCCAGGCGTTGATGTTCAAACGGGAACGCTGAGTGGAGAGCTGAGTGGAGAGACGCGTCGACGCCCGAGGCATGAGCACCGAACCGCCGGGGTCACGAATCCTCCCGCTCTCTCAGCGCGAGCGCGCCCACGTGCCCGTCGAGGGTGAGGTCCACGGTCCGCCAGCCCGCGGCCGTGCCGTCCGCGTGGACGAGCCAGTCGTGCGTGCGGGCGTCTACGTAGACCTCCACGCGTTCGCGCTGGGCGGCGAGGCCCACGCCGAGCGCCTTGAGGACCGCCTCGCGCCGCGTCCAGACGCGAGTGAAGGCGTCCGCGCGCTCGTGGGCGGGCAGGGCGAGGAACGCGCGGTGCTCGTGGGGGTGGAAGAAGCGCCGCGCGACGCTCGTGGCGCCGGGCACCTCCGCGCGCTCCTCGGCGTCCACGCCGACGTCGTGGCCGCGCGCGAGGGCGACCGCGACGAGGCGTGTCGTGTGCGTCACGCTGAGGCCGAGCGCGGCGTGCGCGCCCGTCAGGACGGGCCGCCCGCCGGGGAGCCGCGCGAGCGGAACGTCGGCGGCGGGCAGGCCGAGCTCGGCGGCGAGGAGACGGCGCACGAGGGCGCCCGCGTCGCCGTCCGTGGTGTCCGGGAGCGCGGCGACGAGCAGCGTGACGTCTTCGGGGATCACCCGTCGAGCGCGGCGAGTTCGCGCGTGAGCACCTCGCCGAGCGCGCGCGCCGAGACGGGCGAGCGGATCAGGTCGAGGTGCAGGCCCGGCACGTCCCGCACGCGCACCTCCGTCACGAGGCGGTCCCA
>NZ_KI912636.1:10163-11304 GCF_000519345.1 Deinococcus pimensis DSM 21231
CGCCCGGCCCGCGCGTGGACGTGACAGGCAGGCCGAGGTCGCGCAGGCGCAGCACGTAGCGCTGCACGGTGCGCGGGCTGACCTCCAGCACGCGCGCGAGCTCGGCGCCCGTGACCTCCTCGCGGGCCTGGAGCAGTTCGAGGACCGTGAGGACGCGCATCGACGGGTCGTACATGCCTCAGTGTGCCACGAGAGGGCGACACGTCCTGTCGGGAACCGGGCGTACGCTGGGTTCAGGAGGATCACCATGACCACCCCCACGACCGAGGCGCCCGTCCTGACCGCGTCCGACTTCCTCACCCACTGGCAGGGGCACCGTGACCTCACGCGGCGCACCATCGAGGTCTTCCCCCAGGAGCACCTGTTCACCTTCTCGCCCGAAGGAACCATGCGGCCCTTCGGCGCGATGATGCTGGAGGTCGTCGGGATGATGGAGCCCACCCTGCGCTTCCTCGTGGAGGGCGAGTGGAAGCCCGTGCTGAGCGACCTGTCGGAGGTCACGACGAAGGAGGCCCTGCTGCGCGCCTGGGACGACGCCACGGACGCGCTGCGCGAGCAGTGGGCGCGCGTGCCGCCCCAGCGTCTGTGGCTCGCCGTGCCGGTCCTGCCGCACCTTTCGGCGGCGCTCTACCTCGTCGACAACGAGGTGCATCACCGCGCGCAGGGCTTCGTGTACCTCAGGCTCCTCGGGGTGCGGCCGCCCGCGTTCTGGGAGCGGACCGTCACGGGCGGCTGAGGCGCGCGGCGCCCCTCAGCAGAGGTGCCGGCCGGAAGCCGGCACGACGGGCAGCGCCGGATCCTTCCCGCCGAGGAGCGGAGCCCCGTCGCACTCGACGGACGTGACGGTCAGGGCGACGTCGACCGCACGGATGAGGAGTTCCAGCGTCCCGCCGGTCGAGTTGCCGCCGAAGTGCATGTGCCCGGTCGAGTCCTCGTGCATGCCGGGCGCCGCACCCCCGGGCGCGCGGACGAGGATCGCCTCGCTCGGCCGGGCGTCCGGACCGGGCGCGTCCGCGCGGACATGATGCACCAGCACCGAGAGTCGCCACGCGCCGCGCGGGACGGGCAGGGTGAGCCGCAGCGTCGGCGGCGCTCCGAGGTGCCCGCAGCGCGAGACATGCGCGCGTCCGTTCTCCACGCA
>NZ_KI912636.1:11404-15316 GCF_000519345.1 Deinococcus pimensis DSM 21231
CGCGAGCGGGTGGCGGACGAAGGCGGCCTCGTCGAGATCGGGACGGCCGAGGTAGCCGGGGGTGAGGCCGACCCCGCCGAGCCAGATCTCGCCTTCCTCGCCGGGCGGCAGGGCGTGGCCCTCGGAGTCCATGACGAGGGCCTGCGTGCCGGGGATGGGCAGGCCGAGCGGGACGGGCCCCTCGGGGAAGTCGGGCGAGTGGAGGGTGTGGCAGGTGGTGAAGACGGTGTTCTCGGTGGGGCCGTACACGTTCGTGACGCGCGCGCCGGGCGCGGCGCGCAGGAAGTCGCGGATCAGGCGGGGCGCGGGCACGTCCCCGCCGAGCAGGACGTGGTCCACGCCGTGCAGCTCGAGGGCGCGCTCGCCGACGAGCAGGTGGAAGAGGCCGGGCGTCATCATGAGGGTGGTGACGCCGAGCGCGCGGGTGTGGCGGGTGACGTCGTGGAGGGACACGAAGACGGGCTCGTACAGGGCGAGCGTGCCGCCCGTGAGGAGCGCGCCCCAGATCTCCAGGGTGGAGAAGTCGAAGCCGAGGCTGGAGAGCATGAGGTGCGTCCGTCCGGGGCCGAAGTCCGCGTAGGTCTGCCCCTGCAGGAGGTTGACGACGCCCTCGTTCCGGATGGGGACGCCCTTGGGCGTGCCGGTGGAGCCGGACGTGAAGATGACGTACGCGACGTCGTGCCGGGCGCGGGCAGGCGCCTCGGCGGACGTGGGCACGCCTTCCGCGTCGGCGCGCACGACGCTGGCGCCGAGGCCGCGCGCGACGTCCTCCCGGTCCCCGTCGGTGAGGACGAGCGCGGCGCGCGCCGTGGCGACCATGAAGGCGAGGCGCGCGGGAGGCTGGGCCGGGTCGAGCGGGAGGTACGCCGCGCCGAGCCGCAGCGTGGCGAGCATCCCGACGACCGCGTGAGCGGAGCGGGGCAGCAGCAGGCCGACGACGCTTCCCGCGCCGACGCCCGCGCGGGCGAGGCGGGCGGCGAGGCGGGCGGCGCGCGCCTCGAGTTCGGCGTAGCCGACCTCACCCGAGAGGGCGCGCAGCGCGGGAGCGTCCGGGCGGGTCCGCGCCTGGCGCTCGAAGAGGTCGTACAGGTCCGTGGTGGTCGGGATGGCTTCGCTCACGATGCGCTCCATGGGCGGGGCGGGGCCCGCGTCGGTCGATTCTCAGGCTGGCCTCACGAACACGCTCATGATAGCCGATGGCCCCACGGGCGAGGTCCGCGAATGACGCCGCCTCAGCTGGACGCGCTCGTGTAGGACCGCAGCGCGAACGTCCAGAACAGCCGCGACGCCGCGAGCAGCGCGAGCGCCACGACGGGCGACCACAGCGCGAGGCCCGCGTCGAGCCGCCCGAGGGCCGCCTCGGCCGGGACGGTCGTGACGAACGCGACGGGCACCACGAAGGTCAGCGCGGTCCGCACCCACGCGGGAAACGCCGCCGCCGGGAAGCGCCCGGCGCTGAACACGCCGTTGAAGAGCTCCGTGACGTTCTGGACCTTCACGAACCAGAAGGCCGTGGTGGACAGCATGAACCACACGCTGTACACCATCACGAGGGCCGAGGCGAACAGCAGCGCGGCCAGCAGCGCCCCGCCCCACGTGAGGTCCGGGAGGCGCGGCGCGGCCCAGCCGATCACGAGCAGACCGACGACGGCGTCGCTGAGCCGGAAGACGTTCACCTGCCGGGTGCTGACGAGGAACTGCGCGTCGACGGGCTTGAGGAGGTTGAAGTCCATCGTGCCGAGCCGCACCTGTTCGGCGATGCGGTTGAGGTTCGGCTGCAGCAGCACGGAGATGAACGACTCGGCCAGCATGAAGAAGCCCAGCACGAGCGCCGCCTGCGGGAAGGTCCACCCGCCGAGCCGGTCGCTCGCGCCGAAGAACAGCACGAGGCCCAGCAGGCCCACCGCGACCTCCCCGAAGCTCGCGAGGACGCTGCCGACGAAGTTCGCGCGGTACTCCAGCTGCGCGCTGAGGGAGTTCGCGAGGAAGAGCCACATCAGGCGCGCGTGCCGCGCCGGGCGTCTCACGCGCCCACCGCGCCGTAGCGGCGCAGCCCGAGCCGCCACATCACGAGCCGCAGCGTGCCGAGCGCGGCGGCCCAGCCGAGCAGCACCAGCACGCCGCGCCCCACGTCTCCCCAGGCGGCGTCCCCGGCGAGCATCGTGGCGGGCAGGTTCACCATGTACGGGAAGGGCGTGAGCCGCGCCACGCGCCGCAGCGCCTCCGGGTAGAGCTGCAGCGGCGCGAAGACCCCGCCGAGCGCGGCGTACACGAGCCAGCTGATCTCGCTGAACGACGTCGCGGACTCCGTCCAGAAGCACAGCAGCCCGATGCAGTACTCGATCAGGAAGCGGATCAGCAGGCCGAGCGCCACGACGAGGAGGTACGCCGCGTACACGCGCGGGTCCGTGGTGAAGCCCGCGCCGGGCACGAGCAGCAGGGGCAGACAGGCGAGGAGCGCGATGAAGGGCGCGCGCACGAGGCGGTCCCCGAGGTGGTTGCTGAGGTGCTCCCAGAGCGGATCGAGCGGGCGCAGCAGCTTCGGCGAGAGGTTCCCGAGGCGGATCTGCACGTCGAGCTCCCAGGCGACCCACACCACGAGGAGCTGACCCGTCACCCAGGTGCCCGTGAAGTACGACGCGAAGCGCGCCTCGGTGAAGCCGCCGATCTCCCCACCCGCCGCGCGCGCCTGCGAGATCCAGATGGCCATCATGATGAAGCTCAGCGTGCCCGACAGCATCCAGATGATCAGCTCGGCGCGGTAGGCGACCATGTTGGCGAGCTGCGCCGAGAAGATCGCGCGGAACTTGCGCCCGAGGCTCGCGGCGGCCCTCACGCGTGCTCCGGCGCGCGTTCCGCCCCGAAGAGCCGCCCGATGACCGTCTCGATGGGCGGGTCCTCCACGGTGAGGTCCGCGACGTCGAGGTCGGTGAGGAGCCGCGCGGCGCGCTCGCCGACCTCCGCGCGGGGCATGTTGAGCTCCACGCCCAGGCCGTCGTGACTCACGACCTCCCCGTGGCGGGCGAGCCGTTCGGTCGAGGCGGGCGAGGCAAGCTGGAGCTTCACGGTCTTGTAGGGGCTGCTGCGCTCCACGAGGGCGCCGAGGTCGCCGTCGAAGACGACGCGGCCCGCGTCGATGACGACGATGCGCTCGCACAGGGCGGTCACGTCGGCCATGTAGTGGCTCGTGAGGATGACGGTGGCGTCCTCCCTGCGGTTGTACTCCCGGACGAACTCGCGGATGCGGACCTGCATGTTCACGTCGAGGCCGATGGTGGGCTCGTCGAGGAACAGCACGCGCGGGCGGTGCAGCAGGGCCGCCGCGAGCTCGCACTTCATGCGCTCTCCCAGGGAGAGCTTGCGGACCTGCTTGCGCAGGATGCCCGACAGGTCGAGGACCTCGTCGTACTCGCGCATGGTGCGTTTGAAGTCCGCGTCGTCGATCTCGTAGATCGCCTGGTTCACGAGGAAGGAGTCGAGGGCGGGCAGGTCCCACAGCAGCTGCTGCTTCTGGCCCATCACGAGGGTGATGGAGCGCAGGAAGTCCGCGTGGCGGCGGCGCGGCTCGAAGCCGAGGACGTCCACCTCGCCGGAGGTGGGGTGCAGCAGCCCGGAGAGCATCTTGAGGGTGGTGGTCTTCCCTGCCCCGTTCGGGCCGAGGAAGCCGACCATCTCGCCGCGCGCGAGGTCGAGGTTCACGCCGCGCACGGCCTCCACGGTGCGGGAGCGGCGGTTCACGAAGGACTTCAGCGAGCCCAGCAGGCCCGGCTCCTTCTCGTGCACGACGTAGTGTTTCGTGAGGCCGCGCACCCGCAGGGCCGCGTCGTGGGGGGTGGTCATGTCCCCACCATAGCCGCGCGCGTGGCGCGGCGGGCGAGCGCGGCGAAGGTGTGCCGCAGCGCGGCGGGCTCG
>NZ_KI912636.1:15416-15749 GCF_000519345.1 Deinococcus pimensis DSM 21231
GCCCTGCTCGCCCTGCGCGTCGGCGGTTCCTTCCGGGAGCGTCTCGGGGCGTCCGCGCGCGGCGAGGGCGTGGCGGTCGAGCTTGCCGCTGACGTTCAGGGGCAGGCCGGGGAGCGCATGGATGGAGCCGGGCAGCATGTAGACGGGCAGGCGGGCGCGCAGGTGCGTCAGGAGCGTGCGCTCGTCCGCGGTGAGGCCGGGCGTGAGTTCCACGCACGCGACGAGGTCGCGGTCCTCCGTGACGGTGCGTCCCGGCAGCGCGATCACGGCGGCCTCACGCACGGCGGGGTGTTCGCGCAGGGCGGACTCGATCTCGCCGAGCTCCACGCGGTG
>NZ_KI912636.1:15849-22506 GCF_000519345.1 Deinococcus pimensis DSM 21231
GGCGTCGCGCACGACGGGAGGCAGCGGCGCCCGCTCCCGGGGGGGACGGGCGGGCCAGCCGTGACGGACCAGCCACGAGGTCAGGGCGCGCAGATGCAGGACGCTCCCGCCGGTCTGCTGCTGCAGCCACGCGGTGTACGCGCCGAGCGAGTCTTCCTCCAGGGACGGAAACGCGGCCCCGAGGGCCGCCCGCAGGACGTCGTCCCCGATGGGGGGCAGTTCGAGCGTGTGGCAGCGCCTCGACGTGACGCTGGCGGGCAGGGTGGCGCGCGAGCCTTCCGCGCCGCACAGGACGACGAGCAGCGGCATGGGGAGGCTGAGCAGGAACGAGAGGACGTGCCCGAGTTCCTCGGAGACGTGCTCCGCGCCGTGCAGCGCGAGGACGACGCGGTGGCCCGAACGGGTGAGGGCGCGCCCGAGGCAGATGAGGTCCGCGTTCGCGTCGGCGGGCTGGACGAGCAGGCGGTCGAGCAGATCCCCGAGGTCGGGCGCGGCGTGCAACAGGGCCTGCGCGAGCGACGCCTGGAAGAGACGCCGTTCGTTGTTCACGTCGACCTGCAGCAGCAGCCACGGGCTGCCCTGCAGGCTGTCGCGGACGAAGGTGCGCCGCCCGCTGCCGCGGCGCCCGGTCAGGCGGAGCAGCTGCGGTTCCTGCTCGGCGCGGCGCAGGATCCGCGTGAAGGCCGCGCGGCTCTCGGGCCTCGCGAGGTACAGGTCGGCGTCCATCGGAACGACGTGACGTGCGAGCTCCAGGCCGATGGTGTCGGCGCGGGCACGGACGAGGGCGGCGTGACGGCGCTCTCCTCGCGCGATGAGGCGCGCGTGCACGCGGCCCAGGGCGTCCTCGACCTGCTGGATGATGCTGGCGCGCTGACCTTCGAGCCAGGTCTGGAAGGCGCTGGAGCCGAGGTCCTCCAGGCCGCTCAGGGGCAGCCCGCGCAGCCGGGCCAGCCAGGGCCCGGGGTCCGAGGTGGCGGCGTGCTCCTCATCCCGCAGGAAGTGCGCGAGGTCGGTGTCCGCGTCGAGTTTCAGGATGGGGGAACGGTAGGGGAAGAGGTCGAGGCGGTGCTGCCGCAGGCGGGTCAGTTCGACGCGCAGGTTGCTGAGCGCGTCGTGGCTGTTCCACAACAGGTCCGCGAGGTGTTCGCGGTGATGACCTGTACCTTCCAGCGCGAGGTAGGTCAGCAGCGCCTTTCCCTTCGCAGAGAGCACAAGTTGGTTCTGCCCCTGCATGACGTGCACGTGACCGAGCAGATGCACTTTGATCATTCCGTCCCCTTTTGACCATGTGAGTGGACATGGCGCGATCGCGTCGATGGGAGGAAGGGCGCCAGGATGAGCTCTGAACTCTTCTTTGAGAATGCTATGAGCAGGGTAGCATCTGTGCCCGCACCGGCATGAGTCGTACATGAAGCCTGATTGAGCGGAACGAGGAGAAGGCCGGCCCCTGACTGGGTCGGCCTCCTCTCCTCCTGGGGGCTCAGTCGCAGTGCTGCGTGTACTTGCCGTTGTTGAAGCTGTCGAGCGTCGTGATCCAGTCGGAGGGCGCGGCGGTCGGCGTGGTCAGCCAGCCCGGATTCTTCGAGAAGAACGTCTGCGCGCTCGCGATGGTGGTCCTCACGCCGTTCGGCGCGTCGGCCGGGGGGTCCTTGCCGAGGTTGAGCAGGGCGGTAGCGAGCTGGTGGAACAGCGCGATCGCCTGGTTGGTCTGCACGGGCAGGTCGTAGATGTCTAGCAACCGGAGCTGGCTGTACGACACCCCGCCGATGATGAGCGGGGCGGCCTTCCACGCGGCCGCGTCGTACTTCTTGTTCGTCATGCCGTGGAAAAGGATGCCGTGCGTCTTGTAGTAGCCCTGGGTGTACGTGCAGCCCTGCGCGCACTTCAGCGTGAGCGGCGCCGTATCGCTCGCGGAGAGGTCGGTCTTGGCGCCGCCGAGGTAGGCGGTGTTCACGAAGGTGTACCCGTAGGCCACCGCCGGATTCACGACGAGCTGGGCGGTGTCCGCGCAGGTCAGGACGCGCGACAGCGTCTGCGAGAAGCTGCCGTCGATCGTCTGGAAGAAGTTCATGTCGGGATCGGAGAGGTTCACGGTCCGGTCGCCCACCTCCGTCGTGGTGTTCCGCACCGTCGCCGTCGGCTTGATCCTCGGGGAGTCCGCCGCGGTGGCGTACGCGTTCCCATTCGAGGTGCCGGACGTGGAGAACGACAGCATGAACTCGTCGGCGGTGTCGAACGCGGGGTAGGTCTGGCTGGACATCGTGAGGTTCCAAGTCCGGCACGTCCCGCCCGGCAGAACGGCCGCGCCCACGAGGGACACGGAGGCCGTCACGTCGACCGGGCTGACCGCGAGCTCGCCCTGCGGGCCGTACAGGTGCATCAGCACACGGAAGTCGTTCCCGAGCGTCATCTCGGAGCCGAAGTTGTTGCACACGCTCAGGGGCGCGTCGGCGGGCGTGGACAGGACCGTCCCCGCGGCGCTGGTGCTGCTCGAGCTCTGCTCGGAACGCGTCGCGGTGAGCTGGAAGCTGACCTTCGCCTGCGTCGTGGACAGCTGCTGCGTCGCGAGCGCCTTCTTCGTGAGGGTCCACGAGTAGGTGGTGACGGTGTTCTTCACGCTCGACCGATCACCCTGGAGTCCCACGCTGGACGACAGGCCCGAGACGACCGTCATGGGCGCCGCCACCAGCAACGAGGACGCGCCCGGCGACGGGGCGGGACCGGGGGACGCCGGGCCGCCGCAACTCCACAGCAGAGCGGCCGTACCGATCAGGGCTGAACTGGTCCACTTCATAGCTGCCTCCCTTGTCCGCGACCCGTCGCTCCGCTCGGACGTCAGGGCAGGGGCGGCGATGCGGGCAGGGTGAGCGTACTCCCCGGGACGTGAACGCTTTGTTTCTCATCGAGTCCGGATTCACGCGCGTCCGGTCGCAGCGGTCGACGTCCCGACGCCTCACCGCGAGGGTTCGGCGGGACGGCTCCGGAGCGGTCCAGGACGGAGGATTTACGACTCTTTCACGGTGTGTAAATCGTGAGCGGCGTCTTTGCCGTCGCTGTAATGGACCTTGACCTACGCTCACCGCACACCAGACAGCAGACCCCGGGGAACTCCCCACGCCCGGGGACGCCCCGGGAGGTGATGGGAACAAGCACTCGGAAGACGCTCCCTCATTCGATCAGGACCGCACCCTCGCAGCACCGCAGCCCCTCCAAGGAGAACTTGATGCGTAACTTCATTCTCGCCACGACCGTCCTCGCCGCCTGCACCCTCGCCAGCGCCCAGCTCCAGACGGCCGCCCCTGCCCCGGATCCGAAGGTCGTCTCCCCCACCACGGTCGACGGCGCGGACCAGTACTCGAAGGGCAGCGACACCGCGTCCGTCACGCAGACGGTCCACCTCAAGCTGCCCCGCGCGACGGCCCTGCACCTCGACGTGAAGGACCTCAGCTTCGACCTGTCGGCCCTCAACGGCACGAACTGGGGCGCGGACGGCCCGAACGTGGGCTCCGACTTCGGCGGCAAGATGGTCTGCGTCTACGGCAACCAGACCACCGACGTGGTCGAGCAGCTCAGCAGCCCCGAGTTCTACGGCCAGACGCAGACCAAGCCGCTCGGCACGTCCTACGACATGTACAGCTGGCCCAAGATCAAGGTCAACGGCGGCGACGTCGTCACGTCCTACCCGCCCATCCAGATCGGCGCGAACGGCGAGCTCAAGCCGGGCTCCAAGAACTACTTCGTCTGCTACCGCTCGTTCATCCTGCAGAAGTTCTCCAACGGCGGCCGCTTCGACCTGACCGTCACTCGCAGCGACGCGGGCAGCGACGTCAACAACATCAACCACCTCTACATCCAGGACAACCCCTGCTACGCCGGAACGGCTGCTCAGGCGCCCGCCACGGGCCTCTTCGAGCTCAAGGCCGGGGCGCCCGCGCTGCACCTGCTGCCCGTCAGCCTGCAGACCGGACCGACCGGCACGCGTTCCGACGACGACAACGCCCGCTGCGGATACAAGAGCTGGCTCGACGATCTCGTCGTGATGGCCGTCAAGGTCAACGGCGACCGCGCGGGCGACAACACCGCCACGGTCACCTACACCCTCACGACGCTCTCGTGGCCCAACGCGGACATCGCCCACTGAACCCCCGCTGAACCGGCGGGACCCGCCCAGCGGGTCCCGCCCCCCCGCCCCAGGAGGACCCATGTACCCGAAAATCCTGCCGTTTCTGCTGCTCGTCGTCGCGTCCTGGTTCGGTACGGCCTCCGCCCAGGGCAGCGTCGGCCTCGACCCTTCCGTCGCGCGCTTCTCGGCGACCCCGGGAACGTCCGTCACGCAGACCGTCGGGATCTTCAACCCGACCGACCAGAAGGTCAAGCTGCGGGTCCTCGCGTACCTCGTGGACGTGGACATGAACGACGTCGGCCAGCTGTCGTTTCCCAAGGCGGGCACGCTGCCCGACAGCGCCTCACGCTGGATCCAGGTGTCGCCCTCCGAGGTGACGCTGGAAGGCCGCAACCGCGCCGAGATCCGCTACACCGTCACGGTGCCCGCGGGCACGAAGCCCGGCACGTACTCGTCCGTCCTGATGTTCGAGGCGGAGAACCCCAACCCCGGCAGCAAGACCGAGTTGGCCCGCGTCAGCGTCCGCGTCGGCCACGGGATCTTCGTCAACGTGGACCCCATCACCGTGAAGGGCGAGATCAGCGGCATCTTTTACGAAGCACCCCAAACCGAGAACGGCTTTTTGAGCCTCGCCGTCCAGTACCACAACGGTGGAAGCGGCGCCGCGATGGTCGAGGGCTACGTCGAGCTCCGCGACGACCAGGGCAGGAGCGTCGCGAAGCTTCCCCTGGAACGCACCCTCAGCCTGCCGGGACGCTCCACCATGCTGCGGCTGCGCTGGGCGGGGCCCGCCAAGAAGGGGCAGTACACCGCGCTGGTCGTCCTCAACGACGGCGACCGCGACCACGACGTCGTCGGCGAGCAGCTCGTCGACCTGCCGCTCGACCTCGCCGCCGCCCCGCCCGCGCCGAAGGCGCAGGGCGCGGACGGCGCGGAAGGCGCCAAATGAGGCGCGCCCTGCTGCTCGCCACGCTCCTGCTGGGGCTCGCGCGGGCGCAGGACACCGGGATGGTCGTGCGGACG
This sequence comes from Deinococcus pimensis DSM 21231, assembly GCF_000519345.1. Lineage (GTDB taxonomy): Bacteria > Deinococcota > Deinococci > Deinococcales > Deinococcaceae > Deinococcus_A > Deinococcus_A pimensis. The sequence goes on from NZ_KI912636.1 coordinate 20,996, forward strand.
CTCATTCCGGACGTCCTGACCGTGCGCACGCAGACCGACCCCACGACGTTCCTCATCGACCTGAACAACTACCCGCCCGCGCGGTTCCCGGCGCGCTACCCCGCGACGGCGCGGACCGTGAGCCTCTACGCCACCACCGATCGCCCCTGGAACTTCCAGATCGAGGTGCACGACATCGTGGACGCCGCCGGCGCCCGGCTCATTCCCGCGTCGCAGATCTGGTTCCGGGTGAGCAGGGGCGTCTGGATCCAGGCGACGGGCGGTCCGCAGGTCGTCTACAGCGCCGTCGGGACCACGCCCGGCTGGGTGGACCTCGACGTGGAGTTCGCCCTGGAACTTCGAGGCGGCGAGCCCGGTGGGGCGTACGCCGCCTCCGTGGACTTCACCGCCCTCGTCCTGCCCTGACCCCACGACGGAGGATCTCATGAACCGCGCCCGTGCCAGCCTGACCGTGCTCCTCGCGCTCGCCGTCTCGGCGGCGGGGTACGCGCACGGGGTCGCCGTGACGCCCGCCGCGGCGCGCGGCGAGCCCGGCGAGTTCGTGACCGTCACCTACGAAATCCAGGGGGACGGGACGTACGAGTTCACCGTGGAGAGCCCCGAGGGCTGGACCCCCGTGACCCGCACCCGCACCCTGCACGTCGACGGACACGCGACCGTGCCCGTCACGTTCCGCGTGCCGCGGCTCGCGCCCGTCGGGCCGTCCCCGGCGCTGACCCTGCGCGTGATGGACGGCGCCACCGAACTCACGCGGGCCACCACCACGATCGACGTGACCCCGCGCGCCGCGCTGGCCCTGCGTGTCCCCGACCCCAACATGGTCGTCCCGGCCAATCAGGACAGCACCTTCCCGGTGTACGTCTCCAACCTCGGCAACACGACCGACACGGTCACGCTCTCCAGCGCCGCGCCCGCCGTGAAGCTCGTGTTCGACCCGCCAAGGCTGACGCTCGCGCCGGGCACGACGGGCGTCGTGAACGTCACGCTCGTCCCGCAGGGCGTCACGTCGCCCGGCTATCAGTACGTCGTGCTGCTGCGCGCCACGTCGTCGACGGATCCCGCCGTCACCTCGGCCATGGAGGTCAGGCAGACCGGCCGCCTTCCGGACGTCGCGAACGCCGAGGCGAGCGGCCCGCAGCTGCGGCTGGGTGTGAGCGCCTCGGCCGCCGCGACGCTCGACGTGAAGGACGGTGTGACCACCGCGAGCGTCACGTATGGCGTGACGCCCACCCTCAGCGGTCAGCTGTCCGACTACGTGGGCGCGCTCCTCCCGCTCGGCACGTGGCAGGGCAGCGTCGCCGATCCCGTCCCGAGGGGCTTCTCGTTCGGGGTGTCCTTCCTCGGTCCGGCGTGGTCGCTGGACGTCGGGGCAGACGCGACGGGCGGCACCGTGAACGGCAGCGCGCTCCTCGCGGGGTGGGACGCGCGGGTCGGGGTGGGCGTGAAGCGGTTCGGCAGCGGCACCTCGTACGGCGTGAGCGCGGCCGCGCAGCACGACCTCGGCGTGGGCC
>NZ_KI912636.1:22606-30452 GCF_000519345.1 Deinococcus pimensis DSM 21231
CGGTCGCGCAGCTCCAACCGGACGGGTTCGCGGCCCGCGCCTCGACGCTGCTGCTCGCCCGCCCCCTGCCGGGCCTCAGCGCCACGCTCGGCGGCACGTACGTCTCCTCGACCCTCCCCGGGACCCGGTCGTCGTGGAGCCTAACCCCGACCGTCGCGTACTCCGCCCGCCTCGGGGACGTCGGCATGTCCATGAACGTGGGCGGCTCCCTCGTCACGCGTCCCGGGGACACGCTGGGCTCCGACATGGCGCTGCGCGGGGGCCTCGGACTGTCCTTCGACCGGTACGACGCGAACCTCGACGCGCAGTGGAACGACGGCGTGGTGAACGACGCGCGGCGACGCGAGCTGGACGTCGGCTTCGGGCTGGGCGCCACCCTGGGGGACGCCGACCGCGTGAACGTCGGCTACACCCTGGCGTGGCAGCCGGACGGACTCACGCAGCACACCCTGAACGGCCAGTGGCAGCACCTGTGGACCCGGGACGCGCAGAGCAGCGTCACGTACGGCCGCTCGTACGCGCTGCGTCTGGACGGGCCGACCACGCTGACCGAGTCGCTCGGGCTCGGCGTGACCCTCACGAACGTGATCGGGCCGAACGTGGGCGTCAGCGTCGGGTACCGGCTCAACGGCGAGGGCGGCCTGCTGGGCGGAACGGTCGCGCAGCGGCTCACGGCGGGTGTCAGCACGAACGTCGCGCTGGCGTTCGACACGCCCGCGCCCGTGGTGGACCTGTTCGGTGGCCGCGTCGGCGGCGAGGTCAGCGGTCGGCTGTTCGTGGACGAGAACGCCAACGGCCGCCGCGACGACGGCGAGCGCGTCCTGGCGGGCGTCCGTGTGAGCGTGAGCCGCGCGTCCGCCGTCACGGACGCGGACGGAGCGTACGTCCTGCGCGTCTCGAAGGGCGCGCACACCCTGGAGGTGTCCGGTCTGCCCGTCACGCTCGACGTGCTGGGCCGCGCGAGCGTGGACGTGCCCGAGAACGGACGGGTGACGCGGGACGTGGCGGTCAGCCGGGTCGACTCGCTGGAGGTCAGCGTGGTGGACGACACGAACCGCAACGGCGCCCTCGACGCCGACGAGAGCTTCGTGCCGTACGCGCGCGTCACGATCGAGGGGCCCGTCACGCGGACCGCCGTCGCGGACCGCCGGGGCGTGGTCCGCGTATCCGGTCTTCCGGCGGGGCGGTACGTCGTCACGCTCGACCCGGCGGGTCTGCCCGATCGGTACGAGCCGCTCTCCGCGCCTCCGACCGTCGAGCTGCGGGAGGGCGAGCGGCCCGCGCCCGTCGTGCTGACCGCGGCGGAGAAGCCGAGGCAGCAGATCAGCAGCTTCGCCACGGGCAGCCTCGCCCTGCTCGGCGCGCTCGGCGACGACGAGGTCGATCGGGGTGGGTCCACCGTGATGCGGCTCCGGGTGCAGGGCCACGCGGACGACATGACGGTGGAGGCGTTCGGACGGACCTTCGCCGTCACGGGAACCGGACCGGACCGAGAGGCGACGATCGTCGTCCCGGCGGACGTGCAGCCCGGCACATACGAGGTCGTCGCGACCGCGCGCGGCGCCTCGACGGTCCGTACGGTCCGCCGCTGGGTCGCCGTGCGCTGAGCACCCTCATTCCACGACGACCTTCGCGGTCATGTTCGTGTGGGGCAGGCAGTAGTACGTGTAGGTGCCCTTCTTCGTGAAGGTGTACGTCCACGCCTCGCCCTGCTTCAGCATCACGGGCGTGCCGCCCGACTCGTTCGACGAGTCGAACGCGCGCGTCTTCGGGTCGCCGCCGGGCAGGCCCGCCGTGACGCTGTGCCCGACCGCGTCGCGGTTCACCCACGCGACCTTCGTGCCGACTTTCACGTGGAGTTCCTTGCGGTCGAAGGCGAAGTGGTCGATGTCGACGACCTGGACCTTCGTGTCCTTCGGCAGGTGGTCGTACACGTGGTTGTGGGCGGGGCTGTCGTCGGGGTACTTCTCGCCGGCCTCACCGCTCGCCGGCGCCGCCGACGTCGTCATGTGGCTGTGCACCGACGCGCCCTTCGCGAGCTGCCCGTACGAGTCGAGCGCGGGCCCGCCGTTGATCATGAGGTGGATGCCGCCCGGGTAGATCCCGCCGTTCGTGACGTCCTTGACGATGTGGTCGTGGAAGGGGAAGCTGCCGTCGCGTCCCTTCACGAGGATGTCCGCGCGCTCGCCGGGCGCGATCACGAGGGTGTCGCCGCGCACGGGCTGCGGCAGGTCCACGCCGTTGCGGGCGATCTCCAGGAAGGTGTTGCCGTGCAGGTGCAGGCTGTGCACCTCCTCGCCCATGTTCGCGACGCGGATGAGGTCCGTGCGGCCCTGCGCGATGGTGATGTCCGGAATCAGGGGGAACGACTTCCCGTTGATGAGGAAGTAGTTCGGCTCGCTGTGGTGGACGGGCGCGGCGGGGTTCTGACGGCTGTCCCACTCGTCGAGGACCATCGCGTGCTCCTCCTTCCAGACCTTCGCCTCCTGGTCGCGGGGCTCGACGACGATCACGCCGTACATGCCCATGTCGGCGTGCAGGTACGTCTGGTAGTGGCAGTGGTACGCGAAGGTGCCCGCGTCCGTCGCGACGAACTCGTAGGTGGCCTCGTCGCCGGGCATGACGTCCGTGAGGCCGTCCATGTTCTGCGCGAGCCGCGCGATCCCGTGCAGGTGCACGGTGTGCGGCTGGTCGTGCGTGTTCCTGAAGTGGATGATGACGCGCTCGCCCTGCGTGACCTGGATGGTGGGGCCGGGCACGCTGGGCTGCTGACCGGGAAAGCCGTACGCCCACTGCTCAACCTTCACGCCGGGGGCGATCTCGGTCATGATCCTGTGGACCTCCAGGGTGAACTCGCGGGTGCGGCCCGTCGCCTCTCGGACGGTGGCGGTGTTGTTGTCGGCCGTCTCGTACGCGGTCACGGCGCTCGCGCGGGCGGTGGTGTCGGGCGCGGCGGGACGTGCGGCGACGGCAACGATGCCGGCGGTGAGCGCGACGGCGGCGGTCGCGGTGAGGGCGAGGGTGACGGTACGCAGGCGCTGCTGGGTGCGGTCGAGGTTCATGGTGGGCTCCGTGGGCGACGGTGGAGTGAGGGAGCGTCGTCGTCTGCACGGAGCTTCGCGCCGCGAAGTTACGGACCCGTTACGGACGGTGAGAAGTCACGAGGCGCCCTCCACGCCGAGGCGCAGCAGCGTCACCATGCCGGGGCCCCAGCGCCGCAGGGCCTCCTCCCCGGACCAGTCCCGCTTCTCGCCCCAAGTGCTCCAGAGCCGCAGGTCGGGTTCGGACGCCGAGAGCCGCCCGAGCACCGCGCGGAGGATCACCGCCGTCCGCAGCGCCGTCAACGCGGCGAACGCGAAGCGGACGTCGTCCCCGTCGAGAGGGACACCCGTCTCCGCGATCCCGGCGAGGTAAGCCTCCACGCTCTCCCGCGCCAGGTCCCCCGCCCCGTCCGGATCCGCGTGGAAGCGGCAGACGTTCAGGACGGTCGCCATGGCGGGGTCCGCGCCGGGCGGGCCCACACCGAGCGCCTGCCAGTCGAGCAGGACGGTCTCGCGGTCGGAGACCGCGCGGACGTTGGAGCGGACGGGGTCGAGGTGCACGAGGGTCGGCGGGAGCGCCCGGAGCCGCCGCTCCCAGCGCTCGCCCGCGCCGGCGACGGCGTTCAGGAGCGCGCGCGCCTCATTCCCGAGGACCTCCCGCACGAGGGGCGCGCGCCACACGCAGTCCGCGCGGCTCACGTCGTCCTCACCCGGCGGGGCGCACAGGCCGTCCATCCAAACGCGCCACGACCACGCGGGCGCCTCGCCGCGCAGGCGCCGCGCCGCGCCCCACTCCCCGAGGTGACGGGCCGTCAGGACGTGCCGGGAGGGAGGCCACACCTCCGGCGTGGGGTCAGGCACGTCCTCCAGCCACAGGAGCACGCGGTCCGCCGAGGGACGGGTGACGTGCAGCAGACGCGCCGGACGCACGTGCGCGGTGGGACGCAGCAACCCCGAGGTGTACGCGCGCCACTCCCGCTCCCACGAGGGATCGACCGGATCGTGCGCGTCGGGGCGCGCGGTCTTCACGACCATCGACCACGCCGCGTCCCGGCCACGGGTCCACGCCCGGCCCTGTACCCGCACGAGGGCGTCGGTGACGTCACTCACGACCCGCCAGTCCACGCCCGCCGTCGTCCAGGCGCCCGGGAGGGCGTCCGGGTCGCCCAGGAGCGCGCGGACGGCGATGCGGACGTCGGCCTCGTCGAGCTTGTTCACGCCCCCGCACTCTACCCGGCCCGCCGCCCCTCCTCGCTCGGATGAAGCGTGAGCCTTCACGGACGAGGTGAATTCAGGCGTATGGTGGAGAGCGATGCCCGACCTCACCCCCTCCCGGGCGCTCACGTCCTCTCCTGGCACCGCCGATCACTTCGCAGAACACGTCGCCGCCCTCGACGTGTTCACCGCGTTCACCGAACTCGCCGCGACCGAGACGGACGTCCTCGTCCTGACCCGCAAGGCTTACGAGGTGATGACCGCGCGGTTCGAGGGGCACTCCAGCGCCTACTACGAGATCCAGGGCGGCCTGTGGAAGGCGCTCACGTGGACGCCCGAGATGACGCCCGAGCAGATCGGCATGATCCGCGCGGGCCTTCCCCTCGACGTGCCCTCCTTCGCGCGGGCCCTCTCGACGCGGACGCCCGTGTTCGTCGACGGCTGGGACGCCGCCCGCGAACGCATCGAGAACACCGACGTGTTCGGGTCCGCCTGCGTCTACCCGCTCGTGGTGGGCGGTGACGTGCGAGGCCTGTTCACGGTCGGCCTGCGCGGCGTCGAGCGATGGCAGCCGCGCGATCACGCGCTGATGAACGCGCTGGGGCGCAGCCTCACGCTGGCGCTCGAACGCACCGAGCAGGCCCGGCGGCTCGAAGCGCAGAACGTCGAGCTCAGCGCGCGGGCGAGGGCGCTGGAGGGCTTCGCGGCGCTCACGCGTGACCTGGAGGTCAGCGCGGACGTCTACACCCTCATCCGCAAGGCGCAGGAGATCGTGCTGTCCCTGCTGCCGGTCGGGTACGCGCTGTACTACGAACGGGACGGCGACCGCTGGCGCAACCGCGTGCAGATCGGGGACGTCCGCAACGCGGAGCTCCAGGCGTTCATCGACGCGGGCCCCCTCGTGGGCCGGACACCCAGCGTGGACGTGCCCTGGACGACCGCCGAGGCGTTCTACCAGGATCAGTACGCGCAGGGCAGCGACACGCCCGAGGAGATGGTGCCGCACGTCCTCGCCGCCGCGAGCCTGCCGGTGCTGCTCAGCGGGGCGCCCGTCGGGGTGTTCGTGGCGGTGCTGTTCGAACGGCACACCTGGACCCGCACGGACCGCGTGGTGCTGGACACGGTGGTGCGCAGCCTCGGCTTCGCCCTGGAGCGCGCCGCGCAGGCACGGCAGCTGGAGGCGCAACGCGCGGACTTGGAGGCCCGCAACCGGGTGCTGGTGAGCTTCGAGGACTGGACCCGCGAGCTGAGCGACCACACGGACCCCTACACCCTGATCGAGCGGGCGCAGGCGCTGCTGTACGACCTCCTGCCGCTCGGCGCCGCCGTGTACTACGAGCGCGAGGGGGACCGCTGGTGGGCGAAACGGATGCTGGGCGAGTTCGGCAGCGACGGCCTGCGCGAGGCGCACGAGCTGGGCCTCCCCCACGCCACCACCACGAACCTGCGCGTGCCCTTCGAGACGGGCGAGGTGTACTACCAGGAACCCTACGACGTGCACAGCGACGGCCTCGGCGACCACATGGTCCACGTGTCCGCCACGGCGATGCTGCCCCTCACGTCCGCCGGGCACGTCCGGGGCATCTTCGGCCTGTCGATGTTCGAGCACGGCGCGTGGACGTCCACGCAGCGCACGGTCATCGAGACGGTCGGGAACAGCCTGGAGCTCGCGCTGGACCGCGTGGACAAGGCCGCCGAACTCGAACGCGAACGGGCGGCGCTCGCGGCGGCGAACGAGGAACTCGAGGCGTTCGCGTACAGCGTCAGTCACGACCTGCGGACGCCGGTGCGGCACATCGCGGGCTTCAACCAGCTTCTGCGCAAGGCCGTCGGGGCCGCGCTCGACGAGAAGGCCACGCGGTACCTCACCATCGTGGACGAGGCGGCGCACAGCATGAACCGCCTGATCGACGCGATGCTGGACCTGTCACGCACGTCGCGCCTGCCGCTCCAGCGGGGCCCGGTGGACCTCGGGGCGCTCGTGCGGCAGATCGTGCGGGAGAGCGAACCGGACCTGCTGGGCCGCGAGGTGCGCTGGGAGATCTCGGACCTGCCGCTCGTGACGGGGGACGTGGACATGCTGCGCCAGGTCATGGTGAACCTGCTGACCAACGCGCTGAAGTACACCCGCGCGCGGGAGGTGACGGTCGTGCGCGTCTGGGCGGAGGTCCGCCCGCGCGAGACGGCGGTGTTCGTGCGGGACAACGGCGTCGGCTTCGACCCGCGCTACCAGGACAAGCTGTTCGGGGTCTTCCAGCGGCTGCACCGTCAGGAGGAGTTCGACGGGACGGGCGTGGGCCTCGCGAACGTGCGGCGCATCGTGACGCGTCACGGGGGCCGCGTGTTCGCCGAGGGTCACGTGGGCGAGGGCGCGACCTTCGGCTTCACCCTGCCGTCCGGCTGACCGCGGGGGCGTCCTCAGCTGGCGCGGTAGATGTTGAGCTGCCCGACGTAGCGCACGGTGACGAGCTCGAGCCGTGCGAGCCGTTCGAGGACGGAGTGCACGTCCGGCATGCGCATGCCGAGGGTGGTGCCGACCTGCCGGGCGGTGTTGGGCGCGGCCTTCAGGAAGGCGTGCACGGCGAGCTCGTCACGTGAGAGTCTCGTCGGGGCGGTCGGGCCCGGACTTCCCGCCGGACGGGCGAGCGAGTAGCTGACGCGGCCCTGCGTGCCCGCGTGACGCCGCACGCGGCCCTCGTGCAGCAGTTCGAGCATGGCGCGCTCGAACAGGCGGGGTGTGAGCCGCGCGGCCTGGAACAGGTCGAGTTCGGAGGTGCGGTCGTCGTTGAGGAGGCCCGCGAGGGTCTCGCGGGCGTCACGCCATTCCTGTCGGTCCCAGCCATTGAGCGTCATGTGGTCCTTTTCGTGGACGGCGCGGGGAGCGCGGAGGCTCCTCCCGTCGTCAGTGCAGATCTGCGTCCGCACCGGTTCGGGCTTCCCGGGCGAGCGCCGTGAGATCGTCGATGAGCAGGCCGACGGGCAGAACGCCCGCGCTCGGCACGCGCCGCAGCGTGAGCAGGACGAGCTCCCCGACGGAGGGGGGATCGTTCCGTCGAGCGGCGATCAGGAACGCCGGGCTCCTCCCGAACAGCCAGACGTGCTGCCGCGGGGTCCTGAACAGCAGCAGGAGCTCGCGGGCGTACCGCGAGACTTGATCCTCGGGCATGGAGACTCCAGACGATGCGAGGGGCGGAGTCGTCCAAGCACGGGGCGCGACGGGATCGACGCTTCCACTGTACCCCCTGGGGAGACCGCCCGGTACACATTCCCCCCGTTCGCTCAAGGGTGGCGGGCCGGGCACTTCGTCCGGGTCGAGCGGGGGATGCACGAGCAAAAGGAAAAACCCCCTCATGGAGGGGGTTCCCGTCTGGCTCGGCAGGTAGGGATCGAACCTACGACCATCCGATTAACAGTCGGACGCTCTACCGCTGAGCTACTGCCGAATACTCGCTTCGTTCGCGCGTCTGCGCGCTCAGCGAGAGGAACTATAGCAGAGGGGGGCGGGCCGCGCAAGTGCTCATGAGGCCCGCCGGGTGTCAGGCGAGCGCGAACACGCCGAGCGCGCGGAAGCGGGCGGCGCGCTGCTCCAC
>NZ_KI912636.1:30552-37288 GCF_000519345.1 Deinococcus pimensis DSM 21231
CGGCGGCGTCCGGGTCGTGATGCGCGCCGCCGGGCGGTTCCGGCACGACGTCTTCCACGATGCCGAGCCGCAGCAGGTCGGGCGCGGTGAGCTGGAGCGCCTCGGCGGCCTTCGGCGCCTGCGCGGAGTCACGCCAGAGGATCGCGGCGCAGGACTCGGGGCTGATGACGCTGTACCACGCGTTCTCCTGGATCAGGACGCGATTGCCGACGCCGATGGCGAGCGCGCCGCCGCTGCCGCCCTCCCCGATCACGGCGCACACGGCGGGCACCTTGAGGCGCACCATGCGCTGGATGCTCTCCGCGATCGCCCAGGCCTGCCCGCGTTCCTCCGCGTCGATGCCGGGGTACGCGCCGGGCGTGTCGATGAGCGCCACGACGGGCAGGCGGAACTTGTCCGCGAGGTCCATGAGCCGCATCGCCTTGCGGTAGCCCTCGGGGTTGCTCATGCCGAAGCGGCGCCGCACGCGGCCCTTCGTGTCGCGGCCCTTCTGCTGCATCAGCAGCATCACGCTCTGACCGCGCAGCCTCGCGGGACCGCCGATGAGGGCGGGGTCGTCCCCGAAGGCGCGGTCGCCGTGCAGTTCCGTGAAGTCCGTGAAGATCCGCTCGGCGTAGTCGAGGGCGGTGGGCCGCCCCGGCGTGCGGGCGAGCTGGACGCGCTCCCAGCGGCTGAGGTTGCGGCCGCGCTCCAGGCGCATCCGCTCGATCTTGTCGCGCAGGGGGCGCAGTTCCGCCTCGAGGTCCTCGCCGCTCTGACGGGCGAGGCCTTCGAGGTCCGAGAGGCGCTGTTCGAGGTTGGCGAGGTTCGCGTCGGTGGTCATCGTGCGGCTCCGGACGTGAGGGCGGGCGCGGCGTCGCGCGCGCCGAGGAAGGTCCCGAGGAGCCGCGCGAGCGTCGCGCGCTGTTCGCGGCGGTCCGTCACGAGGTCCACCATGCCGTGCTCCAGCAGGAACTCGGCGCGCTGGAAGCCCTCGGGGAGGTTCTGGCGGATGGTCTGCTGGATCACGCGCGGCCCCGCGAAGCCGATGAGCGCGCCGGGCTCCGCGACGATGACGTCCGCGATCGTCGCGAAGGACGCGGTGACGCCGCCCGTGGTGGGATCCGTGAGGACGCTGACGTAGGGCAGGCCGCGCCGCGCGAGCTCCTCGAGGGCGACGGTGGTCTTGGCCATCTGCATGAGGGAGAGCGCGCTCTCCTGCATGCGCGCGCCACCGGACGCGGCGACCAGCACGAGCGGCAGCCCGGCGCCCGCGGCGTGCTCGGCGGCGCGGGCGATCTCCTCGCCGACGACGGAGCCCATGCTGCCGCCGCTGAAGGCGAAGTCCATCACGGCGACGGTCACCTCGACGCCCTCGATGCTGCCCGTCCCGGTGAGGATCGCGTCGGGACGTCCGGTCTTCTTCTGGGCGCGCGCGAGGCGTTCCGCGTAGGGTTCCGTGTCGGTGAAGGTGAGAGGGTCGAGGGGCAGGACGCGCCCGCTGAGCTGACGGAAGCTGCCCTCGTCGAGCAGGACGCGCACGCGCGCGTCGGCGTCGAGGCGGTGGTGATGACCGCAGGCGGGGCACACGAAGCAGTTCGCCTCGAGGTCCTTGTTGTACACGCTGGCCTTGCACGCCGGACATTTCGTCCAGAGTTCGGGCACGTCGTTCTCGGCGGTCTGCTGGGGCCGCTTGCGTCTGAAGATCCGGTCGAGCGCCACGAGGCGCATTCTAACGTTCGTTCACGCGCGGGGTTGAACCCGGTATACAAATAAGTCGGAGAGACGCGCTGCCGCACCAGGCACGAGGACCGGGCCGTCACGGTCCGTGCACGGGTGGAACGCCGTCAGGGCGCTTCCCCGGTCTATTCGCCCAGGCGGCGGCGCAGGTAGTCCTCCAGCTGGCCGATGTCGGCGCTCAGCTCGTCACGCACGCGGTCCACCCGCGCGGAGACGGTGTCGCCCAGCGCGGCCGGCGAGGAGGCGCGCAGCGTGCCGAACTGCTCCTCCAGGTACGTCTGGAGCTGCGCGAAGCGCGTGCCCTCCTGCGCGTCGAGGTTGGCGCGCAGCGTCTGCATCTCACGCAGCAGGCGGGCGCTGTCCGCCTTGGCGCGCAGATCCGCGAGGGACGTCAGCAGCGAGAACAGCAGCGCGAGCGCGCCCGCCGTGACGAGCAGGATCATCCCGAGCGGCGCGCGGTACGGCCCGAAGCCGAACAGGCTGGTGGTGTGCGGGAACATCAGCGAATCGAAGTTGAACGCGCCGAACGCGACGAGCGCGGCCAGCACCACGATCAGGACGACGGTGTTGAATCTCATGAGAACCCCCGGTGGGGTCAGCGTACACCAGCGCACCGGGGGTTCTCTTGAGCCTCACCTGAAGGCGATCTGGAGGGACGCGTGGAGCGTCGATCCCCGGCTTCGTACGGACCCGAGCGGTCGGGTCCTCACGCCTGGACCGTCAGCGCGTCTCTCCACTCATTGGACGCGGCCCAGCACCAGCGGCGGCACGCCCGGCGCCGTCTCCGAGAAGGTCAGACCCGTCCGGACGAGGTCGAGGGCGCGGTCCACGCCGCGCCCCCGGTGGTAGAGGCGCGCGACGGTCTCCCCCGCCCTCACGGCCTCGCCGGGTTTGCGGACGAGCTCCACGCCGACGCCGTGATCGATGGCCTCGCCCTTGCGCTCCCGGCCGCCGCCGAGCGCGAGGACCGCGCGGCCCACCGACAGGGCGTCCACGCCCGCGACGAAGCCGTCGCGGTCCGCCGTGATCTCCGCGCGGCCGGGCGCCACGTCGAAGCGCGCCGTGTCGTCCACGAAGGAGGCGTCGCCGCCCTGCGCCGCGACGAACTCGCGGAACTTCCCGAGGGCCGAGCCGTCCTCGATGACCGCGCGGGCGCGCCGCTCGGCGTCCTCGCGGGTCGCGCCGTGCGCCATCAGCGCCTCCTCCGCGAGCGCGAGGCACAGGTCGAGCAGGTCGCGCGGACCCTCGCCGCGCAGCGTGTCGATCGCCTCGATCACCTCCAGGCTGTTGCCCGCCATGTGCCCGAGCGGCGTGTCCATGTCGGTCAGCAGGGCGCGCACGCGGCGGCCCGAGTGCGTGCCGATCTCCACCATGGCGCGCGCGAGCCGCTCGCCGTCCCCGGGCGTGCGCATGAACGCGCCCGCGCCGACCTTCACGTCCAGCACGATGGTCCGCGCGCCCGCCGCGAGCTTCTTGCTCATGATGCTCGACGCGATGAGCGGCACGCTGTCCACCGTGGCCGTGACGTCCCGCAGGGCGTAGAGCAGCCCGTCGGCGGGCGCGAGGTTCCGGCTCTGCCCCACGAGCGCCATCCCGACGCGGCGCGCCTGCGACGTGAACTCCTCGTCGGAGAGCTGGTCGCGCCAGCCGGGAATGCTCTCGAGCTTGTCGATCGTGCCGCCCGTGTGCGCGAGCCCGCGACCGCTCATCTTCGCGACCGTCAGGCCGAGCGCCGCGAGCATCGGGCCGAGCACGAGGCTCGTCTTGTCGCCCACGCCGCCCGTGGAGTGCTTGTCGACCGTGTCGCCCAGCGCGGACAGGTCCAGCATGTCGCCGCTCTCCGCCATCACCCGCGTCAGCAGGGCCGTCTCGGCGGGCGTCATGCCGCGCAGGAACACCGCCATCAGCCACGCCGCGACCTGGTAGTCGGGCACCTCGCCGCGCGTGTACCCGCCGACGAGCGCGCGCAGGTCCGCGAGGTCGTGCTCGCCGCCGTCACGCTTCTTCTGGATTAGCTCCGGGACCCTCATGCGTTCACTCGTAGCCGAGCTCGCGCAGCGCTTCCTGATCGCGGCGCCAGTCGGGAATCACGATGACCTCCAGCCCGAGGTACACCTTGCGCGAAAGGAAGACTTCGAGTTGCTTGCGCGCCGCCTGCCCGATCTCGCGCAGCTGCTTGCCGCCCGTGCCGATCACGATGCCCTTGTGGGCGTTCTTCTCCACGATCAGCTCCGCCTCGATGCGCTGCAGACCGTCCTGCCGCTCCGTCCAGCTCGTGACGCGCGTCGCGACGCTGTACGGCAGCTCGTCGCGCAGCTTCTTCATCGCCTCCTCGCGGACGAGTTCCGCCGCCCACTGCTCTCGCGACTGGTCGGACGCGGCGCCCACCGGGAAGAAGAAGGGATTCTCGGGCAGCTGGGCCAGCAGGTTCGCGCGGAGCTCCGCCACGCGCGCTGGGTCGTTCTGCGCGCTGAGCACGATCTCGGTCGTCTCGGCGTCGCGGCCCTCGAGCAGGGCGCGGTAGAGCCGCATGGCCTCCTCGGGGTACTTCGCGGCGTCCACCTTGTTCCCGACGAGCACGAGGGGCCTGGGCAGGTCACGCACGACGCGCGCGACCAGTTCGTCCTCGTCCGTCGGGGGGTGACGCAGGTCCGCGACCCACACGATGACGTCCACGTCGGAGAGCGCGCCGTGCACCTCCTCGTTCATGTACTTGCCGAGCGCGTCCTTGGGCTTGTGCAGGCCCGGCGTGTCCACGAAGACGATCTGGCTGTCCTCGCTCGTGAAGATGCCGCGCACGCCGCGCCGCGTCGTCTGCGGACGGTGAGAGGTCGGCGCGACCTTCACGCCGAGAATGGAATTGAGAAGCGTCGACTTGCCGACGTTCGGCTTGCCGACGATCGCGACGAAGCCCGCGCGGGTGGGGGTGTCGCCCTGGTTCATGGAAACGTCCGTCATAACTCCTCATTGTAGCGGTCAGCCGTCAGCCTTCAGCCTTCAGCGATCGACCCGGTTCCCAGCCCCGTCGCCGGAACGCTCATCCACCGCCGCGCGAGTCCGGTACCGCTCCGGCCCACTGCTGGCTGACGGCTGATCGCTGACCACTTCCCTTACAATGCAGCGCATGAGCATCCGACCCGACTGGTGGATCCGCGAGAAAGCGCAGCAGGGCATGATCGAACCCTTCGCCGACCGGCTCGTCCGCCGCAGCGAGGGCGGCTCGGGCATCATCAGCTACGGCCTGTCCAGCTTCGGCTACGACCTGCGCGCCGCGCCCGAATGGCGCGTGTTCGTCAACGCGTTCAACACCGTCGTGGACCCCAAGCACTTCGACGTGCGCTCCCTCGTCGAGGCGGACGGCCCGGAATGCATCATCCCGCCGAACTCCTTCGTGCTGACCAGAAGTGTTGAATATCTGCGAATTCCTGATAATGTTATGGTGATCGCTCTAGGAAAATCGTCGTACGCAAGATGCGGCCTCGTGGCGAATGTAACGCCTCTGGAACCTGGATGGGAAGGCCATGTCACTCTTGAAATCAGCAACACGACTCCACTACCCGCGAAGGTGTATGCGGACGAGGGCATCGTTCAGTTGCTGTTCTTCGAGGGCGACCGTCCGGAGGTCACGTACGGGGACCGTCAGGGCAAGTACCAGGGGCAGACGGGCGTCACTCTTCCAAAGTTGTAGGGACGCGCTGACGGCCCTGGCATGAGGACCGGGCCGTCCCGGTCCGTACGACGCCCAAAAGTTGTAGGGACACGTCACCGCCCCGCCGAAGACGCGGGGCGGCCTCTTCGCGTGCTCAGCCGGTGACGTTCTCGACGTGGGTGAGTTCGCCGCGTTCCGGGTCGCCGAGGATGCCGATGACGTCGATGCGGCACGGGACGTCGTCGCGGCCGTGCTCGCGCAGGAGCCAGGTGAGGGCGGCGCGGCGGACCCTGCGGAGCTTCTCGGGTGTGACGCTCTCGACGGAGGTGCCGTGGGTGGCGCGGGCGCGGTGGCGGACCTCGGTGAAGACGACGGTGTCGCCGTCACGGGTGACGAGGTCGAGTTCACCGCCGCGCACGAGGTAGTTGCGGGCGAGGAGGGTGTGGCCGCGCGAGCGGAGGTACGCGAGGGCGCGGCGTTCGGCGCGTTCGCCCGCGTCCGTCCCCTCGTGCGGGGTCACGTGCGGTCGTAGGGGTGCGTGGCGAGCCACGTGGTGAAGTCCGGGACGGTCCAGCGGGCCCCGGCGGCGAGGAGCGCCTCGGGCGTCTGGGTGGTGCTGAGGGCGCAGACGGTGCATCCGGCGGCGGCGGCGCTCCGGACGCCCGCGACGGCGTCCTCGTGGGCGAGGCAGTCGCGCCCTTCGAGGCCGAGGAGTCGCGCGCCGCGTTCAAAGGGTTCGGGGTGGGGTTTGCCGCGTGTGACGTCGCTGCCGAGGACGCGGTTCACGAAGCGGTCGTGCAGGCCGAGCGCTTCGAGGCCGAACTCGACGTTCTCGGTGTCGGCGCTCGTGACGAGCGCGTACGGGACGCCGCGCGCGTCGAGCTCGTCGAGGTACGCGCCGAGCCCGGCGATCTCGCGCAGGTTCCCGAAGGCGAGGTCGCGGTAGCGGCGTTCCTTGGCGTCGTGGAGGGCGCGGGCCTCCTCGGGGGTGGGTTCGCGTCCGGTGAGGCGGGCCTGGATCTCGGGGTTGCGGCCCCCGTCGACCTTGGTGTCGAGGTCGTGGTCGGTGAGGTCGAGGCCGAGGAGGTCGCGGGCGATTTCGCGCCAGGCCTGGCGGTGGTGGGCGTTGTTGTCGGTGAGCACGCCGTCCATGTCGAAGAGGACGCCGCGCGGCCAGGGCGTCACGGGGCGTCCTCGCCCTGCAGGAGGCCGAGGTCGTGCATGAGGCCCGCGTAGAGGCGGACGGTGAGGCGGCGGACGTCGTCGACGGGGGCGCCCTCGGGGGTGCGTTCGTGCGCGACGAGCAGGGCCTGCGAGAGCACGTCGGCGTAGACGGGCAGGGGCGTGGCGGGCGGGGCGGGCTCGCGG
>NZ_KI912636.1:37388-37674 GCF_000519345.1 Deinococcus pimensis DSM 21231
CAGCCCGACCCCGGCGACGACGTCCCCTCCGACCCGGAGGCGATGGGCTTCGGCGACGTGAAGCTCGCCGCGCTCATCGGGGCGTTCCTCGGCTGGGAGCAGATGCTCGTCAGCATCGCCTTCGCGGTCGTCGCGGGCGCCGTGATCGGCGTGCTCGCCGTCGCCACGGGACGCGGCAACAAGCTCGCCTTCGCGCCGTATCTCGCGCTCGGCGCGTTCTTCGCGCTGCTGTGGGGCGGCACGGTCCTGCACGCCTACCTGAACCTGCTCGGCGTCTAGCACCCAC
>NZ_KI912636.1:37774-38014 GCF_000519345.1 Deinococcus pimensis DSM 21231
TACGCTGCGGCATGACCACACCCACGAACCCGTCCGTGGCCGCCGCCTTCGTCGAGGGCTGGGCCTTCGTGCTGCGCGAGGCCGTCGAGGGCGGCCGTCCCGGCGAGGGCACCGCCTTCCTCGACCACACCAACGCCGACGGCAGCGGCAACAACGGCCTGCTCGCCACGCTGGACCGCTTCACCCCCGAGCAGGCCTCCGACCCCTCACCGCTCGGCCTGAGCGTCGCCGCGCACGCCG
>NZ_KI912636.1:38114-42567 GCF_000519345.1 Deinococcus pimensis DSM 21231
GCCGAGGGCGCGCAGGGCCTCCTCGGCGGCGGCGCGTTCGGCGTCGCGTTTGGTGCGGCCGGAGGCGCGCGCGGTGACGTCGCCTTCGATGAGGACGGTGGTGGTGAACTCGGGAGCGTGCGGCGGGCCGTCCTGGACGGTGTGGAATTCGGGGGTGCCGAGGCCGCGCGCCTTGGCGAGCGTGATGAGGTCGCCTTTGGGATTCATGGGTGAGTCCATTCTAAGAGTTCGTGGCCCGTCGCGGGTGCGCGGCGGGCCACGGGAAGGCAGGGTCGGTCTAGACGTCGCGGCGTTCGAAGGTGAACAGCGCGAGCAGGCTGAAGCCGACGGTGTAGATCAGCAGGTAGATGAGGGAGTTGCGGAGCTGCACGGGGTCCTGGACGGTGTAGAGCCCGAGGTGCGTGGTGAGCAGCAGCTGCTGGAGCTTCTCGGGGAACACGACGAGCTGGCGCAGCATCAGCAGGGTGGCGAGGGTGGCGAGGGCGGCGGCGGCGGTGTTGAGGAGCGCCACGCCGAGCAGCAGCGCGAGCGTCGCGACGGACATCAGCGCGAAGGCCGCGAGGACGTAGGCGCGTGTGATCTCGCCGAGGGCGTCGCCGGGCGTGAGGAGGCCCACGCCGACCCAGGAGCCGGGCCCGAGGCCGGTGCCGCCCGCGAACTCGCCGAGCCCGAGGCGCGCTCCGGCGACGAGGCTGCCGACGAACAGGACGGCGAGGAGCACGACGGGGTAGCTGAGCGCCGCGACGAGCTTCACGCCGACGAGGCGGGCGCGGCTGAGGGGCCGCAGCAGCAGGGGCGCGAGGGTGCCCTGCGCGACCTCGCTGCCGATGAGTTCGGCGCAGGTGACGGCGATGAGGATGGGCAGCAGGACGTCCACGGCGGGCGCGAGCGCGAGGGCGGGCACCTGCCAGCCGCTGACGAGGACGAGGCCGTAGAGCTGCTGGAGCCGGGGCGAGAAGCTCCAGATCCAGGGCAGGACGAGGCAGACGACGAGGGCGAGCCGCACGGAGCGGAAGCCGATCATCTTGCGGTATTCGAGCAGGAGCAGGTTGAGCACGCGGGTACCTCTTGGCCGTCAGTTCTGGAGTCGTTCGCGGTAGTACTCGTACAGGTCGAAGAGGTCCGGCGCGGCCTCGAAGACGCGGACCCCTTCGAGCGCGAGGCGCGAGAGGGCCTCGGGGACGGCGGCCTCGCTGACGAGTTCCGCGACGGCGTACGGCGGGCGGGGCGCGGCGCGGTTTACGAAGGGTTGCGCGCCGAGGACGTTCGCGGCGCGGACGGGGTCGTCGACGCGGAAGCGGTAGGCGCTGTGGCGCGAGCGCAGGTCGACGGTGTCGACGAGCCGTCCGCCGGAGAGGATGCCGACGGTGTGGGCGTAGCCGGCGATCTCACGCAGGTGGTGGCTGGACAGGATGACGGCGCCGCCCGCCTCGGCGTGCTCGGCGACGATGCGGTGGATGAGGCTGATGCCGAGGGGGTCGAGGCCGCTGGTGGGCTCGTCGAGGATGAGGACCTTGGGTTCGGCGAGGATGGCGGCGGCGACGCCGAGGCGCTGGCGCTGGCCGAGGGAGTACTCGCTGATTCTGCGGTCGGCCATGCGGGTGAGCTCGACGAGGGCGAGGACCTCGCGGATGCGCGCCTCGCCGACGCGGGTGCCGCCACGTCCCTGCGAGGCGAGGCGGGCGTGGAGGCGCAGGTTGGCGCTGCCCGTGAACTGCGGGTAGAACTTCGCGGGCGCCTCGACGACTGCGCCGAGGAGGCTGCGGGCGCGGCTGCCCTCCTCGTGGACGTTGTGGCCGAGCAGGTGGACGTCCCCGCTGGTGGGGAAGGCGAGGCCGGTCATGCAGCGGATGAGGGTGGTCTTGCCGGCGCCGTTGGGGCCGGTGAGCGCGTAGACCTCGCCCGCGCTGACGGAGAGGTTGACCTCTTCGAGCACGACGGTGCGTCCGTAGCGCTTGCCGAGCCCGCGGACGGCGACGGCGGTGCGGTCGGCCGTCTGCGCGGGTCGGGAGGTCGTCTGCGGTTCCTGGATCACACGGTCAGCTTACCAGGGGGGTGAGCAGGGCGTGAGGCGGTTATTTCACTCGGATGAAGCCGCCTTCTCATTCGGGGGCGCGGCGCGGTGGAAGGTCTCGGTCGGGATGCGCTCGGCGAAGCGCCGGAAGAAGTCCACGGTGGAGAGCGCCTGCGAGCGGTGACAGGCGATGGCGCGCAGCTTGCGGGTCAGGAAGGGCGAGACGTCACGCGTGACGTTCGGCGGGAGGTACTCGGCGTGCAGCGCCTCGTTCTCCGGGAGGGGACCCGCGTAGTACCACAGCTCGGGTCGGGGCTCCGGCAGGGCCTCCCAGGCGAGCCGCACGGCGCGGTGCGTGGCGACGTGGTCGGGGTGACCGTTGCTGCCGTTCGGGGGGAAGGTCAGGACGATCTCCGGACGGAGCGTCTCCATCGCCTCGCGGGCCACCTCCGCGAGTTCCTCCACCGGGATGTCCCGTAGACCGCCGTCGGGGTAGCCGAGGTGCCGGTGCTCGTGCACGCCGAGCTCGTCGAGGCAGGCGCGCAGCTCGCCCTCGCGCAGCGCGGCGAGCGCCTCGGGCCCGTCGGCGAGGCCGAGGGTGCGGCCCTTCTCGCCGCGCGTGAGGGTCACGAGGCCCACGCGGTGCCCCGCCTCCACGAACTCCATGATGGTTCCGCCCGCCCCGTACACCTCGTCGTCGGGATGGGGCACGATCAAGAGCAGCTTCATGCGGGCACGCTAGCACGAGGGGCGCACACCCCCTCGGCCAGTCGGCGGATGCCGCCCTGACGCCTGGCCCGCAGCATGGACTCATGACCGCGCGCACGACCGGCCTCATTGTCCGCCCCTCCCGTCCCGACGACCTGCCCGCCATCGCAGACGTGCTGAGCGCCACGTGGCCCGACACGCCCATGACGCCCGAGCGGCTCGCGCAGGACGACCACGAGCGCGCGCAGGACGCGCGTCTGCGCTCGGAGCGTCTCGTCGCGGAAGTGGAGGGCCGCGTCGTCGGCGTCGCCGCGTACGAGCAGGCGTCCGGGATGTACCACCCGCGCAAGTTCATCGTGTGGACGCGCGTCCACCCGGACTTCGAGGGGCGAGGCGTGGGCCGCCGCCTCTCGGACGAGCTGGATGCCCGGCTCGCGGAGCTCGACCCGATCTCGCTGCTCGCCTGGACGCGCGAGGACCACGCGCGCGGCGTGCGCTTCCTCGCCGCACGCGGCTTCGAGGAGCGGATGCGGTACTTCGAGTCTCGCCTCGACGTGACCGCCTTCGATCCCGCTCCCTTCGCGGGCGCCGTGGAGCGCGCCCGCGCGGAGGGTTTCCGCCTCGTGACGCTCGCGGACCTCCCGGACGACGAGGTCACGCGCCGCCGCCTCTACGAGCTCTTCGCGGAGGTCCGTCTGGACGTGCCGCGTCCCGAGCCCGCCACGGAAACGCCGTACGAGCGCTTCGTCGCGTGGACCTTCGGCAGCCCGTACCTCCTGCGCGACGGCTACTTCGTCGCGATCGAGGAGTCGACGGGCGAGTGGGCGGGCCTGTCGGTGCTGTGGTCCTCCGATGGGGACTACCTGCAGACGGGCCTCACGGGCACCCGCGCGAGGTTCAGGCGTCGGGGGCTCGCGCTGGCCCTCAAGCTCATGGCGGTGGAGTACGCGCGCTCGCGCGGCGCGCGGGAGATCCGGACGGGCAACGAGACGAACAACCGTCCCATGCTCGCCATCAACGAGCGGCTCGGCTTCGTGAAGGACCCCGCCTGGGTGGACCACGTGAAGGTCCTCGCGGAGGAATGATCCTGCCCGGCCCCGTGCCCGTGCGAGTTTTTCCACACGTGAGCGAGCGGGTCTTGGCCCTCATCTCACCCAGTCCTCAGCCGTTAGACTGACCCTGTGACGCCTGACGCCTTCGTGGTCCTCGTGCTCGCCCTGCTGGGCGCCCTGATCGGGTCCTTCTCCAACGTCCTGATCTACCGGATGCCCCGCCGGGAGTCGGTGGCGTTCCCGCCGTCGCACTGCCCCTCCTGCGACCGGCCCCTCTCCCCCATCGACCTCGTGCCGATCCTGTCCTGGGCGTTCCTGCGCGGACGCTGCCGCACCTGCAGGGCGCCCATCAGCGCCCGCTACCCGCTCGTGGAGCTCCTCACGGCCCTCGGGTACGCCCTGCTGGGCATCCTGCTGCCCTGGTCGCAGGTCGGCGTGACGCTCGTCGGGCTGTGCGCGCTCTTCACGCTGCTGCTCGTCATCGCCTTCATCGACGCGGAGACCCGCACCATCCCCGACGAGCTGGTGCTGCCCGGCATCGCGCTCGGCGTGCTCGTCGGCCTCCTCAACGAGCGCGGCGGCGGCGCCGCCGCCGGCCTCCCCGACCTCGCGCGGGCCTGGCAGGGCGCGCTGCTCGGCGCGGGCGTGATCTCCCTTATCGCGATCTTCGGCGCGTGGG
>NZ_KI912636.1:42667-46937 GCF_000519345.1 Deinococcus pimensis DSM 21231
CGTCCGCGCCGCCTACGAGGACCTCCTCGCGCTCGCGCGCGGCACCACCGACTGGAACGAGGACTCCGCGGGCGGCATGTCCGCCGCGCTCGCGCACGTCTGCTACCACCTCGGCGCGGTCCGGCAGGCCCTCAAGAAGCTCGGCTGAGCTCAAGAGAGGGGCGGGCGCCGGGTGGCGCCCGCCCCTCTCTCCATCCCTAGAACAGGTGCTCGACCGCCGCCTTCTCCTCGGCGAGCTCCTGGTAGGTCTCGTCCATCTTGCGGCGGCTGAACTCGTTGATGTCGAGGCCCTGCACGATCTCGTACTTCCCGCCCGCGCAGGTGCAGGGGAAGCCGTAGATGACGCCCTCGGGAATGCCGTAGCTCCCGTCGGACGGGACGCCCATGCTGACCCAGTCGCCCTCGGGAGTGCCGAGCGCCCAGTCGCGCATGTGATCGATGGCGGCGCTCGCCGCGCTCGCCGCGCTCGACGCGCCGCGCGCCTCGATGATCGCCGCGCCGCGCTTCGCGACCGTGGGGATGTACGTGCCCTCGTACCACGCGTGATCGCCGACGAGCTCGTAGGCGTTCTGGCCGTCCACCTCGGCGTGGTAGAGGTCCGGGTACTGCGTGACGCTGTGGTTGCCCCAGATCGTCATGTGACGGATGCCCGTCACGGGCCGACCCGTACGCGTCGCGAGCTGGCTCAGCGCGCGGTTGTGGTCGAGACGGACCATCGCGGTGAACTGCTCGGGGCGCAGGCTGGGCGCGGAGCGCATCGCGATGAGGGCGTTCGTGTTGGCGGGGTTGCCGACCACGAGGACCTTCACGTCACGGCTGGCGACGTCGTTGAGGGCCTTGCCCTGCACCGTGAAGATCGCACCGTTCGCTTCGAGCAGGTCCTTGCGCTCCATGCCGGGGCCGCGCGGACGGCTGCCGACGAGCAGCGCGTAGTCCGCGTCCCTGAACGCGACGTTCGCGTCGTCGGTCTGCACGACGCCCCCGAGGAGCGGGAACGCGCAGTCCTCGAGCTCCATCACGGTGCCGCGCAGACGGTCGAGGCCCTGCGGGATCTCGAGGAGCTGCAGGATGACGGGCTGGTCCTTGCCGAGCATGTCTCCGGCGGCGATGCGGAAGAGCAGGCTGTATCCGATCTGACCGGCGGCGCCGGTCACGGCCACACGTACGGGTTCTTTCATGCGTGAATCTCCCTTCGGTACCTTGAAGCGGACACATGCTAACAGAAAGCGGTCAGCGGTCGGGGTTCGGCGGTGCCCAGGCGCCAGCGCGACCGTGGACGGCCGGAACACGCAAAAGGCGCCTCCCGTGGGGAGGCGCCTCGCCCGAAGCCGGAATCGGCTCAGTCGTCCTGCTGGCGGCCGGTCTGCGCCTCGGCGGCGGCCGGGGCGGCCTTGTCGGCCTTGGCGGGGGCGTCGCGCATCATGCGGCCACGGTCGACCTTGATGCGGGCGGCCTTGCCGCGCAGCTCGCGCAGGTAGTACAGCTTGGCGCGGCGGACCTTGCCGCGCTCGAGCACCGCGATCTTGTCGATGACGGGGCTGTTGAAGGGGAAGACGCGCTCCACACCCTCCTGGAAGCTGATCTTGCGGACGGTGAAGGACTTGCGGGTGCCGCTGCCGTTGATGGCGATGACGACGCCCTCGAAGGCCTGCACGCGCGTGCGGTTGCCTTCGGTGACCTTCGTGTCCACGCGGACGGTGTCGCCCGCCTGGAAGTCGGGGAGGTCGGCCTTGAGGTGGGGCTGCTCGATCGAGCGGAGGATGGCGCCACGGTTGATCTTCATAACTGTCTCCTTCGCGACAGGCGGACCGGTCCACGCGCACCGCGCTGGGTGTCGCTCGGAAAGACGTGCTTCCCTTCGGGCCGTTCACTGCCACTTCGCCCGGCCTCGGGGGCCGGGGCACAGTCTGAAAGTATACCCTGTGGACTCCGGTAGTGCCAGATGGGGAGTTTGTGCCCCTATGGCTCTTCCCATCGTGAGGACGGGTTTAGAATGCCGGGCGTGAAGGCAGACGGAGCGGCCATGAGTGGAGAGACGCGTGAACGCACCAGGCAAGAGGACCCGACCGCTCGGGTCCGTACGACGGCGGCCATGAGTGGAGAGACGCATGAACGGCCCGGGCATGAGGACCCGACCGCTCGGGTCCGTACGACGGTCGGGGCGGCCATGAATCCAGGGCGTCCCTTCGACGTCCTCGACCTCGGGCTGCTGCCCTACGCGGACGCGTGGGCGCGGCAGCGCGAGGAGCATGCCCGCGTCGCGGCAGGTGGGCGGCCCACGCTGATCCTCGTGGAGCACCCGCCCGTGCTGACGCTGGGCCGCAAGGCGCGCGAGGGCGCGAACATCGTCGCGCCGCGCGATCTGCTCGCGGCCAACGGCATCGACGTCCACGAGGTGGAGCGCGGCGGCGACGTCACGTACCACGGCCCCGGCCAGCTCGTGATGTACACGATCTTCCCGGTGGGACGGCGCGTGCGGGACTTCCTGCGGCTCCTGGAGGCCGTGACGGTCTCCGTGGTGGAGTCCTACGGGATCGCGGCGCGCGCCAATCCCGGCTACGCGGGCGTCTACGTGGACCCGCGCGACGTGAACGGGCGGACCCTCGATCAGAAGATCGCGTCGATCGGCGTGGCCGTGCAGCGTGACGTGGCCTTTCACGGGGTGGGCTTCAACGTGACCACCCTTCTCTCGCACTTCGACCTGATCCTGCCGTGCGGTCTGCAGGACACGCAGATGACGTCGCTGGAACGCGAGCTGCGCGCGCGCGGACGCGAGGTGCCCCCCATGCATGAAGTGAAGGCCCGGACCGTCCGGGCCTTCGAGGAGACGTTCGCGTCCTACGACTGGACGCTGCCCCAAGGAGTGAACGAGTGACGACCGACCCGGTGAACACCCAGGAGACGAGCGAGCCGCGCTTCATCAAGAACGGCATCTACCGCAAGAACGCGGAACGCGTCCGCGAGCCCAAGCCCGCGTGGCTGAAGGTGACCATCCCGACGGGCGAGGTGTTCGGGGAGGTCCGCAAGATCGTCCGCGAGCACCGCCTGCACACCGTGTGCGAGGAGGCGATGTGCCCGAACATCGCGGAGTGCTGGTCGCGCGGGACGGCCACGTTCATGCTGATGGGGCACATCTGCACGCGCGCCTGCCGCTTCTGCGCGGTGGACACGGGCAACCCGATGGGCCGCCTCGACCCGACGGAGCCCGCGCAGGTCGCGGACAGCGTCCGCCTGATGAACCTGAAGTACGTGGTTCTCACCAGCGTGGACCGCGACGACCTGCCCGACGGCGGCGCCTACCACTTCGCCCGCACGGTCGAGACGATCAAGAAGGTGTCGCCGGAGACGCGCGTGGAGGCCCTCACGCCGGACTTCGGGGGGAACACGAACTGCGTGGACCTCGTGCTCGCGGCGGGCGTGGACGTGTACGCGCAGAACCTCGAGACGGTGCGCCGCCTCACGCACCCGGTTCGTGACATCCGCGCGGGCTACGACCGGACGCTCGCGGTGCTGGCGCACGCGAAGAAGGCCCGGCCCGACGTGTACACCAAGACGAGCGTGATGCTCGGCCTCGGCGAGACGCGCGAGGAGATCATCGAGACGATGCGCGACTGCCGCGAGGCGGGCGTGGACGTCCTGACCTTCGGGCAGTACCTGCGCCCCACGCACCACCACCTGCCCGTGGAGCGCTACGTCACCCCGGAGGAGTTCGCGGAGCTCCGCGAGATCGGCATGGAGATGGGCTTCGTGGAGGTCGTGTCCGGGCCGCTGGTCCGGTCGAGCTACAAGGCCGAGCAGCTCTTCATGGACCGTCCGGGCGACTTCCCGGAGCACCTCGGGCACCTGGAGGCGGACAGCACGCTCGGGATGCTCTGAGCGTGGAAGGAGACGGGCGCGGCCAAGCGGTGTGGCCGCGCCCGTCACGCTCAAAGGGTCTTTGCGGAGTTTCACATATACGCCGTCACGCGCGTGTCAGGCTGGGTCTGCCCGCGATGGAGCCCTGATGTCCGACACCGACACGCCCTGCCCGTCCCCGCCCGGTGAGTCTGCCGTCTCGCCGGACGCGGTTCGCGCGGTTCTGGAGGTGGACGACGAACGCGCGCTGAGTCTGGCGCGGGCACTTCTCGGGAAGCGCGAGCGGGCGCGCGATCACCCGGGCGTGGTGGAAGCGCTCCTGCTGGCGGGCCGCGCGGAGCTCAACCTCGGACGGCCCGGGGACGCGTACGGCACCTACGGGGAGGCGCTGCGCGGCGCGCGCGCCCTGCACGAT
>NZ_KI912636.1:47037-64080 GCF_000519345.1 Deinococcus pimensis DSM 21231
CGCGGCAGGCGGGCACCCCGACCTACGAGTACGAGGCGCATCGGCTCGTCGCGGAGGCGCGGGCGGCGCTGGGGGACTTCGAGGCCGCGTACCGTCATTACCGCGCCTTCCACGAGCTGGAGGTGAGCGTGCGCGGCGAACGGGCCGAGCGCCGCGCACGGACGCTGCTGTACCAGCTGGAGCTCGACCGCACCCGCGAGGACGCGGAGCGCGCGTGGCGGCGCAGCGAGCAGCTGCTCCTCGCGGAGCGCGAGCGCAGCGCGCAGCTCGACGAGCTCCGGTCGCGCGCGATGGAGCTGGAGTTCCTCGCGAGGCACGATCCGCTCACGCACCTGCTCAACCGCCGCTCGCTGCACGAGCACCTGGAGCCGCGCGCGCGGGAGGTCCTCGCGTCGGGCGTGGCGCTCGGGGTGGCCTTCGTGGACGTCGACCACTTCAAGCGCGTGAACGACGACTTCTCGCACGACGTCGGCGACGAGGTGTTGCGCCGCGTCGCGCGGGTGCTGCGCGACCACACCCGCGCGTCGGACAGCCTGGTGAGGTACGGCGGGGAGGAGTTCCTGCTGCTGATGCCCGGCGTGGGCGCCCACGAGACGCGTGAGCTGTGCGAGCGGTTGCGGGTCCTCGTGGCGTCCCAACCGTGGGAGGAGGTGCGCGCGGGCCTGCGGGTGACGGTCAGCGTGGGCTTCGCGGTGGCGAACGCGCCCGTCACGCTGGAGGCGGCGCGGCGCGCGGCGGACGACTTCCTGTACGAGGCGAAGCGGGGCGGGCGCGACCGTGTGCGCGGCGGCGTGGTAAACGAACGCTGAGCGGCGCGCGCCCCGAACCTTGGTAGGGTGGGTGCCATGCTGAGCCCTACCGCACTGATCGACCGTTTCGAGGAGAACGCCGCGTTCGTGCAGCGCGTCTTCGGCGAGATTCCCGAGGAGCGCCTGCGCGAGCGGCGCGTCGCGGACAAGTGGAGCGCGCACGAGAACCTCGCGCACCTCGGGCAGTTCCATCAGGCCATCCGTGACCGCGTGAACTGGATCGTCACGCAGGACAACCCGACCTTCGAGCGCTACCAGCCCGACGCGGACCCCGGCACGCGCGCGTGGGCGGCGAAGCCCAGCGCGCGGATGCTGGCGGACTTCGTGACGGCGCGGCGCGACCTCGTGGAGTTCCTGCGGGGCCTGCCGGCGGAGGCGTGGGCGCGGCCCGGCACGCACGGCACCTTCGGGACGCTCACGCTGGCGGGCTGGCTGGAGTTCTGGCTGCAGCACGAGGGTCATCACATCTACGTGGCGATGGTCCGCGCGAAGACCTGAGGGGTGCGTGGCGGGGAGGCGCGGCGCCTCGGATAGATTGAGGGGACATGACGACCTCGGCCGCCGCCCGCCCGCCCTTCACGCGTTTCTTCGCCCTGTCGTCGTTCTGGTTCGGCAGCAGCTTCCACTGGCTGCTGCTGCTGCTGATCCTGATGCCCGCCGACGTGGTGCGCCTCGTCGGGGAGGAACGCAAGGGCACCTACCTCGGCCTGCTCGTGGGGATCGGCGCGGTGATCGCGCTGGTGATGCCGCCCCTGGTGGGCGCCCTCTCGGACCGGGTGGGGCGGCGTCTGCCCTTCCTGCGCTGGGGCCTCGTGGTGAATCTCGTGGGGCTCGCGGCGATGGCGCTCGCGCCGACGTACTGGGTGTACGTCGGCGCGTACCTGCTGGTGCAGCTCGGCAACAACGTCGCGACGGGCCCGTACAGCGCGCTCATCCCGGAGCTCGTCTCACCGGAGAAGCGGGGACGCGCGAGCGGCGTGATGGGGTTCCTGCAGGCGGCGGGGCAGTTGCTGGGCGGCGTGGTGGCGTTCGTGCTGGGCTCGGCGGGCCTGCCGGGCTTCGTGTCGTACGGCCTGATCGGGCTGGTGCTGCTCGTGAGCGCCGTCGTGACGCTCACGCAGGTGCCGGAGCCCGCGCCGACGCCGCGCGAGGCCGCGCCGAGCATCCCGTGGTGGCAGCTCTTCGCGATGAACACGTTCCTGTGGGTGTTCGTGACGCGCGCGCTGTTCAGCCTGGGGCAGTACAGCGTGCAGCCCTTCCTGCAGTACTACGTCGGGGACGTGCTGGGTCACACCACGAACGCGGGCACGTACACGAGCGTGATGCTGCTGTGCATCATCGTGGGCAGCATCGCGAGCGCCCTCGTGGGGGGACGCCTGTCGGACCGGATGGGCCGCAAGCCCGTCATCTACGTGGCGGGCACGCTGATGGCGGTGTGCGCGGTGCTGTTCCTCTTCGCGGGCAGCGACGTGGTGGCCTTCATTCTGGCGCTGGTGTTCGGACTGGGGTACGGGGCGTTCATCAGTGTGGACTGGGCGCTCGGCGCGGACGCCATGCCGAGCGCGCGCAGCTTCGCGCGGGACATGGGCGTGTGGCACGTGGCGTTCGTGGCGCCGCAGATGTCGAGCGCTCCGCAGGGCGCGCTGCTCGACTGGGGCAACCGTCAGGGCGACAACCTGGGGTACCTGCTGGTGTTCGGCATCGCGGCGGTGTGCTTCCTGCTGGGCGTGGTGCTCGTGAGGAACATCCGCGACGTGAAGTAGTCAGGGCGTCCAGGGACGCCGCAGGGCGGGCGAGAGCTCACGCGCGCCGAGCTCCCGCGCGACGCGCGTGAAGAGGTCGTCGTGCGCGGGGCTCGTCCACGAGGGGGACTGCACGAGCAGCACGGCCTTCACGCGCGCGGGGTCCGGGAGGGGCTCGCCGCGCGTGAGCGTGACGCGCTCCAGCACGTCCGGCGCGAGGGCCGCGCGCAGTTCCTCCCGGGTGCGGTCGAGATCGAAGCCCTCCGCGACGCGGACGCCCTCGTGCCAGGCGGGGTACACGCAGGTGTAGTTCCTCACGCGTCCGCGCGCGAGCGCGAGACCCGCCCAGTTGCCGGGCCGCACCCGCGCGGGGTCGCCGCTGAGGCTGTACAGGTCGTGGTGGCTGTCGACGTTGACGACGTCCTCGCCGTCCCCGTCGACGTCGCCCAGCCACGTCCAGGCGTCCGCGTGTGTCCACGTGACGGTGGTGGGAACGCCGCGGTACGCGAGGAGCGCGAGGGGATCGCCGAGGAGCGGGAAGTCACTCTGCAGGACGTCCCAGCCGTCCGCGCGCAGGGCACGTTTCCGTGCCCGCTCGCGCCAGCGGTCCACCCGGTCGGCCTCGGTGTCGCGGCTGCCCCACAGGGGGCTGTCGAAGACGTGTTCGGTGGAGGCGGACCAGGCGTCCCAGTCGAGGGAGAGCAGGACCACCCGCGTTCCCTCAGTGCGCGAGCGCGCCGATGAGCGGGACGTTGGGGCGCCACTCGGGGCGCGCGGTGACCTCGCCGTAGAGGTCGTACTCGTCGGCGTCCTCGATGCGCACGCGGACGATGTCGCCGATCTTGACCTTGCCCGCCAACTCGCCGGCGGCCACGTAGACCTGCCCGTCGATGCCGGGCGCGTCGCCCTTGGTGCGGCCCACGAGCTTGGTGCCGGGCAGGTCGCCGTCGTCGTCGTTGTACTCGTCGACGATGACGTCGAGTTCGCGTCCGATCTTCTCCTGGAGCTTCTCGGCGCTGATGCGCTGCGCGACCTCCATGAAGCGGGCGAGGCGTTCCTGCTTGACCTCGTCGGGGACGCGGCCCTCGAAGTGGGTGGCGTCGGCCTCGTCGACCTCGGAGTAGGCGAAGGCGCCGACGCGGTCGAGGCGGGCCTCCTCGAGGAAGTCGAGCAGCAGCTGGAAGTCCTGTTCGGTCTCGCCGGGGAAGCCGACGATGAAGGTGCTGCGGATGGTGAGCTCGGGGCAGATCTCGCGCCAGCGGCGGATGGTGTCGAGCTGTCTGCCCGCGCCGGGACGGCGCATGCGGCGCAGCACGTCGGGGCTGGCGTGCTGGAGGGGCACGTCGAGGTACGGGAGGATCTTGCCCTCGGCCATGAGCTCGACGATGCGGTCCACGTGCGGGTAGGGGTAGACGTAGTGCATGCGGACCCACACGCCGAGCTCGCCGAGCTTCACGGCGAGGTCGGTGAGGTGCGCGCGGACCTGCCCGCCCTGGAATTCGCTCTCGCGGTGGCGGAGGTCCACGCCGTAGGCGCTGGTGTCCTGCGAGATGACCATGAGTTCGCGCGTGCCCGCCGCGACGAGGCGGAAGGCCTCGTAGAGCACCTCGCCCGCGTCACGCGAGACCTGCAGGCCGCGCAGCTTGGGGATGATGCAGAAGGCGCACTTGTGGTTGCAGCCCTCGGCGATCTTGAGGTAGCTGTAGTGTCTGGGCGTGAGCTTGACGGGGGCGGCGTCGCGGCCCGCGCCGATGGTGGGGATGAGGCTGGTGAAGGGGTTCTCGTCCGGCGGGATGAGCTCGTGGACGGCCTTCATGACGCCCTCGACGTCCTGCGAGCCGGTGATGGCGTGCACCTTGGGGTGCCGTTCGAGGATCTGGTCGGGGCGTTCGCCGAGGCAGCCCGTGACGATGACGCGGCCCGTCGCGTCGAGCGCCTCGCCGATGGCGGAGAGGCTTTCCTCCACGGCGGGGGTGATGAAGCCGCAGGTGTTCACGATGACGGTGTCGGCGTCCTCGTACGTCCCGGCGACGGCGTACCCCTCGGCGCGCAGCTGCGTGAGGATGCGTTCGCTGTCGACGAGTGCCTTGGGGCACCCGAGGCTGATGAATCCGACCTTCTTCGTGTCTGCGCTTGCCGTCATACAAAGAAAAATTGTACCGCGTGAAGGCGGGGTAAAGGAGCCTCAGGGCACGTTGCGCGCGGTCCAGCCTTCACGTTCGGAGAGGGCCGTGACGTGCGCGAGGTGGTGGCGTCCGTGCCAGGCGTACTGCGCGAGGGCGGTGTCGAGCCGCACGGTCTCGCCCGAGGCGGGGTGGTGGAAGGTGCGGGCCCAGGCTTCGCCCGGCAGGTCGCGCCACAGGGCGGCCCAGCGTTCGTGCAGGGCGCCGAGGAGACTCAGGGAGACGTCGACGGGAAGACGTGAGTCGGGCAGGCTTGCCCAGGCGGCCTCGTCGTAGGGGCGCACGGTGGGATGGTCCTCGGTGAGGGCGAGCTTCACGCGGACGTAGGCGTTCATGTGACTGTCGGCGACGTGGTGGACGACCTGCCGGACGGTCCAGCCGCCCTCGCGGTACGGCGTGTCGAGCCGGTCGTCGTCGAGGTCGCGGACGGCGGCGCGCAGGCGCTCGGGAAGGGTGGCGAGGTCGAGGATCAGGGCGGCGCGCGCGGGGGCGTCGTAGGTGGCGGGGAGGAAGGGGCCGATGGGGAAGCGGACGTCGTTCATGGCTGCATTCTCGTTGACCGCGAGTTGTCCAGCTCACCCCCTCAGGATGAAGGCA
Source organism: Deinococcus pimensis DSM 21231 (assembly GCF_000519345.1). Lineage (GTDB taxonomy): Bacteria > Deinococcota > Deinococci > Deinococcales > Deinococcaceae > Deinococcus_A > Deinococcus_A pimensis. The sequence goes on from NZ_KI912636.1 coordinate 52,369, forward strand.
AAGTTTAAAAATGCCGCGCCTCATTATGGTGATATGAGATAGTGAGCAACTCCACCCTCCCTCGCTCCTCACGGTCGGGACTGACCCTGCTGGAGCTCCTCGTGGCGCTCGCGGTGCTCGGGATCGCCCTCGCACTCGTCGGCCTCGGGCTGGGCTCGTGGCGGACCCGGCTCAGCGGCGAGCAGTTCGTGCAGGGCCTCGCCTACGACCTCAACCTCAGCCGCTCCCGCACCATGGCCACCGCCGTCACCCAGCGCGTCGTCCTCGTGGACGCCTCCACCTACCGGGTCGAACGCCAGACCGCCACAGGCTGGCAGACCACCAGCACCGTCCGCGCGCGCGGCGCGGCCCTCACGTCCCTCGCGGGCGGCGCCTGCCGCTTCGAGTACGACACGCGCGGCTTCATGTTCGCCTACACCTGCGGCGGCAACCTCACCAGCAACACCAACGTCACCGCCACCGTCGCGGGCAAGGCCCGCACCGTCACCGTCACCGCGCTCGGCATCGCGAGGGGCCTGTGAAGCGCGCGCCCGGCCTCACCCTCGTGGAGGTGCTCGTCGCGATCGCCGTCGTGGGCGTCATCGTCGCGGTCGTCTCTCCCCTGCTCATCACCAGCATGAGCGGCAACGCCTCGTCGCGCGAACGCACCCGCGCCATCGGCGCGGCCGAGACGTGGCTCGACCGCTACCGCGCGCTGCGCGAACCCTTCCCCACCACGGGAAGCGCGACGTACACGTACGGCTACGGCTTCGACTTCGCCACCGACGGCGTCTCCGCTCACTCCACGGACGCCGCCGCCCTCAATACCCAGATGCAGAAGTACCGGAGCGTCATCGACGTCACCCGCGTCTCCACGGGCACCAGCGCCGTCCTGTGGGAGATCCGCGCGAACGTCTGGTTCCGCCAGGGAGGTGAGCAGCATGTCGAACTCTCGACCCGCGTCACGTAGTAGGGCGGGCCTCACCCTCGTCGAGCTGCTCGTCGCGCTCGTCCTGGGCACCATCGTCCTCGTCGCCACGCTGTAGTTCCTCACGACCTCCACCCGCGCGTAGATGCGTGAGTAGTTCGGCCTGCCCCTGCAGGAGGGCATGCGCGCCTCCCTCGAGCTCATCGCGATGGAGGGACGCGAGGCGAGCGGCCCGCGGCTCGTCATGAACGGCGGCGCCTTTCCCGTTCCGACCGCCTTCGCGGCCAGCGTCTCCACGTCGTCACGCCTCACCTTCATCACCCTCGACCAGCCGGGCGACCAGCCCGGCACGACCCGCTTCCTGATCCCCCAACCCAACGGCTACCCCAACAGCCGCGCCCTGCCGAACGCCTCGTCCACGCCTATCGTCACGCCCAACTCGGCCGGGAAGGACTGCACCGACGTCTTCCGGGGCGGCGAGTGGGCCCTCACGATCTCCGGCAACGTCAGCGCCCTCGTGCAGACCGCCTAGAACAACCCCTGCGTCTCCGGCAGCGGGCCCGGCGCGGGCGGACAGGTCCTGCACCCCGGTCAGCAGCTGACCGGCGTCACCTGGACGCCGAACGCGTAGCTCATCCGCGTGAACGTCGTGGAGTACAGCGTCGGCACGGTCGGCGGGCAGTCCGCGCTGCTGCGGCGCGTGAACGGCGGCACCGCGTAGGTCGTCGCGTACGACGTCACGAACTTCTCCGTGGAGTACTCGATCAACGGCGGCGGCACCTACGTGCCCACCGCCAGCCCGCGCGTCGACGCGATCCGCGTGACCCTCACGGGCCGCCCCACGGTCCCCGCCGGGTAGACGGCCACGCCCCTGACCCTCACGCAGACGATCTTCATGCGCCGGACCACCATCACGCCGACCCCGGGAGGCGCGCCGTGAACACCACCAGAACCCACGGGTACGCCATGATCACCGCGCTCGTCACGTTGACCATCGTCGGCCTGATCACCGCGCTGATGATCAGCAGCACCGTCAGCGAGATGCAGCAGGTCGGCAACAGCCAGGCGGTCGCCCGCACCCGATCTGCCGCCGAGGCGGGACAGGCCGACGCGTCCTTCTATCTCGTCGGGGCAGGCCTCACGGACGTGAACGCCGTGCTGCAGACGTACGTGAACCGCTTCGCCACGTCGAACGGCAACGCCGCCGACGAGGATATCGTCACCAGGAACGACTACCCGGCCGTCAGCGCCGCCCTCAACGCCCGCCCCGGCATGAGCATGACCGGACAGGTCGGCGGCGTGAGCTACACCGCCAGAATCACCTTCGGCGAGGCCATCGTCACGGACGCACGCACCAACGTGAACCAGACGTACTACCTGCCCTACACCGTCACCTCCACCGGTCGGGACGGACAGTACACCCGGACCGTCACGAGCCAGGGTCAGCTCAAGGTGGTGCTGGGCCGTACCTACCTCAACCAGTACGTGCTCCTCGCGGACGACGGCGGCAGCCAGCAGGGCAACTTCTACGCGACCGGCATGAGCTACGACGGCCCCGTCCACATCAACAGGAACTGGCGCTTCGCGGGCCGTCCGCAGTTCCTGATGGGCGCCACGACCGCCGCCGCCACCGTGCAGATGTACCGCTGCACCCAGCCCGCCAAGTACGTCGACGTGAGCGTGTAGGCCACCGACTGCACCGCCCCCGACTGGAACGGACGCGGCCTGCTCTACGGCCAGTCCAACGTGAACCTGCCGAACAACAGCTTCTCGCAGTAGAACGCCGCGCTCGGCCTCGACCCGCTCGGCACGACGGCGCCCTCGACGCCCGCCCTCTGCACCGCCCTCGGGGCCGCCGCGCCGACTCCCTGCAACCAGAACAACCCGCCCGCCGGCGGCGTGTACCTGCCCAGGAACGGCAGCGCCCTCAAGGGCGGCATCTACGTGCAGGGTGGCGCCTCGGACGTGCTGCTGCGCGTCGACACCAGCGGACGGCAGGTGTACGAGATCACGGACGCGGCGGGCGTGAAGACGACCGTCACGGTGGACGCCACGGCGGGCAGCACGACCGTCGTCACCTCCCGCCCGAACGGCAACGGGCAGCCCACCGTGAGCACCGCCACGTATACCGGCGTGCCCAACGGGCAGCTCTTCGTGAACGGCACCATCGGCGGCCTGCGCGGCCCGGCCCGCACGGGCACCCTGCCCTCCCCCGCCCCGGACACGTCCACGCCCTCGCAGGTGCCGCCCGCGGTCGCCTCGACGTCACAGCTCAACATCGCCGCCTCCGGGGACGTCGTCGTGACGGGCGACCTGACGTACAGGGACGACCCCCGCACGGTGAGCGGCGCGAAGAACGTCCTCGGGATCATCTCGGGTTCCGGCAACGTCCGCGTGGGCGCCGCCGCCCCGAACGACCTGTACCTGCACGGCGCGATCCTCGCGGGCGCGAGCGGCAAGGGGCTGCAGGTGGACGGCTACAACAGCGGCCCCGCGCGCGGCTCCATCCACCTGCTGGGCAGCCTCGCGGAGTCCTCCGATCCGCCGCGCGGCGTCGGCAGCATCGACGCCGCCGGGAACGTCTCCATCGTCAACGGCTACGGGGACGCGTTCCACTTCGACCAGCGCTTCCTCAACGGCGGCACCGTCCCGCCCTTCTTTCCCGCCACGACCCGCTTCGAGGCGAAGTCCAGCTGGCCCGACCAGCAGGCGTGGCGCGAGAACTGACCCGCACGCCATCCACGAGGGACGGCCGGAGGATCACCTCCGGCCGTCTTTTTCGCGCCGCTCAGCGGATGTAGAAGAACGTCTCGTAGACGTCGCGCTGCTCCACACCGTAGGGACGCACGTACGACTCCGTGTAGGTGTTCCATTCGCCGCGGCTGTACTGCCCGCGGAACACGAGGGTGCTGCTGGGCCGCTCCGTCGTGAAGATCACGCGGACGCGCTGCACGCCGCGCGGCGGGGTGATCTGGAACCGGTTGTCCGCGCCGATCGTGGAGGTGCCCGCCCGGACGAAGGCGTTGTTCAGCAGGACGTCGCCGCGCCCGTCCGGATCGAGGGACACGACGGTGACGTACCCGTCGCGGGCGGTGCTGAGGTTGAAGCGGATGCGCTCGCCGACGAAGTAGGTGCTGCCCTCACCGCGGTCGGGCTGGAAGTTCGTGACGAGGTTCGCCTGGGAGACGTTGACGCTCACGCCGGGACGCACCGAGACGGTACAGGCGCCCAGCCCGAGGGACAGCGCGGCCAGCAGAAGGGACTTCTTCATGATCACGACGGTAGCGGGGACCGCTGACCCTCTCCTGATCGGAGCGTGAAGGGACGCTCGGCAAACACCATGCAGATTGCGAGATGAGGCCGGGCGGCGCGCGTCCGGGCACTCTAGAGTGAGGTATGCGCCTCGTGTTGCGAAGCCTCGTGCTGACCGCGCTGCTGAGCACACCCGTGCTCGCGCAGGACCAGTACTCCGTCGGGCAGTTCTTCAAGGACCTCGACCGCGGCGAGATCTCGACCGTCCAGGTGGACGCTTACGGGAACGCCCACGTGGAAGTCCGCGGCGGCTCCCCCCAGAACACCGTCATTCCCACCTCACCGGACGTGCTCGGCCGCATCCGCGCCTCGGGCGCGGAACTCACCGTCGTGGGCGGCGGGCGGTCCTTCGGCTGGATCGTGCAGCTCCTCCCCGTGATCCTCACCGGCCTGATCCTGTTCGTGTTCTGGCGCAGCATGCGCGGCGGCGGCGGAGGCGGCGCCAGCAACACGTTCGGGCGTTCACGTGCTCACGTCTTCAGCGAGGGGCAGGTGAAGGTCACGTTCACCGACGTGGCGGGGTGCGACGAGGCGAAGACGGACCTGCAGGAGGTCGTGGAGTTCCTCCGCAGCCCCGAACGCTTCCACTCCCTCGGCGCCCGCATCCCCCACGGCATCCTCCTCGTCGGCCCTCCCGGCAGCGGCAAGACCCTGCTGGCCAAAGCCGTCGCCGGCGAAGCCCGCGTGCCCTACTTCAGCATCAGCGGCAGCGACTTCGTCGAGATGTTCGTCGGCGTCGGCGCCGCCCGTGTCCGCGACCTGTTCGATCAGGCCAAGAAGGCCGCGCCGTGCATCGTGTTCATCGACGAGATCGACGCGGTCGGCCGCAAGCGCGGGCTGAACTTCAACGGCGGGAACGACGAACGCGAACAGACCCTCAACCAGCTGCTGGTGGAGATGGACGGCTTCGAGAGCAAGCACGACATCATCGTGCTGGCCGCGACCAACCGACCGGACGTGCTGGACGCCGCGCTGCTGCGCCCCGGGCGGTTCGACCGGCAGGTGGTGGTGGACGCGCCGGACGTGCGGGGCCGCGAGCACATCCTCAAGATCCACGCCCGCAAGAAGCCCCTCGACCCCTCGGTGAACCTCACGACGCTCGCGCAGCGCACGCCGGGCATGGTGGGGGCGGACCTGGAGAACCTCCTCAACGAGGCCGCCCTGCTCACCGCCCGCGACGGGCGCGGCAAGATCACCATGCGCGACCTCGACGAGGCCGCCGACCGCGTCCTGATGGGCCCGGCCCGCAAGAGCCGCGTCGTGCCCGAACACGACAAGAAGGTCACGGCGTACCACGAGGTAGGGCACGCGCTCGTCGCGCAGCTGCTGCCGCACGCGGACCGCGTGCACAAGCTCACCGTCGTCCCGCGCGGCGGCGCCGCCGGGTACATGCTGCCCCTCCCCACCGACCGCGTGCACTACACCCGCGAGGTCCTGGAGGACTCCATCGCCGTGGCGCTCGCCGGGCAGGCCGCCGAGGAGGTCACCTTCGGCGACATCACCACGGGCGCGCAGAGCGACTTCCAGAAGGCCACCAACATCGCCCGCAAGATGGTCACCGAGTGGGGCATGAGCGAGAAGCTCGGCAAGGTCGCGAACCTCAGCGAGTCCGACACCTTCCTCGGGCCGGTCGCGCAGCAGGGCGCGTACAGCCAGCTCACCGCGCAGACCATCGACGACGAGGTCAAGCGCATCATCGACACGCAGTACACGCGCGTTCGGACGCTGCTACAGGAGTACCTGCCGCGCGTGCACGCCATCGTGGAGGAGCTGCTCGTCCGCGAGACCCTCAGCGGTGAGGAATTCCAGACGCTGCTCTCCGGCGGCCGCATCGAGGGCGGCGGGATGTACGCGGCGGGCGACTGAGCCCGCGAAAGCAGGAAACGCCCCCGGTCCAGGTGGACGCGGGGGCGTTCGTCATCGGCTAGTCACGGGGAGGTGTAAGTTCTCGGGTCGCCCTGATGGTCTGCAATCCGAGGGGAACCAGCAGTCCGAGAGTGAGGATCAAGAAAGGACCATACCGGCCCTCGCGGAACTCATGCACCGCGACCGCCAGGACGGGCACGACCAGAAGGGCGGCCAGCAGTCCGGCGAGCAACGTGACGATCAGGACGTCGGACCCCACGAGGAGGCTCCACCATGCTGCCCACCAGACGGCGACAAGGGCAATCTCGACCGTGAAGAATCCTGGGTCCGCCAGGGCGGACAGGACGAGGATGACCCCGCAGAGGCCGCTCAGGAGCAGCAGGCTTCCCCCGGCGGTAAAGCCTACGACCACCCGCAAGTGGTGTACCCGACTCCGAAAGTGGAGGCGTTCCTCGGGATCGGGCATGTCCCACCGGAGGTAGAATTCGTTGCTCATCCACACCCATGACGAGCGCGTGAGAGCGCTGCTCACGCCACAGATAAGAGGCCATGCGAGGCGCAACCCTCCGTTACCGTGGATGATCACGATGCTTTGGGCTGCCAGTACGGTCATGACGAGGCACGCGACGATTCGCAGTACCCGTCGGGCTCGTCCGGTGATTCCACTGCGCGTGAGGAACGCCGGGCTATCAAAGGTGAGGACACCCAGGAGGGCACCCGTCAGCAACAGCAGCAGAACCTCGGGAAATGCTGCCGGCGAGCGCAGCGTCTCGATGGTGCTGTAGATCAGAACGGCCGAAATGACGAAAAGAAACAGGCCGAGGACATAAAGTTTTCTATTCTGCATGTCAAGAAAAAAATGGACTGCCCTCAGCGTAGGGCAGCGCCGACGACGTCGACGTCAACTACCGCACCCAGGCCGACAGCACAAGAAACGCCCCGGTCTGCCTCTGGACCGGGGGTGTCTATGAACCTATCGGTTGTCGTCCTCGTGATCGACCTCGTACCAGAGGTCGACGACTCGGTCGAGTCCCCAGAAGAAGCCGAACACCGAGACGCTGACCACCATCAGCACCATCGGGAGCGGATTCCCCGTCAGGAGGTGCCAGCTGGCGAAGACGTGGGTGACGAGAGCTCCGCTGAGGATGAGGAGGCGCAACAGCCGACGGCGCGAGGGCCGGAGACGTCGCTGAATGCCCAGGAAAACCCAGTAAGCCACACTCCACACCGCCACGAGCGTCATGGAGGACCCCCAGGGGGCGCCCAAGATCAGTTTCCACACGGTAAAGGTCACACCTGCGCCGATGGCGAAGCCGGACGCGCCCATGACTGCGGCGGCGGCGAGCATCGCCCGGAGAGGCTCACGCAGCGCTGAACGGGTGCGGCGGGCACGACCTCGCCTCCCCAGATACCATCGCCAGGTTCGGGAGCTACAGTCGAGCCCCGACTGGGTGAACCAAGTCAGGGCGACGCCGGTCAGGAACCAGGCAAAGAGATGCTGATTGGTGTAGACCATCACCGCCGCGAGCAGGACGAGCACGACGCTCTGGACGGCGCAGAAGGAAGCGAGCGCGCTCCGCTCTTCGCCCGCGTTCAGCACGACGCTCGGGAGATAGCCGACGACGCCCCCGGCAAGGAGGAGGACATTTCCCTGAAGGAAGCCGTCTGGTGGAAGCGAGGCCGAGAAAACCTCGGGCAGGAACACACGGAGCAGCGCCGTGCTGACGGCCAGCACCATAACTTCCCACACGCTGCGCCGGAACTCGACGCGAGCCAAGCGGCCCGGCAAGGACCGGACGCCTTCGAGAAGACGCCGCAAGAATTCGATAATCACAGACGATTTCCAGAAACGATACTGCCCTCACGCTAGAGCAGAAGGGCCGGGCGCGCGTCACCGACCGCACCCGGCCCTCCCCCACCGCGCTCAGCCGTCGGTAGGCTGGCGTTTCTCGTCACGGGCGGCGGGCGCCGTGGGCGCGCCGTCCTCCGTGCGGAACACCATCAGCTGCGGTCGCAGACCGCCGAGGCCCGCGCCGTCCATCGCGAGCTTCATGCGGCGGTTGAATTCCCGTCCGATGCCCCACTGCTCCTTCGGGAGGACCTTGAACAGGGCGCGCACCTCGAAGCCGTCCTTCGTGAAGTTCGAGACGCCCTCCATGGTGGGCGGCTCCAGGAACTTCGTGGCCCACGCGGGGTCCTGGTAGAGCGCCTGCGAGACGCGGTCGAGCAGCGCGATCGCCTCGTCCGGGTCGGCGGTGAGCGGGAGGTTCACGCTCGCGACGACGCGTGACCAGTCCTTGCTCATCACGCTGACGGTGTTGATCTGGCCGTTCGGGATGAGGTGCAGCGTCCCGTCGAGGGCGCGCAGGCCCGTCACGCGCAGGTTGAGGCGCTCCACCCCGCCGGACAGGGAACCGCCGTTCACGGTGATGACGTCCCCGACGCCGTACTGGTCCTCCAGCAGGATGAAGAAGCCGTTGATGACGTCCTTGATGAGGCTCTGCGCGCCGAAGGACACGGCGAGGCCGAACACGGACACGCCCGCGAGGAGCGTGGTGGTGCGCACGCCGAGGTTGTCGAGGATCGTCACGAACGCCACCACGATGATCGCGACGCGCGCGCTGGACTCCACGACGCCCTTGAGCGTCGCGACGCGGACGGTGCGGCGGTTGAAGTCGTCGGCGGGCACGACGCGCGCCGAGAGGGTCGTGACGAGGTTCCACGCGACGATCGCGAGGACCAGCACCAGCAGGATGCGGCCCGCCGATTCGCGCAGCCACGCGGAGATGGCCTCGCCGTGCCCTGCGAGCGGTTCGAGCGGCGCCCCGACGACGTTCACGACGAGCGCCGCGAGGGTGTAGAACACCGCGACGCTCCACAGGACCCGCAGGGGGCGTTCGAGCGGGTCGGGCACGCGGTCGTGGATGAGGTCGAGCAGGCGCAGCCCGAGCCGCCACGCGCCGAGCGCGACGACCACGTCGAAGGCGAGCAGCAGCCACGTGCCGGGCCGCGAGAGCGCGTCCCCGACCGGGCTGACGAGGTCCGGGAAGGTCAAGGGCGGCTCCTCACGGGGTGGTGACCTCCGCGAGCGCTCCGGCGAGGCGCTCCACGAGCCTGGCGTCCCGCGCGCGGGACGCGCGGATCAGGGCGTTCTTCACGGCGCGCGCGTCCGCGCTGCCGTGCCCGATGAACGAGAGGCCCCGCACGCCCAGCAGGGGCGACGCGCCGTACGTGCTGGGGTCGAGCCGCTCCGCGACGCCGCGCAGCGAGTCCCGCACGAGCAGCGCGCCGAGCTTCGCGCGCCACGAGCTCGTCAGGGCCTCCTTCACCCAGGAGAACAGCACCTTCGCCTCTCCCTCCGCGAGCTTCAGGACGATGTTGCCCGTGAAGCCGTCCATCACGACGATGTCGGTCGTGCCCTTGAAGACGTCCTTGCCTTCCACGTTGCCGCGAAAGTTCAGGTCCGGCATGGCGCGCAGCAGGCCGTGCGCTTCGAGCACGAGCGCGTTGCCCTTGTGGTCCTCCTCGCCGATGGAGAGCAGGCCCACGCTGGGGTTCTCGCGGCCCTCCAGGGTGCGCAGGTAGACGCTCGCGAGCCGCGCCCACTGCGCGAGGTACTGCGGCTTCACGTCCGTGTTCGCGCCGACGTCCAGCAGGGCGCAGAAGCTCTTCTGCGTGGGGACGAGGCTCAGGATCGCCGGACGGTCCACGCCGCGCAGGCGCCCCAGCGTGAGCAGGCTGCTGGCCATGGTGGCGCCGCTGTGCCCCATGCTGACCACGGCGGCGGCGCGCCCGTCCTTCACGAGGCGCGTCGCGACGTTGATGCTGGCCTCCGTGCGTCCACGCACGTCCGAGGCGTGCTCGTCCATGCCGATCACGTCGGACGCCTCCACGATCTCGATGGGGAGGCCCTGCGAGTTCGGGTGCCGCGCGAGTTCCGCGTGGAGCTTCACGGTGTCGCCGACGAGCAGCACCGACACGCCCGCGCGGGCCGCCGCGACGGCGCCCTCGACGTTCGGGGCGGCGCCGAAGTCGCCACCCATGGCGTCGAGGGCGATGGGAAGAACGGGGGTGGGGTCAGTCATGCAGAAAATAGTAGAGCGTTTGCCCGCCCCCGTGCGTTCGGGCCCCAGCGGTCCGACCGGAGTTCAGCGCTCGGTGCGCTCCTCCTCGCCGTCCTCGCCGGACACGGGCCCCGTCACGTAGAACGGGCGGGATTCCGCGCCGCGCAGTTCGGACGGCAGGCGGTACCCGGGGCGCTCCACGCTCGTGCGGATGTCCTTGAGGTCCACGTACTCGTCGGCGACGTTGCGCAGTTCGTAGCTCGTCATCTCCGGGATGCTCGCGACGACGACGCGCTTGCCCTTGTAGCGCAGCACCTCCACGGGCCGCTCGAAGTCCCCGTCGCCCGTGAGGAGCACCGCCGTGTCGAACAGGTCCGCCGTGGCCAGCAGGTCCGTGACGAGCTCGATGTCGAGGTTCGCGCGGCGGTGCGTCTCGCCGCTGTCGTCCGTGAGTTCCCGCAGGGGCTTCGTACGGACCGTGTAGCCCATGTAGGTCAGCGCGTCGATGAAGCGCTTCTGCTTGTCGTCCATGGGGTACGGCACGGCGGTGTAGTAGAAGGCGTTGTACAGCTTGCCCATCCCGGAGAAGTGCTCCAGGATCTTGCGGTGATCGAAGTTCCAGCCGAGCCGCTTGGCGGCGGCGTAGACGTTGGCTCCGTCAATAAACAGTGCGATTCTCTCCATGCGTGTGCTCCATTCTCGTGAAATCAGTGTCAGTGCGTTCAGCATATCGGACGCCACCTGACACGCACAAGGCGAATCTCATGGGCGCGCGCTGAACGTGGACCCGGCCCGTCGCGGCGGGGGCGACGCCGCATCGAGCGCGAACGCGACGGCCTCCGCGGGGTCGAGCGTCTCGCCGCCCGCCGTGAGGCCCGTCACGTCCGCCACGCGCTCCGAGACGCGGGCGCGCACGTCCGCCTCGAGCTGCCGCAGTCCCTCCGCGAGGGGCACGCCGACATGCCGGGCGGTCCCGGCGACCGCGCCGAGCAGGACGGCCGCGCGGTCCGGGCGGCCCGTCTCCAGCTCCAGTTCCGAGAGTTCGAGCAGCACGTTCGGGAGCCGCGTGAACTTCCCGAGACGCCGCAGGAGCGTCAGCGACTCTGACAGGTACCCGCGCGCCACGTCCGCCCGGCCGCGCGCGCCGCGCGGGCACAGTTGAACGCCGTGACCGCCACGCCCTGCACGTCACCGAGGGTGCGTTTGATGGCCAGGCTCTCGTCGTACAGCGCGAACTGCTCCGCCGGGTCCTCCGTGACCGCGCCGAGGTTGCCGAGCGCGTACGCCACGCCCTGCGCGTCCTGCACCTCGCGTTTGAGCTCCAGGCTGCGGCGGAAGTGCCGCCGGGCCCCCTCGTCGTCCTGCTGGTAGGCGCGCAGGATCCCGAGGTCGTTCTCGGTGGTGGCGAGCGCGTACGCGTCGCCGAGCCTCGCGCTGACCGACGCGGCCTGCCCCAGCAGCGTCTGCGCCTCGTCGAGCCGTCCGAGGTCACGGTTCATCACGCCCGTCGCGTGCAGCACCTCCGCCTCGCCGCGCGCGTCGCCGAGGGCGCGCCAGCCCGCG
>NZ_KI912636.1:64180-64455 GCF_000519345.1 Deinococcus pimensis DSM 21231
CGAGCCGGCCGCCGCCGAATTCCTGAAGCAGCGACCGCCGCTCCAGCGCCGAGAGCTGCTCGGGCGTGGCGCCCGCCACGGCGGCGGCGTCATCGGCGTCGAAGGGCGTGGAGAGCACGGCGAGCGCCACGTACACGTCCCGCAGGGCAGGCGTGAGCCGCTGCCAGGACGATTCGAACACGACCCGGAGCGAGCGGTGCCGGAGCGGCACGTCCCGCAGGGACGTCACGAGGAAGTCCCAGTCACGTTCGAGCCGCTCGGCGATCTCCGCGGCG
>NZ_KI912636.1:64555-64662 GCF_000519345.1 Deinococcus pimensis DSM 21231
GCCGAACCACTCCGCACACGCGCCAGGAAGACCTCCAGCCACCGCAGGCCCTCCTCGTGATGCCCGCGCACGTACCAGAACCAGTGCAGCGCGCCCGCCAGCCGCAG
>NZ_KI912636.1:64762-89023 GCF_000519345.1 Deinococcus pimensis DSM 21231
GTCGGGCCAGAGCAGCCCCGCGACCCGTTCGCGCGCGACGGGCGCCCCCCTCACCGCGAGCAGCGCCGTCAACCACAGCGTCTGATCGGCAGGGAGGACCACGTCCCCACCCTCACCCTGAACCCTCGCCCCACCCAGCAGATTGAGCCGCACGCCCGCATTATCCGTGTCCGCCCCGACCCGCGCGACCGGGTTTGCCGCACTCGGGCGCGTAACGGCCAGCTAACGGCGCCCGCCTACGGTGGTGACGAACACGAAGAACCCCCCGCCGGACGGCGTCCGGGACCCTCAAGGAGACGTATGAACAAGACGATGCTGACCCTCGCCCTGTCCGCCCTCATGGCCGCCCGTCCCGCACGGATCGTCACGACCGCCGCGCTCGGCACCCTCGTCCTGTCCGCGTGCTCCTCCCCCGCCGCGCCCGGCGACCCGGGGTCCACGTCCGGCGCGTCCGTTCCGGCCGACTTCAGGGCCAGCGCGGGCGTCACCCGCGTCACGCTGAGCTGGAGGACCGTGGCGGGCGCCACGGGCTACGTGCTCCTGCGCCGCACCGGCGGCGGGGAGTTCGGTCCGCTCGCGACCCTGCCGGGCGACGCGACGACGTACGAGGACGCCAACCTCACGACGGGCGTCACGTACACGTACAGCCTGCGCGCCACGACCGCGACCGGGGAGGGCGGCGCCACGACCGTGAGCGTCACCCCGTCCTTCCAGCCGAGCGCGGACGACAGCGACGGGGACGGCGTGAGCAACGCCGACGAGCTCGCCGGGTACGAGGTGGTGGTGAAGCAGGGCGGCGTCGTCGTCGGCACGCCCAGGACCGTCACGAGCGACCCCGGCAGCACTGACACGGACGACGACGGCCTCACCGACGCGCAGGAACGCGCGCTGCGCACCGACCCCCGCTCGCCCGACACGGACGGCGACGGCCTCGGCGACGCCGACGAGGTGAACCGCTGGGCCAGCAAGCCCGACGACCGCGACAGCGACGCCGACGCGCAGGGCAACGCGCTGCTGTTCGACGGCAGCGAGGTCACGAAGTACCGGACCTCCCCCATCCTCGCGGACACCGACGGGGACAAGTTCAGCGACTACGACGAGATCGTCCTGCGCGGCCAGCCGTACAATCCGCTCGTCGCGAACACGCCGCGTCTCGAACTGTCGCTCGCGACCGCGCCGTCCGTGACGCTCGACGTGAAGTACGCCGCCGACCAGACCCGCAACACCACGAAGAGCAGCAGCCTCGCGCTGTCCAGCAGCGCGGGACAGAGCAGCACCGACACGCAGACGCGCCGCTTCAACGCCGAGATCAGCAGCACCGTCGGCGCGGAACTGTCGGGCGGCACGTCCGGCGTGAACGCCACCGTCTCCGCGTCCGTGTCCGTCACGGCCGGGTACGGGTACGAGAAGGGCGCGACCTACACGCGGGAGTCGCTGAGCAGCACCGCCCGCAGCTACGAGGAGGCCAACGGCCTCGCCAGCACCGAGGGGTACACCATCGACGGCGGCACCCTGTCCGTGGGGTTCCGGGTACGCAACACGGGCGACATCTCGTTCGCGCTGCGCGACCTCACCGTGACGGTCCTGCGCCGCGACTCCGCCAACCCCGGCGCGCTCCTGACGGTCGGGACGCTCACGCCCGCCCTCGGCGGCGCGAACACCGTCACGCTGAGCAAGGGCGGCGAGACGGGCGTCATCAACGGGACGCTCGCCCTGAGCGCGAACGTCGCGACGCAGCTCATGGCGCGTCCGCAGGACCTCGTGTTCGAGTTCAGCACCTACAACCTCCTCAACGGCGCCGGCAGCAACTTCGAGTTCCTCAAGGAGACCACCAACGGCCAGACGGCCCTCGTGGTGATCGACTACGGCAACGGACACGTCGTCCGCGAACGTGTCGCCACGAACGTCGAACGTCGCGACGGCCTCATCGCGGGCGTGAAGCTCGGCACGGTCCTGCGTGACGTCCTGAAGCTCCCCTACGTCACGGAGGCGAACGCGAAGGGCGTGCAGGTCCTGCGGACCCTGCGCGACGCCGACCCCCAGACGGGCGGCGACGTCACGAGCTCCACCGCGAACCGCTCAGTGTGGGCGGCGGTGGGATCGAGCAACCTCGGCGTCACGTCCGGCACGAATTTCGACGACATCACCCTCAAGGCGGGCAGCGAACTGCGGCTGATCCTCGTCCGTGACGCCGACGGCGACGGCCTCTTCGCCAGCGAGGAGTACCTCTACGGCACCGACGACACCGTGAAGGACACCGACGGCGACGCACGCGACGACCGCGCGGAAGTCCACGACGGCTGGAACGTCGTCACGACGACGCCCGTCGCGGGCTACCCGAAGCTGGTGTACAGCAGCCCGACCGTCGCGGACGCGGACGGCGACGGCCTGAACGACGCCGCCGAGAAGGCGCGCGGCACCGACCCGTTCAATCCCGACACGGACCACGACACCCTGCCCGACGCCACGGACCCCGAACCCCTCACGCCGCGCAACCTGCTGCCCGTCGTGTCGAACCTCGCCACGACCCCCTCGGGCTTCCACGTGGACCTCACGGGCAGCGCGGCCGATCCCGACGGGACGCTCGCGAAGGTCAGCATCGACTGGGCCGACGGCACGACCCCCACGACGCTCACGGCGGGCCTCGCGAACTTCTCGGCCGGCCACGACTACGCCACCTGCGGCGACCGCGCCGTGAAGATCACCGCGACCGACACGCGCGGCGGCGCCACGACCGCCACCGTCACCGCCGACGTGTCCTGCCCGCCCACCGCCGGACTGCGCGGCTACTACAAGCTCGACGGTTCCGGCGCCGACAGCAGCGGAAGCGGCGCGACCGGCACCGTCTCCCCCGCGATCGTGAGCGCCGCCGACCGCTTCGGCGTGGCGGGCCGCGCGATGAGCTTCTTCAACGCCGGACAGACGGGCAACGTCCCCACCGCGCTCACCGCGAGCCTCGGGACGACGGCCAGCGTGGACAACCAGTTCACCCTCGCCGTCTGGACGAAGGCGGACACCTGGGGCGGCGGGACGGGCGTCAGGTCCGTGGCGGGTCTGGAGCGCGGCCCCGTCCTGAGGGTGAACAACGGACGTCCCGAGATGCTCGTTCGGGTCGTCGGCGGCAACACCGCCGCCGCGAGCGACTCGTACATGCCCGTCAACACCTGGGTCCTGCTCGTCGGCCGCCTCGCGCGGGTCGGGAACCAGAACGTCCTCACGCTGTTCGTGAACGGCGCGAAGGCCAAGGAGGTCACGCTCGGCGCGGCCCTCACGCTGACGTCGCCCTTCGTGTGCGGACGCCTCGTGGTCGGCCCCGAGGTCTCCGGCTCCACCTGCGGCGGCGCCCTCACCAACACCAGCTTCGGCGGGCAGGCCGACGACGTGCGCGTCTACGACCGCGCCCTGACGGACGCCGAGGTCGGCCTCCTCTACACCGAGAACCGCTACCCCCGCTGAACGGCGAGGCGGCGGAGGGACGGACCCGGTCGGGTCCGTCCCTCCGCCCGTTCACTCGGGCAGACGGGGCGCGCGCCCCTGGTCGTGCAGCGCCGCCCACACCTCCGACGTGAGCGCGCCCAGATCCACGCCGTCGTACACGTCGGGCAGGGTCGCCACGAGGCGCATCGCCTTGTGGAAGTTGCGCGCCGTGAGGCTCCCGTGCGCGCGCCGCTTGTGCATGGCGGCGGCCAGCAGGATCAGTGCCTGCGCGAAGGCCCGCTCGGACCCCGTGGAGCGCGCCCACACGTCCTCCCAGGCCTCGTGCGCCTCCCAGAAATGACCCTCGTTGAAGAGCCGCGCGCCCGCCCGGAGTTCGTCTCGCATGCTCTCCATTGTGAGGGGGTGGCTTTTCCGGGGCGCTTTATTTTGCATAATGCTTTCCATGAAGCCGATCGAACTGTCCGACGCGAACTTCAAGCAAGAGATCTCCGAGGGCGTCACCCTCGTGGACTTCTGGGCGCCCTGGTGCGGCCCCTGCCGCATGATCGCCCCCGTCGTCGAGGAACTCGCCGGTCAGTACGAGGGCCGCGTGAAGGTCGCCAAGCTCAACGTCGACGACAACCAGAGCACCGCCATGCAGTTCCGCGTCATGAGCATCCCCACCCTCATCGTGTTCAAGGACGGCCAGCCCGTCGAGACCGTCGTCGGCGCGCACCCCAAGCGCTCCTTCGAGAAGGTCCTCGACAAGCACCTCGGCGTGATGAGCTGAGGCTCCCCGCCAGCCCTGAGGGCGCTCCCCGTCGAGGGAGCGCCCTTCGTCGTGGTCGGGTCCTCATGCCTGGAGCGTGAACGTGTCTCTCCCAGCCTGGGGTGGTACGCTAGCCCCCTAGAGATGATCGAGCTTTCCACCACCTGGCACCAGACCGCGCAAGCGCTCGAACAAGAGGACTTCGACGCGGCCTACGGCATTCTCGACGGTGCCTTCGGCGAGGCGACGCGCGCGCAGCGCGGCGCGCTCGCCCTGCTCGGCGCGAGCGTCACGAGCCTCTACGGCGACGGCGGCGTCGACGACACCCGCAAGGCCCTCCGTGACGCCGTCACGCTCGACCCGCACCTGCGCGAGGACCGCCTGTACCGCGCCGTCCTCGCGGAACTCACCGCGCGTGACGAACCCTCCCGCGGCGCGGACCTCGCGCGGGGCGCGCTCACGGCGCCCCTGAGGCTCGGCCTGCCCGACGAGGAGGCCGTCGCGCGCTTTCACGCGATGGTCGCGCTCGCCCTGTCCGACCAGCCCGTCGAGGCGCTCGACGTGGCGCCCGCCAGCGCGGACCTGCCCGCGCACCTGCGCTGGCGGCTGCGCTCGTGGCAGGCCGACTGCGAGGAGCAGCTCGGCCATCACGAGGACGCCGCGAACCTCTACGCGGAGGCCGCGCACCTCGCGGTCGGCGAGAGCCGCGCCATCATGCGGCAGGAGCAGGCGGCGGTGCTGCTGCAGCTCGAACGGCACCAGGAGGCGCTCGACCTGCTCGACCGCGCGCGGCAGGAGAGCGGCGCGGCGGGACCGGACGACGAGCTCAACCTCGCGAACTGGCACTACCTGCGTGCGCAGGCCGAGCTGGGCCTCGGTCAGGACGAGCAGGCCCTGACGAGCATCCGCGCGGCCAGCCGGCTGGAGCGCGAGGCGGGCGACCCCAGCTACGGCGTGGAGCTCGTGTGGGGACAGGTGCTCGTGGCGCGCGCCGAGATGGAGGAGGCCGTCACGCACTTCGAGCGGGCGCTGGAGCTCGCGCGTCCGCAGGACCGCCCGTACGCCCTGCACGAACTCGGCGTCGCGTACCTCGACATGGACAAGCCCGTCGAGGCGCGCGACCGCCTCCAGGAGGTCCTCGCACACGACGAGTACCCCTTCCTGCCGGAGGTGTACGCCGACCTCGGCGAGGCCGAGTACCGCCTCGGGCGACTGCAGGAGGCGGAGCAGAACGCGCAGTACGCGCTGTCGCAGGGCGCGACCGTCCCGGCGAGCCTCGTGCTGGGTTCCGTCGCGCTGGACTACTACCACCTCGACGAGGCGCTCGAACACTACGAGCGCGTCATCCGCGAGGCCGCGCCCGGCACGCGCGACTGGGTGACGGGCCACCAGATGGCCGCCGACATCCTCGCGCAGCAGGGCTTCCGCGACCCGGCGGGCATCTACAGCCACGCGAGTCAGGCGATCGAGCACACCGAGCGCTCCGACGAGTGGTACGCGACGCTCAGCGACCTGATGCGCCGCGCGGAACGCGAGATGAAGGGCGGCAACCGCACGCTGAATTAGGCCCTCCGACGGAGGGGAGGGTGCGCGCGCCCTCCCCTCCTCGTTTCACGACAGCTGGTTGACGATGCTGTTCATCGGAATCGCGAGCGCCGCGTACCACAGGAGGCTCACCTCGATGATCAGCGCGACGACGGCGATGTTGACGACGAGCGTGACGACGTCGGACCGACGCCGCACCTCGTGGACGACCAGCAACACGCCGACGAGGACGGCCAGCGCGACCGCCAGTTCCGTGGGGAACATGATGACGCCGCGCGTGACGGCAGGCAGGGGCGCGCCGAGCTGCATGAGGATGGACGTCAGGGCGCGTCGGCCCCACACGAAGAGGACCGCGCCCGCGAACGTATGAAGCAGCGCCAGGACGAGCGCGACCCGGCTGAGGAGAATGACGGCGGTGGTCCGCAGAGGGGTGGTGGTCACGCGAGCATGATGACACCCGTGACGCCCCCCGCCTGCCTCACCTGCGCGTTCAGTACAGCTTCTGGAGTTCCGCGAGGTCCGCGTCGGCGTCCGTGTCGGTGGCGTCGTCGCCGAGTTCACGGCGCAGGGCGCGCAGCACGTCGCTCTTCATGAGGAAGCCGTGCTCCTGGGTGGGGAACTGCCCGCCGCGCACCTCCTCGGCGTAGGCGCGCAGGGCGCGCGTGGCGTCGCGGCCGAGTTCGGCGTAGCGGCGCGCGAGCTTCTTCTCCTCGCCCTCGAAGACGCCGAGCAGGTCGTGCCACACGAGGACCTGTCCGCGGCAGTGCGGGCCCGCGCCGATACCGACGGTGGGGACGCGCAACCTGCTCGTGACGAGCTCGGCGAGGCGGCTCGGGATGGCTTCGAGCACGACCGCGAAGGCCCCGGCGCGCTCCGCGCTCCTCGCGCCCGCGAGCACCGCGAGGGCGTCCTCGACGGTGCGGCCCTGGACCTTCAGGCCGCCCTGCGCGACCGCCGTCTGCGGGCGCAGGCCGACGTGGCCCATCACGGGAATGCCGACGCGCGTGAGGGCCCGGGTGATGTCCTCGACCTCCTCGCCGCCCTCGAGCTTCACGGCGTCCGCGCCCGCCTCCTTCACGAGCCGCACGGCGCTCCGGAGGGCGTCCGTGACGCCCGTCTGGAAGCTTCCGAAGGGCATGTCCGCCACGAGGAAGGTGTCGGGCGCGCCGCGCCGCACGGCGCGCGCGTGGTGGATGATGTCCTCCATCGTGACCTGCGCGGTGGACTCGTATCCCAGCACGACGTTCCCGAGGCTGTCGCCGACGAGGATCATGTCGACCCCGGCGCGTTCGGCCTGCTGGCCGCCGGGATAGTCGTACGCCGTGACCATGACGAGGTTGTCCGTGGAGCGCACGAGGTCGGGGACCGTCTTCTTCATGGCCACAGCCTAACGCCGCGCGGGAAGAAACATCAGGCTCCGGATCACCGGAGCCCGACCGACCGCCATTTCGCCTACGCGCCGCGCACGGCGCCCCAGTGCTCCATGACGAAGTAGATGGCCCAGCCCGTCACGGCGACGTACACCCACACGGGCACCGTCCAGCGCACCCAGGCGCGGTGACGGTTGAAGTAGGAGCGCGCGGCGGGTCGGTCGATGGCGTCGAGGTTGCCGGTGGCGGCGCGCAGGCCGCGCCAGGCGTTGAGGACCGCCATGACGGCGAGCGGCAGGTTGGCGGCGGCGAGGATGGTGTGCGAGATGAGCAGCGCGAAGTACGCGGAGCGCCACTCGGCGGGGCCGACGTAGTACTTGCTGTAGCCGATGCCGATGCGCCACAGGTAGAAGACGAGGAAGAGGGTCGCGAGGCCGCTCGCGGCGAGCATGGCCCGCATGTGCCACACCCGCTCGCCGCGTTTGATCAGAAAGACGCCCGCGAGGAGCGCCACCCCGCTGGAGATGATCGTGATGACCGAGAGCAGGCTTAAGAGTTCGCCCATGAACACCATTGTATGCGGTTTTTTGCCGTCCTGGAGCGAGGACATATGTACCCGATCGTGACTTTGGGCGAGGTTTAGAATGCGTTGAGCGTACCCCTGGTCAGGCCCCGTGGAGGGGCCGCCCTTTTCCGTGGTCCGTCCGCAGGAGTGGAGATGAACGTGCATTCAGGTACTACAGCGAGCGTGACGCGCCGGACCTCGGCGCTCACCGTGTTTTCGTGGGGGGTGCTGGTCTACAACGTCCTCGTGATCCTGTGGGGCGCGTTCGTGCGCATCTCGGGCGCGGGCGCGGGCTGCGGCAGCCACTGGCCGACCTGCAACGGGTCGGTCGTGCCGCAGTCGCCGACGCTGCACACCGTCATCGAGTTCAGCCACCGACTCACGAGCGGCCTGTCGGGCCTGCTGGCCATCGCGCTCGTCGCGTGGGTGATGCTCGCCACCCGGCGCGGTCACGCGGCGCGGCTCGGCGCGGTCCTCACGCTGGCGCTGATCGTCCTGGAGGGACTCGTCGGCGGCGTGCAGGTGCTGCTCGGCCTCACCGCCGACAGCACCGACCCGCTGCGTGGCGTCGTGCAGGGCGTTCACCTCGTGAACACCTTCGCGCTGCTCGGCTCGCTGTTCCTGACCTGCCTGTGGCTGTCGGGCATGACGCCCGCCCGGCTGCGCGGTCAGGGCCGGACGGGCTGGGCCGTGGGGATCGGGCTCGCGGCGGTGCTCGTGCTGAGCATGGCGGGCGCGGTCACGGCGCTCGGCGACCTGCTGTTCCGCCCGGAGGGCACGGTCGGTCTCGGCACCGTCGCGAACGACTTCTCCGCCACCACGACGGTGCTGCAGCGGCTGCGCGTCGTCCACCCGGTCCTCGCGATCGGCGTGAGCGCGTACCTGCTGCTGCTCGCGTCGTGGGCGGGACGGGCGCGGGGGTCGCGGGACGTGTCCCGCTGGGGTCAGGGGCTCACGCTCATCATCGGCGCGCAGATGCTCGCGGGCTTCGTGAACGTCGCCCTGAAGGCGCCGGGCGCCATGCAGATCACGCATCTGCTGCTGGCATGCATCATGTGGCTTGTGACGATCCGATTCTCGTACGCGCTGCTCCAGGCGGAGCGCGCTCCCGCCCTCAAGGAGGTGACCGCTTGACCGTCGCCATCTCGGAACGCGCCACGTGGCGCGACTACCTCGCCCTCACCAAGCCGAAGGTCATCAGCCTCCTGCTGTTCACCACCCTCACCGCGATGTTCATGGCGGCGCGCGGCTGGCCTGATCTCGTGCTGCTCCTCGCCGTCGCCGTCGGCGGCTACATGTCGGCGGGCGCGTCGGGCGTGTTCAACATGATCATCGACCGCGACATCGACCTGAAGATGAAGCGCACGTCGAAACGGCCCACGTCGAGCGGCTTGATCGGCACGCGTGACGCCTTCGTGTTCGGAATGAGCCTGACGGTCGCGTCCTTCGCCCTGCTGTGGGCCGCCGCGAACCTGCTGACGGCCCTGCTGTCCCTCGCGGGTCTGCTGACGTACGTCGTGGTGTACACGATGATGCTCAAGCGCACCACGTGGCACAACATCGTCATCGGCGGCGCGGCCGGCTGCTTCCCGCCGCTCGTCGGCTGGGCCAGCGTCACGGGTGACCTCAATCTCTTCGCGTGGTACCTCTTCGCGATCATCTTCTTCTGGACGCCCGTGCACTTCTGGGCGCTCGCGCTGATGATCAAGGACGAGTACGCCGAGGTGGGCGTCCCCATGCTGCCCGTCGTGCACGGCGAGAAGCTGACGGTCGTGCAGATCGCGCTGTACGCCGTCCTCACCGTCGTGATCTCGCTGCAGCCCGTGCTGTTCCGCGAGGTCGGCCTGATCTACGGCGTCGTCGCCGCGTGGACGGGCGCGCTGCTGCTTCGCGGCTCGTGGCGGCTCTACAGGAAGATCGAGCGGCCCACGGCGGTGTCGCTCTACAAGTACTCGATGCTCTACCTCGCCCTCCTCTTCCTGGCGGCGGCGGTGGACCGCGCTCTGCTGTCATGACGACGAAAACGCCATACACTGGGTGCGATAGAAAGGAGTCATGTTGAACACTTTTTCCCGCGCGGGGCTCTCCCGGTCCCGATGGCTGCGGCCTGAGACGCTGGGCGCGCTCGCGGTCCTCGCGGCCGGCGTCGCGCACGCACAGGACACGCAGTTCAGGCACCTGCCGTTCCTGGGCGACTTCGGCTCGTTCTTCAACCGCGAAGTCTGGTGGATGAGCATCTGGGCCATCGCCCTGTCCATCATCATCTTCATCGGCGTGTCCGCCGCGCTGTTCTACAGCGTCGCGAAATTCCGCGAGCGCAAGGGCGACACCCGCGAACCCGCGCAGTTCCACGGCAACAACACCCTGGAGATCGTCCTGATCGTCGTGCCCCTCATCATCGTGACGGTGCTGAGCGTCCTGACGGTCCGTACGATGGCGCGCCTCAACACCAACGAGTACGCCAAGAACGTCGGCGGCGAGACCGTGAAGGTGGAGGTGCTGGGCCGCCAGTTCTGGTGGAACTTCACGTACCCCGACCTCGGCGGCTTCCGCAACGGCAACGAGATGGTCATGCCCGCCGGACGCGCCGTCGACGCGATCGTCACGTCGGGCGACGTCATCCACGGCTTCTGGGCGCCGAACATCGGCGGTCAGCGTGCCGCCGTGCCCGGCAGCAACTTCCAGGTCTTCGTGGACAACACCCGTCCCGGCGTGTACCAGGGCAACTGCTCGCAGCTGTGCGGCGCGTCGCACGCGAACATGCGCTTCAAGGTCGTCGTGCTGCCCGAGGACCAGTGGAACACCTTCGTGAGCGCCGCGCGCGCCTACAAGGCCCCCACGCCCGCGCCCGGCAGCGCCGAGGCCCGCGGCCTGCAGATCTTCCTGAACGGCAAGAACGGCTCGCCCTCCTGCGGCGGCTGCCACCGCGTGCAGGGCACGGCCGCCAACGGCGCCGCCGGTCCCGACCTCAGCTTCTTCGGTTCGCGCATGACGCTCGGCGCGGGCATGTGGGAAGGCAAGGCCGCGCTGGAGAAGCTCAAGCCGTGGATCCTCAACTCGCCCGGCCTGAAGCCCGGCAGCCTGATGCCCGCCTACGTCCGCGAGAAGACCAACGAGGCGATCCTGAACGATCAGGACCTGAACGACCTGCAGGCGTACCTGCTGTCGCTCAAGCTGCCCGCGGAAGCCGAGTACTACGACCGCGAGACCGGCAAGTTCTCCGTCCCCGTTCGCTGAGAAAGGAAGATCACAGATGGCCGTAAGCGTACCTTCCAAGTCCGGCGAGCGCCCAGGCGCCCTCGCGGTGCTCTGGGACTACATGACCACCACCGACCACAAGAAGATCGGCATCCTGTACCTCGTGACGTCCATCCTGGGCTTCGCGATCGCCGGTCTGCTCGCGGTCGCCATCCGCGTGCAGCTCGCCAACCCCAACCAGGACGTCCTGATCGGGCAGCAGTACAACGAGGTCCTCACCGCGCACGCCGCGCTGATGATCTTCTTCTTCCTGATCCCGGCGGGTCTGTTCGGCTTCGGGAACTTCCTGCTGCCCCTCCAGCTCGGCGTGCGTGACGTGGCCCTGCCGCGCCTCAACAACTTCGCCGTGTGGATGTTCATCTTCTCGCTCGTGCTGATCCTCACGGCGCTCTGGAACGGCGGCGCGCCCGGCGTCGGCTGGACGTTCTACTACCCGCTGTCCGTGAATCAGTCCGGGACGGGCGTGCCCACGCTGATGGTCGCGCTGATCCTCAACGGTCTCGCGTCCCTGCTGGGCTCCGCGAACTTCGCCGCGACGATCCTGAACCTGCGCGCGCCCGGCATGAGCCTCTGGAAGATGCCGATCTTCGCGTGGGGCATCTTCAGCACGTCCATCCTGCAGCTCATCTCGCTCGGCGGCCTCACGGCGGCGTCGCTCGTGACGTACCTCGAGATCAAGCTGGGCCTCTCGATGTTCAACCCGCAGATCGGCGGCGTGCCGGTGCTGTTCCAGCAGTTCTTCTGGTTCTACTCGCACCCCGCCGTGTACGTGATGCTGCTGCCGTACCTCGCGATCGCCGCGGAGATCGCCAGCGTCTTCGCGCGCAAGCCCCTGTTCGGCTACCGCGTGATGGTGTACTCCCTGATGGGCATCGTGCTGGCCTCGCTGCTCGTGTGGGTCCACCACATGTTCGCGATGGGCCTCCCGAGCATCTGGCAGATCGCCTTCGCGATCTTCACGCTGATCGTGGCCGTCCCGACGGGCGTCAAGATCTTCAACATCATCGGCACGATGTGGGGCGGCCGCCTCATGATGAAGACGCCCCTGTACTGGGTGATCGGCTTCGTCTTCAACTTCCTGATCGGCGGCATCACGGGCGTGTCGCTCGGCATGGTGCCCTTCGACTACCAGGTCACGATGAGCTACTACGTCGTGGCGCACTTCCACAACGTCATGATGTTCGGCACGGCCTTCCTCGTGTTCGGCGGCCTGTACTACTGGTGGCCGAAGATGACGGGCCGCTTCCTCGACGAGAAGCTCGGCCTGTGGCACTTCTGGCTGTTCATGGTCGGCTCGTGGATGACGTTCCTCCCGCAGTACCTGCTGGGCCTGCTCGGCATGCCCCGCCGCTACTACACGTACCCCGACACGAACGTCATGTGGCACGAACTGAACTTCGTGTCCACCATCGGCGCGTTCATCCTGCTCGCGGGCTCCATCGTGATGGTCTGGAACTTCATCACGAGCTTCCGCAAGCCCGCCACGCTCGGCCCGAACCCCTGGGGCGCCTACACCCTGGAGTGGACGGCCGCCAGCCCGCCCGCCGCGTACAACTTCGCGCACGACTTCCCCAAGACCTTCCCCACCGAGCGTCCCCTGTACGACTGGGAGCAGATGGGCGCGAAGCTCAAGCCCGTCGATCCCGCCACGATCCACCTGCCGCAGCCGACGGTGTGGCCCTTCATGACGGCGTTCTCGCTGCTCATCGCGGGCTACGGCCTCAGCCACGGCTGGTTCAACTCGGGCTTCGGCAGCATCATCGACTCGGTCAACACCATCACGCTGTACGGCGGCCTGGTGCTGTTCATGTACTCCCTCTTCCGCTGGGCGGGCACCTTCGAGTACGCCGTCCCGGTGCACCACCACCACCTCACGAAGTACAACAACGGCTTCCTGACGATGGCGTGGTTCATCATCTCGGAAGTGGGTCTGTTCGCCGTGCTGATCGCGGGCTACGTGTACCTGCGCGTCGCGGGTCTCGCGGTGCCCCCGGTGGAGCGTCCGCCCATCTGGCTCGCGGCCCTCAACACCTTCATCCTGGTGAGCTCGTCGTTCGTGGTGCACCAGGCGGAGCAGGACCTCAAGAAGCACAAGGTGACGCGCTTCCGTCTGGGCCTGTTCATCACGCTGGTGCTGGGCTCGATCTTCACGCTCTTCCAGGTGTACGAGTTCGTGCACTTCGGCGCGGAGAGCGACTGGCGTCAGAACCTCTGGCAGTCCTGCTTCTTCATCATCGTGGGCCTGCACGGCCTGCACATCCTGATCGGCGCGACGGGCATCGCCCTGCCGTACTATCAGGCGCTGACCGGCAAGCTCGACGAGCACAACCACGGCTCCATCGAACCCGCCAGCATCTACTGGCACCTCGTGGACGTCGTCTGGATCCTGATCCTCGCGATCTTCTACATCTGGTAGCGACGTCTCAGAAGAGGAAGGCCCCTGCAAAAGCGGGGGCCTTCCTCTTCTGATGGTCAGTCGACGAAGCGGGAGATGCGGGGCCTGCGCTTCGGGCCCTCTCCACCCCCCGCCGCACCCTAGACAGGTTCCGTGCACCCCGGCACTCGCCGTGCTGATCCCTGACCGCTGACCGCTGACCGCTCCTTCAGGACACTCCTCCCCTCCCCCGGCGCTAGCCTGTGCTCATGCCCCGTCTGATCACCGCCGTCCTGGTCGCCGTCGCCCTCGTGCTGGGCGGCGTGCTCGCCTACCGCACCGTCCTCGCGCCCCTGGGCGGGACGGTCGTGCAGAACGCGCCGCGCGTGCCGGACGAGGCGCTCGTGTCGGACGCGGGGAAGGCGGCGAGGTTGTCCGACTTCGGCGGGGGCACGCGCCTCGTGTTCTTCGGCTTCACCCGCTGCCCGGACGTGTGCCCGGCCACGCTGGGCGTGCTGGCCCGCGCGTACGAGAACCTGTCTGAGGGACAGAAGGAGCGCGTGAAGGTCATGCTGGTGTCCGTGGACCCCGGCAACGACAAACCGGAGGTGCTGCGGGCGTACCTGCGGCGCTTCAACCCGGACTTCCGGGGCTTCACCGGCACGGAGGAGGCCCTGCGGCGGATGGAGGCGGGCTTCTTCGTGTACGCCCGGCACGACGAGGAGCACGACAGCTTCGTCCACGGGGACACCGTGGCCGTCGTGGACGCCGAGGGGCGCATGCGGCGCGTCTACACGCAGGACGACGTGGCCAGCGGGACCCTCGCGCGGGACCTGCCGAGGCTCGCGGCGGGACGGATCTGAGCTTCAGTCCACGGGCAGCGTGAAGTAGAAGGTCGCGCCGCGGCCCTCCTCGCCCTCGGCCCAGACGCGGCCGCCGTGCCGGGTGACGATGCGGCGCACGTTCGCCAGGCCCACGCCCGCGCCGATGAAGCGGTCGTCGTGGAGACGCTGGAAGACGTTGAAGAGCCGCGCGCTCTCCTGCGGCGGGAAGCCCTCGCCGTCGTCGCGGACCCACACGACGATCTCGCGGCCCTCCTGCCGGGCGCCCACCTCGATGTGCGCGACGTCGCGCAGGCGGGTGAACTTGATGGCGTTGTCGAGGAGCGCCGCGACGGCCTGCCGCAGCAGCATCGCGTCGCCGCGCACGCTGGGCAGTTCCGGGACGGTCCATTCGATGCGCCGTCCGCGCGTGAAGGCGTCGAGGTCGCTGCGGACCTGCTTGACGAGCCCGCCGAGCGGGACCTCCGCGAGGCGCAGTTCCTCCCGGCCGAAGCGGGCGAAGCTC
The DNA here is from genome assembly GCF_000519345.1 of Deinococcus pimensis DSM 21231. Lineage (GTDB taxonomy): Bacteria > Deinococcota > Deinococci > Deinococcales > Deinococcaceae > Deinococcus_A > Deinococcus_A pimensis. Next base: position 79,408 of record NZ_KI912636.1, read on the forward strand.
TGGAGGTCCTCCACGAGCCGTCCGACGCGCGAGCCGTCCGCCTGGATGTAGCGGAGGTACTCGCTCGTGCGCGGGTCGATGTCGTCCCCGAGGCGTTTCTCGAGGAGCTTGAGGAAGCCGCCGATGCGCCGCAGGGGTTCCTGGATGTCGCGGGAGACGCTCGTGGCGAAGGCGCTGAGCTCCGCGTGGAGTTCCTGGACGCGGCGGGTGCGTTCGCGGACGCGCTGCTCCAGGGTGGTGTTGAGCTCCTTCACCTCGGCCTCGGCGGCGCGGCGGTCGGTGATGTCGTAGTGGACGCCGGTCATGCGGGCGGCGCGGCCGTCGGCGTCGAGGGTGACGCTGCCGACGGCACGCAGCCAGCGCACCTGGCCGCCGTCGTGGACGACGCGGTACTCGTCGGTGTACTCGCCGCCGTGCGCGAGGGCCGCGTGGATGGCGGCGCGGACACGCGGGACGTCCTCGGGGTGGACGCGGCTGTAGAAGAGGTCGGTGGTGAACTCGGCCGTGTCCTCCGAGAGGCCGAACAGGGCGGTCTCCAGGCCCGAGTAGGAGCTCCTGCCGGTGCGGACGTCGAAGTCCCACATGCCGAGCTTGCCCGCCTCGAAGGCGAGGGCGAGCTGCGCCTGGCTGTCCCTGAGCGCGAGCTCGATCTCCTTGCGGCGGGTGACGTCGCGGGTGGCGGACTGCATCTCGACGACGCTGCCGTCCTCGTCGAGGACGGACTGGGTGGTGGCCTCCAGCCAGCGGAGGGTGCCGTCGCGGCGGCGGGCGCGGTAGGTGAAGGTCACCTGCTCGCCGCCGAGGGCGCTCATCACGGCGCGCGTGACCTCCTCGCGGTCCTCGGGTTCGATGAGGTCGAAGGGGCTGCGGCCCACGAGGTCGGCGGGGGCGTAGCCCAGGACGCGTTCGAAGCTGGGCGAGGCGTACAGGTACGTCCCGTCGGGCGCGTGACGCGCGACGAGGTCGCTGGCCTGCTCCGCGAGGAGGCGGAAGCGGCGTTCGCTGTCGCGCAGGGCTTCCTCGCTGAGGATCTCTCTCGTCATGTCGACGGCGATCATGCCGAGGAAGACGAGCTGGCCGCTCTCGGCGCGGACGGGGTGGAAGCTGACGAGCCAGTAGCGCCAGCCGCCCTCCACGTCGGGCGCGGGCGCGGAGATGGGCACGTTCGCGATGGCCTCGCCGGTCTCCTGGACCTGTTGGAGCATCGCCTCGACGGCGTCGCCGAAGCGGGGCATGACCTCGCTGGGGGTGCGGCCCGCGTGGTCGTTGGCGGGCGTCCCGCCGAGCTCGGCCATGGCGGCGTTGACCTGGACGTAGCGCAGGTCGGTGTCGAGGACGGCGATGGCGCTGGGGCTGCCGTACCAGGCGAGGTCGAGCATGGCGCCCGCGCGGTCGCGGGGCTTCCTGGGCGCGCGCGCCCTGCAGGGTGCGCGCGAGGAGCGCGGCGATCGTTTCGAGGTGGGTGCGTTCGGGCGCGTCGAAGTCGCGGGGCGTGTCGAAGTCGAGACGCAGGACGCCGGTGAGTCCCTGCTCGTCGCGCAGGGGCAGCGCGGCGGTGGCGCGGCCCGCGCGGTCGGGGTGGTAGGTGGGGCGGTCCTCTCGGGCGGCGCGGGCCTCGGGGCGGTCGTCGTCGAGGCGGATGGGCGTCGTGGCGCGCCCGTGGGGGTAGAGGGCGCTGCCGCGCTGCCACAGGACGGCGACGGTGCCCGCGTCGGCGCTCTCCCTGAGGGCGCTCGGCAGCAGGTCGAGGATGTCGTCGACGCGGGTGAGGTTCGCGAGGCGGTCGGTGAGCGCGAGCAGGGCGCTTCCGCGTTCCTCGGCGACGCGGCGGTCGTGAACGTCCGTGCAGGTGCCGATCCAGCGCTCCAGCCCGCCGTGGTCGGCGCGGACGGCGCGCAGGTCGTGCCAGCGGTCCTGGCCGTCGTGGCGGCGCAGGCGCAGTTCGCAGCGCAGGCCGGTGTGGCGGGCGGCGGCGTCGCGCCAGCCTTCGAGCAGGTCGGCGTGGTCGTCGGGGTGGACGTGGTCGAGGAGGCGTCCGGCGGCGCGGTTGCGGGGACGCAGGCCGATGTGGGCGGCCCAGGCGCGGTTGACGTGGATGAGGGTGCCGTCGTCGTCGGCGATCCAGACGAGGACGCTCAGGGCGTCGTAGAGCGATCCGAGTTGCTCGTCGGCAGAGTGGGTCAGCACGCGTCCCCCCGTCGGGCTTCAAGTAGAACTAAAGAAAGTCTAAGAGAAAATCGACATGAAAGAAAAGCGATGAGCGGAACATAAAGCGGACCCTAAGGTGTTCTTGATGACCTGGACGCGCTCCCATCGACGCGGCGTTCCGTCATGATTTCGCTGGGAACGTGAAACGGCGGTGTCGTCGCGTGGGCGGGTGCCGCCGAGGACGTCCGTCCTCCTGCTTCTCATGCCGTCCTCTCGCTTGCGTTTCGCAAATAGCGTAACATGGAGGGCATGGATACCGACGTCGCCCTCAGGCCCAAGTCCCTCGCGGAGTACGTCGGGCAGGAACGGCTCAAGGAGAAGCTCTCCGTCTACCTTCAGGCGGCCAAGAACCGCCGTGAGGCCCTCGACCACACCCTCCTGTTCGGCCCGCCCGGCCTCGGCAAGACCACCCTCTCGCACATCATCGCGCACGAGATGGGCGTGAACATCCGCGTCACGTCCGGCCCCGCCATCGAGAAGCCCGGCGACCTCGCCGCGATCCTCACCAACAGCCTCGAGGAGGGCGACGTCCTCTTCATCGACGAGATCCACCGGCTCGGACGCGTCGCGGAGGAGCACCTCTATCCCGCCATGGAGGACTTCAAGCTCGACATCGTCCTCGGGCAGGGCCCGGCGGCCCGCACGATCGAGCTGCCCATCCCGCGCTTCACCCTGATCGGCGCGACCACCCGCCCCGGCCTCATCACGGCGCCCATGCGCTCGCGCTTCGGCATCATCGAGCACCTGGAGTACTACACGCCCGAGGAGCTCGCGCACGGCCTGCTGCGCGACGCGCGCCTCAGCGGCTACGGTCTCGACGAGGACGCCGCCATCGAGATCGGCGCGCGTTCGCGCGGCACGATGCGCATCGCGAAACGCTGGCTGCGCCGCGTCCGTGACTACGCCGAGGTGGCGAACGAGAAGAACATCAGCCTCTCGCGCGCCATGGACGCCCTCGACAAGCTCGGCCTCGACTCGGCCGGTCTCGACGAACGCGACATCAAGCTCCTCGACGCGATGATCCACCGCTTCGCGGGCGGCCCCGTGGGCGTGGACACGCTCGCCACGGCCCTCTCTGAGGACGCGAACACCATCGAGGACGTGTACGAGCCCTACCTCATCCAGCTCGGCTTCATCAAGCGCACCCCGCGCGGACGCGTCGCGACGCCGCGCGCCTACGACCATCTCGGGCTGCCCTACAGCGGCTACGACATGGACCCGCGCTTCCTGGGGAACTGAGGTTCAGGGATCGCTCCGCGCCTCATGAACGTCCGATAAACACGAATTCTCACGTGGTGGCGCCGCTTCCTCGGCGTCACCCATTTTTCGTCGTCCTGGACGACGTCCAGCAGCCCTGGACCTGGGCGCGCGGGGCGTGTACACTGAGGGCCTCATCCGCTCACGAGAGCGGCACCGAAGCGCCTCCACGCACCACTCCCCCGACCCGACGTGCCGCCCACAGGGCGCGTCGTCACGGCGCGTGGCGGACGGCGGTCGGCCACGGGCGAGCGGGCGAAAGGCACATGGGCACCAAGGAAGAGATCAAAGCGCGCCTCAACATCGCCGACCTCGTCGGCGAGTACGTCCGCCTCACCCCCGCCGGAACGGGCCGCTTTAAGGGCCTGTGCCCCTTCCACAAGGAAAAGAGCCCGTCCTTCCAGGTGGACGCCGCGCAGGGCTACTTCTACTGCTTCGGCTGCAAGGCGGGCGGCGACGCCTTCTCCTTCCTGATGCGCGTCGAGAACCTCGACTTCGGCGACGCCCTGCGCAAGCTCGCGGAACGCACCGGCGTGCAGGTCGAGACCCGCACCGGCGAACGCCAGAGCCGCGACCTGTACGACGTCAACGCCTTCGCGCTGGAGTACTTCCGCGAGATGCTGCCCGGCACCGGCATGAGCTACTTCCGCTCGCGCGGCCTCACCCCCGGGACCATCGAGAAGTTCGAGCTCGGCTACGCCCCACCCGAATGGGACGGCCTGCTCAAGCGCGCCAAGGCGCGCGGCCTCAGCGAGCGGCAGCTGCTGGAGGCGGGCCTGCTCTCCGAGAACACCGAGACGGGCCGCGTCTACGACCGCTTCCGCGGCCGCGTGATGTTCCCCATCCGCGATCACCTCGGGCGCCTCGTGGGCTTCGGCGGACGCGTCCTCGGCGACGAGAAGCCGAAGTACCTCAACACCCCCGAGACGGAGGTCTTCAAGAAGGGCGAACTGCTCTACGGCCTCTCCATCGCCCGCACGGAGGCGCAGCAGCAGGGCGAGCTCGTCGTGGTGGAAGGCTACATGGACGTCATCGCGATGCACCAGCACGGCTTCCCCACCGCCGTCGCGACGCTCGGCACGTCCCTCACGGCGGACCACGCGGCGCTCATGCAGCGGCAGGGCGTGCGGTCGCTCGCGCTGCTCTTCGACCGTGACGCGGCCGGGCAGCGCGCCACGCTCGCCGGGCTCGACCAGGTGATCGGCGCGCGCTTCAACGTCCGCGCCATCACCGTCCCCGACGGGAAGGACCCCGCCGACACCCTCCGCACGGACGGCGGGGAGAGCGTGCTGCGCGCCGCCATCGCGGGCGGCGTGGACGAGGTCGCCTACCGCCTGCACGCCGCGCTCGCGCAGCACGACGTCAAGACCACGGCGGGCAAACGCAACCTCCTGCAGATGCTGCTGCCGCGCATGCAGAATCTCGATCCCCTGGACGAGGTCGCCGAGCGCATGCGCGGCCTCGTGTGCGAGAAGCTCGACATCAAGCCCGAGGCCCTGATGGAGTGGATCGCCAGCAAGGCCAAACGCAAGACCCTCTCCGACGTGCAGATCCAGGGCATGAGTTCCGCCACCCACAAGGAGGAGCAGGACGAGCTCGAACTGCTCAAGGCGATCCTGCGCAGCCCGCAACTGCTCGACAAGCTCGACGGGCTGCGCTCGTGGCGCAACGAGACGGTCCGCAAGGTCGTGCTGGCCGCGCGCGGCACCCGCAGCGCCGAGGAGATCATCTCGACCTTCGACGGTCAGCCCGAGCAGCAGCTGCTGATCCGGCTGCTGTTCGAGGCGCGCACGCCCGGCCTGATCAGCCGTCAGAACGCCGAGGACCACGAGAAGAAGATGGGCGAGCAGGACGGCCGCGCCGTCCACGAGATCGAGAGCAAGCTCAACATCGACGACCTGAAGGCGGAACTCTCGGACCTCAAGAAACGCGTCGCGGGCGCGCCCCCGGCGGAGCAGATGTCGCTGCTGGGTCAGATCCGCGACCTGCAGCGCGCCATCGAGGCGGAGAAGATGACCCGCAAGATGCAGGCCTGAGCAGCCGTCAGCCGTCAGCGAGGATGCACTTCACCGACGGCTGACGGCTGACCGCTGCTCAGGCCTGGGCGCCGCCCGCGACGAGCGTGCTGGGGTCCACGCCGAGCAGCTCCCACGCGCGGTTCCAGCGCTCCTCCGGGGGCACGTCGAGCGCGAGTTCGGGGCCGCTCTCGAGGTACAGCCACGAGCCGATGTGGGTCTCCTCCTCCAGCTGCCCGGCACCCCAGCCGGCGTAGCCGAGCATCAGCATGAAGCGGCCCTCGTTCTGGAGGACCTTCTCCAGCACCTCCAGGCTGCTGGTCACGAACAGGTTCGGGGCGAGGCGCACCTCGCCGGGCTCGCCGGTGGGACGCTCGAAGAGGCACCAGCCGACCTGCGGGTCCACCGGGCCGCCCAGGAAGGCCTGCTCGGCGCGGCCCTTGGCGAGCGGGAGGAGGTCGCCGATGGGCATGTCCGTCTGCAGACTGACGATGAGACCCATGGCGCCGTCGGCGTTGTGGTCGAGCAGCAGGATGACGGCACGTTCGAACATGCTGCCCGTCAGGTACGGCGTCGCGACGAGATACGTGAGTGGATTGGCCACGGAGAAGCTCCTGTCGGTGGAGGGGCGTGCGTCGGGAGAACCTCAGTTCAGCATACGCGCGCCCCACGAAGCGACCCCCAGCGAGGCCGGGGGTCTTGGCGTTTCTTCACGGTGCCCGCGCGTCAGGCGCGCGCGGCGTCACCCTCGTCCTTGCGGCGGTTGCTCTTGCGCTTCGTGGGCGTCGCGCCGCCGCCCGCCGTGCCGCTCGCGCGGCCCTCCAGGGCGCGCAGACCGCCGACGATGGCGACCTCGAGGACCTCGTCGAGGCTCTCGCAGGGGTGGAAGGTCATGCTGGCGCGCAGGTGCTCGGGGATGTCGCGCAGGTCGCCCTCGTTCGCCTTGGGCATCACGATGTGACGGATGCCCGCGCGGCGCGCGCCGAGGACCTTCTCCTTGAGTCCGCCGATCGGCAGGACGCGCCCCGTGAGGGTGATCTCGCCGGTCATGGCGACGTCGCGGCGCGCGGGGATGTTCGTGAGGGCGGAGATCAGGCTCGTCGCCATCGTGACGCCCGCGCTGGGGCCCTCCTTCGGGACGGCGCCCGCCGGGACGTGCACGTGGATCTCGGAGTCGTCGAGACGCTCGCGGGTGATGTGGAAGCGCTCGCTGTTCTTCTTCGCGTACGTGAGGGCCGCGCGGGCGGACTCCTTCATGACGTCGCCGAGCTGACCGGTGAGGACGAGGCCCTTGCCGGGCATCACGGACGTCTCCACGAAGAGGATGTCGCCGCCGACGGGCGTGTAGAACATGCCGGTGGACACGCCGACCATGTCCTCGCGCGCCTCGTGCTCGGGCGTGTAGCGCGGGTTGCCGAGGTAGCGCTCCAGTTCCTTGTCGGTGACCTTGGCGCGCTTGAGCTCGCCGGACGCGATGCGCCGCGCGACCTTGCGGGCGACGGTGCCGATCTCGCGCTCCAGGTTGCGGACGCCCGCCTCGCGGGTGTAGTGCGAGATGAGCTTCTCCAGGGCCGCGTCGGTGATGGCGATCTGGTTGCCCTTCAGGCCGTTCTGGGTGAGCTGGCGCGGCAGCAGGTAGCGCTTGGCGATCTCGAGCTTCTCCTGCTCGATGTACGAGCTGAAGTCGATGACCTCCATGCGGTCGTACAGCGCGGGCGGGATCTGCTCGGGGTAGTTGGCGGTCGCGATGAACATGACCTCGCTGAGGTCGAAGGCGACGCCCATGTAGTGGTCCGTGAAGTGCTGGTTCTGCGCGGGGTCGAGGACCTCGAGCAGCGCGGCGCTCGGGTCGCCCTGGTAGCTGCTGCCGAGCTTGTCGACCTCGTCGAGGAGCATCACGGGGTTCTTGGTGCCGGCGGTGCGCAGACCCTGGATGATGCGGCCCGGCATGGCGCCGATGTAGGTGCGGCGGTGCCCGCGGATGTCGGACTCGTCACGCGCGCCGCCGAGGGCGATGCGGACGTACTTGCGGCCCAGGGACTTCGCGATGCTCTGCGCGATGCTGGTCTTGCCGACGCCGGGAGGGCCGGTGAAGACGAGGATGGGGCCCTTGTTGACCTCGGCGGCGTCGATCTCGCCGCGCTCGGCGCGTTCCTTGCGCAGACGGCGCACCGCGAGGAACTCCAGCACGCGGTCCTTGACCTTGTCGAGGCCGTAGTGGTCCTCGTCGAGGATGCCGGACGCCTCGTTGATCTCGAGGCGGTCGTCGCTGCGGGTGTTCCAGGGAAGTTCCGTGACCCAGGTGAGGTAGGTGCGGATGACGGCGGCCTCGGCGGCGTCGGGATGCATGCGCGCGAGGCGGTTGACCTCGCGGTCCACTTCCTTCTTCACGTCGGGGTTCAGGCCGAGCTTCTCGATCTTGGCGCGGAACTCCTCGGCCTCGTCGCCCTCCTCGCCTTCCTGTCCGGAGAGCTCCTTCTGGATGACCTTCATCTGCTCGCGGAGGTAGTACTCGCGCTGGTTGCGGTCGATCTCCTCCTTGACCTGCTGGCGGATGCGCTGCTGGACGCTCATCACCTCGGCCTCGGCGTCGAGGAGGGTGAGGACGCGCCGCAGGCGGTCGGTGAGGGTGGGCGCCTCGAGGACGCTCTGCTTGTCCTCGAGCTTGAAGTCCATGTTGAAGGCGATGTGGTCGGCGATGACGCCGGGATCCTCGAGGTTCTGGATGTGCTGGACCGTCTCCGGGGCCATGAACTTGCCGCCCTGGATGAGGTTCTCGAACTTGCTTTCGAGCTCGCGGGAGAGCGCTTCGAGTTCGACCTTGTCGCCGCCTCCCACCTCGAAGGGTTCGACGGTGGCCTCGAGGTGCGTGCCGACGGTGCGGTAGCCGCTGGCGCGGACACGCGAGAGGGCCGAGACGAGCATCTGGACGGTGCCGTCGGGGTTCTTGCGGACGCGGAGGATGCTGCAGGCGGTTCCGATGTCGTAGAGGTCGCCGCCCTCGGGGGCGTCGACGTCCTTGTCGCGCTGCGACACGATCATGATGACCTTGTTCTGCGCCATGGCCGCGTCGATGGCGGCGATGGAGAGCGCCCGACCGGCGTCGATGTGCTGCACCATCGTGGGGTAGATGACGCTGCCCCGCACCGGACAGACCGGCATGGTGGCGGGGAGCGGTGTCTGGCTCTGGATGTTTTCGGCGGGCATCTTGTCGCTCCTTTCGGACGGCGCGGACTGCTCTGGACTGCTCTGAAGGGTGGTGCGCCTCTTGCCCAAGAAAGTTGAGTGCTAGCTTATCAAGTTTCCCCGGGAAAGACAAGGACCGCGAGCGCCGGAAATGTCGTCTCGAAGGCGGTCTGACGCCTATCCAAGCACGCCGGGCTGTCGCCTGCCTTATCCTTACGCCTGTCCTCCTTACGGTTGCCTTACAAGTTCCTTCGGAGAGCTCGCCCGGCGACACTTCCGCCGGGAGGGGCCGCGTCATCTCAACATGACGGCGCCCCCCGGAGCAAGGGATACACTCTTCCCCATGAGCGCCCCCGCCTCCACGACCCTCCGGGCCCCCGGGGCCCGCATGCTCGAACTGGTCTTCCCGAAGGACACCAACTACCACGGCACCGCCTTCGGCGGCTTCGTGCTGAGCCTCATGGACAAGGCCGCGTCCGTCGCCGCCGTCCGCCACTGCAAGAACAACGTCGTCACGGCCCGCATGGACGGCGTGGACTTCCACGTGCCCATCCGCGTCGGGGACGCCGTCGCGCTCGAGGCGAGCGTCGTGAAGGTCGGCCGGACCAGCATGACCATCCGCGTGGACGTCTACCGCGAGCACCTCGCGAGCGGCGAGCAGCAGCTCGCCACGAGCGGCTCGTTCGTGTTCGTCGCGGTGGACGCGCACGGACGGCCCGTGCCCGTCCCGCCGCTCGACCCCGCGCCGGACGCGGACCCCGCCAAGTGAGGCTCACGCTCGTCCGGCACGGCGTGACCGAATGGAACGCCGTGGGCCGCTGGCAGGGCCACGCCGACACGCCGCTCTCCCCCGACGGCGAACGGCAGGCGAGGCTCCTGGGTCGCCGCCTCGCCGGGGAGCGCTTCGACCTCGTGTACACCAGCGACCTCTCGCGCGCCGCGCGCACCGC
>NZ_KI912636.1:89123-89773 GCF_000519345.1 Deinococcus pimensis DSM 21231
CGCGCGCACCGCCGCGCTCGCCCTGCCCGGCGTGGACGCCGCGCGCGACGCGCGTCTGCGCGAGGTGCACTTCGGGGAGTTCGACGGGCAGAACGTGGAGAAGAACCGCCTGCATCCCCTCTTCCAGGAATGGGCCGAGACGCCGTGGAGCACGCCCGCGCCGGGCGGCGAGTCCTTCGCGGACGTCGCGCGGCGCGGCCTCGCGTGGCTCTCGGAGCTCCCCGAGGACGCGAACGTCCTCGCGTTCTCCCACAGCGTGTTCGTACGCTCGCTCGTGTGCGTGCTGCTCGGCCTGAAGGTCGAGGCGCGCGACGGCTGGACCTTCCCCTTCCCGCTGAGCCTCGCGCACGCGTCCCTGACGCGGCTCGCGCGGCACCGGGGCGAGTGGGCGCTGGAGGTCTTCTCGGACACGGCGCACCTGGAGCCCTGGGCGGCGGGGCTGCTCGACGTCTGAGGAGGCTCACACACGGACGCGCACGGCGAGGTTAAGATCATCTCATGAAGCTCACGCGGACCGCCCTGCTGGCCCTCCTCCTCGCCGCTCCCCTCGGCGCGTCCGCGCAGACCGCCGCCGAACTCGTCGCGGTCACGCAGGTCCAGTCGACCCTCGCGGGCGTGCCCGCCGTGCGCGTGCCCGCCGGGACGAGCTT
>NZ_KI912636.1:89873-90783 GCF_000519345.1 Deinococcus pimensis DSM 21231
CCGGGACGAGCTTCGTGAGCAACCCCCGCCTCGCCGGGACCCTCGCGCCCGCCCTGCTCGGCCCGGACGCCGCCCGCTACGAGACGCCGCGCCTGTTCACCGCGCGCGGCCTCGCCACAAAGCTCGCGGACGCCTACGTCGTCCAGCTCACCTCCAACTACGCCGCCGCGGGCTTCCTCCAGGCAGGCACGCGTACCGTGAAGACCTCCACCGAGACGTGGACCCGCACGGACTTCACGAACGACGAGGGCCGCGCCATGGTCCTCTTCGTCAGCAAGCGGACCGACGGCGTGTACTTCCTGACGGCGGCGGGAAGGTAGGGAAAGCCCCCCGGGCGGGCCCACCCGCAGGGGCCCGCACCTTCGCCGTGCGGTACGCTTTCCCCATGAATCCGGCCCTCCTGTTCGACTCGCACATGCACACGCCGCTGTGCAGGCACGCCACGGGCACGCCGACCGAGTACGCCCTCGCCGCGGAGGCAGCGGGCCTCGCCGGGGTGACCTTCACGGACCACATGCCGATGCCCGCGTGGTACGACGCGCCGTGGCGGATGCGCCGCGACGAACTCGACCGCTACGTGGAGATGGTCCACGAGGCCCGCGAGGCCCTGGCGGGCCGCGTGGAGGTCCGCCTCGGCCTAGAGGCCGACTGGCACCCCGGCACCGAGCGCTGGCTGGAGGAGGTCCTCGCGGCGCACCCGTGGGACTACGTGATCGGCAGCGTGCACTACCTCGGCGCGTGGGGCTTCGACAACCCGGAGTTCGTGGACGAGTACGACCGCCGCGACCTCGCGGACCTCTACCGCGACTACTACGCCCTCGTGGAGGGCGCGGCCCGCTCGGGCCTGTTCGACGCGGTCGGGCACCTCGACCTGCCGAAGAAGTTCGGGCACGCGGACCCGAGCGGCGCG
>NZ_KI912636.1:90883-91534 GCF_000519345.1 Deinococcus pimensis DSM 21231
GCGACCTGCTCGAGGCGGGCGCGTGCGTGGTGACCTTCCGCGCGCGGCGGGCGGTGACGCATGGATAGGAAGCAGGTGGTGGGCGTCCTGAAGGCCACGTCGGACCTGCTGGAGCTCCTCGGGGAGGAGGCGTTCCGCGTGAACGCCTTCCGCTCGGCGGCGCGCTCCCTGGAGGCGTCCGAGGAGAACTTCGACGACGTCGTCGCGCGCGGCTTCAAGGGTGTCCCGAAGATCGGCGCGGGTCTGGGCGCGGAACTGCGCGAGTTCGTGGAGACGGGCTCGCTGCCGTCGTACGAGGACGCGGCGGCGCAGGTGCCGCCGGGCGTGCTGAGCCTCTTCCGCGTGCGCGGCCTGGGTCCCAAGAAGATCGGGGCGCTCTGGGCGGCGGGGATCGCGTCGCTGGAGGAGCTGCGCGAGGCCTGCCGCGACGGGCGCGTCGCGGCCCTCAAGGGGTTCGGCGCGAAGAGTCAGGCGTCCATCCTGGAGGGCGTGGAGTTCGCGCTCAAAAACGCGGGCCGCCAGCACCTCTCCACCGCGTACGCCGTCGCGGAGGGCCTGTGCCGCGCGCTCGAGGGGCTGGAGCCGCGCTTCGCGGGCGGACTGCGGCGCGGCATGGAGTCCGTCGGGGACGTGGACGTGACCGTCACGGGC
>NZ_KI912636.1:91634-112670 GCF_000519345.1 Deinococcus pimensis DSM 21231
CCCCGACCGAGGCGGACGTGGCGGCGGCGCTCGGCCTGCCGCTCGTGCCCGCCCCCTACCGCGAGGCGGAGCACCTCGCGCGCGGCACCGAGGACCTCCCGCCAGAAGACGAGCTCGTGACCGTGGGCGACATCCGGGGGATGCTGCACGTGCACTCCCTGTGGTCCGACGGCACCGCCACCGTCCGCGAGATGACCGAGGAGGCCCTGCGGCTCGGGCACGCCTACCTCGGGACGGGCGACCACTCGCGGCTCGCGGCGTACGCGAACGGCATGAGCGTCGAGCGGCTCCTCGCGCACGTGCGGGAGGTGCGCGAGCTGCGCGCGGCGGGCCTGCCGGTCCTCGCGGGCGCCGAGGTGGACATCCTGGAGGACGGCGCGCTCGACTACCCCGACGACGTCCTCGCGGAGCTCGACTACGTCGTCGCGAGCGTCCACAGCCACTTCAACCTCGACGCGGCCCGTCAGACCGAACGGCTCGTGCGGGCCGTCACGCATCCTCTGATCACGATCCTGGGGCACCCCACGGGCCGTCTGATGCTGCGCCGCCCGCCCTACGCCCTCGACCTCGACGCGGTGCTGGAAGCGGCGAGCGGCGCGGGCACCGTCGTGGAGATCAACGCGAACGCGTACCGACTCGACCTCGACTGGCGTGTCGCGCTGCGCTGGCGCGACCGACTGCGGTTCGCCATCGATACGGACGCGCACGTCCTCGCGGGTCTGCGCGACACGCGCTTCGGCGTGCTGGTGGCGCGCAAGGCGGGCCTCACGCCCGCGCACGTGGTGAACTGCCTCTCCCTGGAGGACTTCGAGGCGTTCGTGAAGCGGCAGCGTGAGGCCCGCCGGGGCGCCTGAGCGTATCCTGAGACACCATGAAGGGCCGGGCGTCACGGGAGCCGCGAGGCGGACCCGTGGCGCTCTCGCTTGACTTTCGTTCGGTCGGCGACCATATTGAGCCAAATACCCAATCCGGTACGTCGAGGAGTCGCGGTTCGCGCCTCCGGGAGGAACGCATGAAGCGAGCTTTGCTGGTGTCGTTGTCGTTGGGCCTCATGTCCGCCGCCGTGGCGCAGAAGGTCGAGGCCCCCATCACGATCGGCGTCGCCGTCGCTCAGACGAGCAACGTCGCGCTGCTCGGGCAGGAGCAGGTGATCGGCGCGCGTCTCGCCGAGAAGTTCTTCAACGCGACGGGCGGCATCAACGGCACGCCCTTCAAGCTGGTCTTCCAGGACACCGGCGGTGACGAGGCCGGAACCATCAACGCGTTCCAGAACCTCATCAACAAGGACCGCGTCGTCGGCATCGTCGGGCCGACCCTGTCACAGCAGGCCTTCAGCGCCGACCCCATCGCGGACCGCGCGAAGGTGCCCGTCCTGGGGCCCAGCAACACCGCCAAGGGCATCCCGCAGATCGGCGACTTCATCGCCCGCGTCAGCGCGCCCGTCGCGGTCGTCGCGCCGAACGCCGTGAAGCAGGCGCTCAAGCTCGACCCGAAGATCAAGAAGGTCGCGGTGCTCTACGCGCAGAACGACGCCTTCAGCGTCTCGGAGACCGGCACCTTCCAGGAGACCGCCAAGGCGCAGGGCCTCTCGGTCAGCACCGTCCAGAAGTTCCAGACGACCGACACCGACTTCACCACGCAGGTCACGGCGGTCCTCGGGGCGGACGTGGACCTCGTGATCATCTCGGGCCTCGCGGCGGACGGCGGCAACCTCGTCAAGCAGCTGCGTCAGCTCGGTTACAAGGGCCTGATCATCGGCGGCAACGGCCTGAACACCAGCAACCTCTTCCCCGTCTGCGGGCGGGACTGCGACGGCATCCTCATCGCGCAGGCGTACAGCCCGGCGCTCGCGGGCAGCGTGAACCAGCTGTTCGTGAAGGAGTACCGCAACCAGTACAAGAAGGACCCGCCGCAGTTCGCCGCGCAGGCCTACACGGGCGTGCAGGTCATGGTGGAGGCCCTGCGCAAGATCGACAAGAAGAAGAAGCTCGACACGTGGAACCTCGCGGACCTGCGCGTGGAGCTCAACAAGCAGATCCTCGCGGGCAAGTACAAGACGCCCCTCGGTGACGTCAGCTTCGACAGGGAAGGCGAGGTCAACCAGAAGGACTTCTACGTCGCGCAGATCAAGATGAAGGACGCCAAGAACGGCACGTTCGTGTTCCTGAAGTAGGCGGTCAGTGGTCAGCGATCAGCCGTCAGTGTCACGACTGACGGCTGAACGCCGACCTGCTTGGTACGCCCACCCATCGAGCCCTTCACCCTGTCCTGCCGACCGCTGACCGCTGACGGCGGACAGCTCCGAAAGGAGCTCCCTTCCTTGGAACTGACGCAGTTCATCCAGAACGTCCTCAACGGCGTGTCCATCGGCAGCGTGTACGCCATCTTCGCGCTGGGCTACACGCTCATCTTCTCCATCCTCGGCATCATCAACTTCGCGCACGGCGCGGTCTTCACGCTCGGCGCGTACTTCACGTACACCCTCGCGGTGGGTCAGTTCGGCATCAACGGCCTGCTGAAGAACGTCGACCTCTTCCCGAACGGCTCCCCGCTCGGGAGCAGCGTGCCCGGCTTCGTGCTCGCGCTCCTCATCGGGTCGGTCCTCGCGGGTCTCGTGGGCGTCGTCATCGAACGCCTCGCGTTCCGGCCCCTCCGGTCGCGCGGCGCGGATCCCCTGCTGGCGCTCGTGTCGAGCCTCGGCGTGGCGCTCGTGCTGGTCAACCTCATCCAGTACCTCGTCGGCGCGGAGATCTACTCCTTCCCGGCGGACGTGTACGGCAACCTCAAGCCCGCGCTGGTCCTGCACGTCGGGGAGAAGCTCGTCGTGATCCGCACCGTGCAGATCATCATCTTCGTCGTGAGCATGATCATGCTGATCATCCTCGGCTACCTCATCAGCCGCACGAAGATCGGCAAGGCGCTGCGCGCCGTCGCGGAGAACCCGGGCACGTCCAGCCTCCTCGGCATCAGCGTGGACCGCTACGTCCTCTACACGTTCTTCCTGTCGGGCTTCCTCGGCGGGCTCGCCGGGACGCTCGTCGCGACGAGCTTCGGCATCGCCGGACCCTACTTCGGCGTGACGTACGGCCTCAAGGGCCTCGCGGTGATCGTGCTCGGCGGGCTCGGCAGCATCCCCGGCGCGGTCGTGGGCGGCATCGTCATCGGCCTCGCGGAGGCCTTCGTGCCCGCCGAGTACAGCGCCTACAAGGAAGCGGTGGCGTTCGCGCTGCTGTTCGTGATCCTCCTCGTCCGCCCGCAGGGTCTGCTGGGCCGCGCGCTCGTGCAGAAGGTCTGACCTCATGGACTTCCTCCAGAACTACGGCTTCCTCATCGTCACGATGATCCAGCAGGGCCTGCTGGGCCTCAGCCTGTACTTCCCCCTCATGGCGGGACAGCTGAGCCTCGCGAGCCCCGGCTTCTACGCGCTCGGCGGGTACATCGCCGCGATCATGGGCACCAACGCCGCCTTCGCGCCCCTGCGCGAGTCGCTCGGAAGCTGGATCTTCCCGCTGGAGTGGCTCGTCGCGGGCGTCGCGAGCGCCGCGCTCGGCCTGATCGTCGGCGTGCCCGCGCTGCGGCTGCGCGGCATCTACCTCGCGCTCGCCACGATCGCGTTCGTGGAGATCCTGCGCGTCGTGGCGCTCAACCTGTCCGTCACGGGCGGCGCGGTCGGCCTGTTCGGCGTGCCGCAGCCCTTCGGCTTCGTGGACCGCTGGCAGTACGTGTGGATCTTCGGGCCCCTGCTCGTGCTGGTGCTGCTCTTCACGGCGCGGCTGGAGCGTTCCCGCGTGGGCCGCGCCTTCCGCTCCCTGCGTGAGGACGAGCTCGCCGCGGACGCGATGGGCGTCCCCCCCACCCGCTACAAGGTGATGGCCTTCGTGATCGGCGCGGTCCTCGCCGGGATCGTCGGCGCGATGAGCGCGCCCTTCCTCAACACCTGGAACGCCCGCCAGGGCACCTTCGACGCGTCCATCGCGTACCTCGCCTACGTCCTGATCGGCGGGAGCCGCAACATGTGGGGGCCCGTGCTGGGCGGCGCGCTCCTCGCGGCCCTGCCGGAGGTGCTGCGTCCCCTGCAGGACTGGCGCCTCATCATCAACGGGCTCGTGCTGGTCGTCGCGAGCCTGTACCTCCCCCAGGGCCTCGTGGGACTCTTCCGCAGGCGCCGCGCCGCGCCCCTCGCGCGGCCCGCCACGCAGGAGGTGGCGAAGTGAGCGCGCCCGCCCCCTCCCCCGCCCGCGAGCCCGTGCTGCGCGCCGAGGGCCTCACGCGGCGCTTCGGCGGCCTCGTCGCGGTCGGCGACGTGTCCTTCGACGTCATGCCCGGCGAGATCTTCGGCCTGATCGGCCCGAACGGCGCGGGCAAGACCACCCTGTTCAACCTCATGACGGGCCTCACGCCGCCCTCCTCGGGCCGACTGCGCTTCGAAGGCCGCGACGTCACCGGCCTCGCGCCGCACCGCATCGCCACGCTCGGCCTGGGCCGCACCTTCCAGAACATCCGCCTCTTCCGCGGCCTGAGCGCCCTCGAGAACGTCAAGATCGCTCAGCACGCCCGCACCCGCGCCGGGCTCCTCGCGGGCGTCCTCGGCGGCGCGCGCGAGGAGGAACGGCAGGTGGAGGCCCGCGCCTGGGACCTGCTCGACCTCGTCGGGCTCGCGAACCGCGCGGGCGAGGACGCCGGGAACTTCAGCTACGGCGACCAGCGCCGTCTGGAGATCGCGCGGGCCCTCGCGCTCGACCCGAAGGTGCTCCTCCTCGACGAGCCCGCCGCCGGAATGAACAGCGCCGAGAAGCACGGCCTGACCGAGTTCATCCGCGACGTCCGCGCCCGCTTCGACCTCACCGTGATGGTCATCGAGCACCACGTGCCGCTCGTGATGAACCTCTGCGACCGCATCGCCGTGCTGAACTTCGGCCAGCTCATCGCCATGGGCGACCCGGCCAGCGTGCAGCGCGACCCGAAGGTCATCGAGGCCTACCTGGGGGCCGAATGACGGCGCTCCTGGAGATCGACCACCTCAGCGTCAACTACGGCGCGATCCAGGCCGTGCGTGACCTCAGCCTGCGCGTCGAGGAGGGCGAGGTCGTCACGCTCATCGGCGCGAACGGCGCGGGCAAGACCACCACCCTGCGCGCCGTGTCTCGCCTCCTGCGACCCCGCGAGGGCAGCGTGCGCTTCGCGGGCCGCGACGTCACCCGCGCCGCGCCCGACGAGGTCGTGCGGCTCGGCATCGCCCAGAGCCCCGAGGGACGGCAGGTGCTCGCGCGGCAGAGCGTCGAGGACAACCTCGAACTCGGCGCGTACGTGCGCGGCGACCGCGCGGGCGTCCAGGACGACATCAGGCGCATGTACGAACGCTTCCCGAGGCTCGGTGAGCGCCGCCATCAGCTCGCCGGGACGCTCTCCGGCGGGGAGCAGCAGATGCTCGCCATCGCCCGCGCCCTCATGAGCCGCCCCAAGCTGCTGCTGCTCGACGAGCCCAGCCTGGGCCTCGCGCCCATCATCGTGCTGGAGATCTTCAACATCATCCGCGAACTCAACGAGCAGGGCGTCACGATCCTGCTCGTCGAGCAGAACGCGAAGCTCGCCATGAACAGCAGCCACCGCACGTACGTCCTCGAAGCGGGACAGGTGACGTTCTCCGGCGCGTCCGCCGAGCTCGTCAGCGACGAACGCGTCCTCAAGGCCTACCTCGGCGGGTAGGGAACGAGACGAGGCGGCCCGACCGGAATTCCGGTCGGGCCGCCTGCCTGCTCAAGCCTGGGGCATCGACGTGTCTCTACACGCTGGGGAGTGGCCGTCCGCGTTTGGCGTCGTACGCTCTGCCCTCGTACGGACCGGAGCGGTCCGGTCCTTCTGCCTGGGGCGTCGACGTGTCTCTACACTCATAGCGGGGACGGCCCCTCGCTTTTGCCTGGGGCGGTGACGCGTCTCTACACGCTGGGGAGTGGCCGTCCGCGTTTTGGCTGCGTACGCTCGGGGACGGCCCCTCGCTTTTGCCTGGGGCGGTGACGCGTCTCTACAACTTATTTAGCCCCGAAGTCCTGCGTCCAGTAGTACCCGTAGCTCCCACCCTGATAGAAGCCCACCCCGAGGTCCCGGAAGCGCGGATTCATGATGTTGGCGCAGTGGCCGGGGCTCTGCAGCCAGCCCGCCACGACCTGCTCGGGCGTGGTCTGGCCCGCCGCGATGTTCTCGCCCGCCGTGGTCCAGCCGGTGTAGCCCGCGTTCGTCATGCGCTGGAAGGGGCTGAGGCCGTCGGGGTTGGTGTGGCTGAAGAAGTTCCGGACCGCCATGTCCCTGCTGTGGTTGTAGGCGGCGGCGCGCAGGTTCGCGTTGTACGCGAGCGGCGTGGTGGCGGCGAAGGACTGCGTGCCGCAGGTGCGGGCCTGGGCGCGGGCCTGGTTGGTGAGCTCCAGGACGCGCTGCTCGAAGGTGCTCGCGCCCGTCGAGGGCGCCGGGGCGGGCGCGGGAGCGGGCGTCGGCGTGGTGGTCGTGGTGCCGGTGACGGTCACGGCGTAGTCGAGGAAGGAGGCGGGGTTGCTGCGCAGGGCCACGCGGACGGTCGCGGAGCCCGGGGAGACGCCGCGCACGAGGCCGTTCGCGTCGACCGTGGCGTTGGCGGTGTTGCTGCTCGTCCACGTGACGTCGGCGGACGTGGCGACGCGGCCGCCGACGTACACCGTGAGCTGCTTGGCCTGCCCCACCGTGAGGGACACGGGGTAGGCGGCGAGGGCGTCCACGCCGGGGCCGAAGCTGAGGCGCTCCTGGGCGGGCGCGGTCGTCGTGGTGTCGGTGGCGGGCGTCTGGCCGCAGGCGCCGAGGAGCAGCGCGCCGCCGACGAGCAGGGGAAGAAGCTTGGAGATCACGCGCCGAGAGTATTGGGATTCCCCCAAGGTGAGGTGAAGCTCGCTTGAGAAGCGCCCGGATCGGTTCTCACGCATATCCTCATGGTGCACGCCCCGTTCTCACAGCACCGTACTTTTTTCGTCAGGAATGAAGGGGGGCCGGACGACACGTCGCCCGGCCCCACGATCCTCGCCTGCCGCGTTCAGCGGGCCGACTCGACCTCGCGTTCGGGGCGGCGCAGCAGGGGCTCGATGGCGGCGTTGAAGGCGTCGAAGCCGCGGAAGTCGAGCTGCTGCTCGTTGTCGCTGAGGGCCGTGGCGGGGTTGGGGTGGACCTCCACGTGAATGCCGTCGGCGCCCACGGCGAGCGCGGCGCGCGCGAGCGGGATGAGCAGGTCGCGGCGTCCGGCGGCGTGCGTGACGTCCACGATGACGGGGAGGTGCGTCTCCTGCTTCGCGACGGCGACGGCGCTGAGGTCGAGGGTGTTGCGGGTCCACTTCTCGTAGGTGCGGATGCCGCGCTCGCAGAGGATGACGTCGGGGTTGCCCTCGCTGAGGATGTACTCGGCGGCGTACAGCCACTCCTCCATCGTGGCGGCGAGGCCGCGCTTGAGCAGCACGGGCTTGCGGGCGCGGCCCACCTCGCGCAGCAGGGCGAAGTTGTGCATGTTGCGCGCGCCCACCTGCAGGATGTCCGCGTGCTCCGCGACGACCTCCACGTCACGGGTGTCCATGACCTCCGTGACGAACTTCATGCCGTACTCGCGCGCGACGCGGCTGCCGAGCACGAGGCCGTCCACGCCCATGCCCTGGAAACCGTAGGGGCTGGTGCGGGGCTTGTACGCGCCGCCGCGCAGGATCTTCACGCCGCGCTCGGAGAGGAAGCGGGCGGTGGCGTCCATCTGCTCCTCCGACTCGATGGAGCACGGGCCCGCGACGAGCACCTGCGGGGCGTCCCCGCCGACGCGCACGCCGCCGAGGTCGAGGACGGTGTCCGAGGGCTGCACCTTGCGCGACACGAGCAGCTGCTTCTTGTCGTTGCTCTCCTCCAGGTCGAGGCTGGCGCGGAAGATCTCGGTGAAGATCTTCTTGACGGTGGCGTTCGAGAAGGGCCCCGCGTTGAGGGATTCGAGCTCGCGCAGCTGCTTCTCCTCGCGGACGGGGTCGTAGTGGGAGGCGCTCTTGCCCTCCTGCGTCTTCACGTGGCCGATCTCGGCGGCGAGGGCGGCGCGGCGGTTGAGCAGCACCAGCAGGTCGCGGTTGATGACGTCGATCTCGCTGCGGAGTTCCTCGATGCTCTTCATTGGCACAGTCTAGGAAAAATCGCACCTCATGTTGCACATTCGTTTAGACAGGTACGCAAGAAGTGAAAACCGAATTCGCAAGCCAACAGGACGCCCAGCGGCGCAAAACGAGCGGAGGCGACGGTTTCGTTTCCGTCGCCTCCTTCGATGAGAGGTGCTACTCGTGCGCCAGTCGGTCCTGCTCGCGCGGCGCCGCGAACCTCGACACGATGATCCCGAGCTCGTAGAGCAGGTAGATCGGCACGGCCACCAGCATCAGGTTGAAGGGGTCCGTGGTGGGCGTGATGACCGCCGCCACCACGAGGATGACGATCACGGCGAACTTGCGGACCCGCGCGAGCATCACGTGGTTCACCACGCCGATCTTCGTGAGGACCAGCGACAGCACCGGCAGCTCGAAGATCAGCCCGAACGCGACGAGCAGCGTCACCACCTGAGCCACGTACGACGCGATCGGGTAGAAGCCCGCCACGATCCCCCCGAGGAAGTCCACGAGGAACTGGAACATCGGCGGGAGCAGCACGAGGTACCCGAAGGTCGCGCCCACCACGAACGACAGGCCCGCCCCCACCACGAACGGGGCCGCCCAGCGCCGCTCGTGCGGATAGAGGCCCGGCGCGACGAACAGCCACACCTGATGCAGGATGAACGGCAGGGCCAGCGCGAAGCCCGCCCAGAACGCCAGCGTGAAGCTCATCATCAGCTGGTCGGTGATGTTCTGCGACACCAGCTGCAGCTTGCCGCTCTGGAAGAGCTGCGTGTCCGTCAGGGGCCGCTTGAGCAGGTCGAGCAGCTGCGTCCGGTACGTCCAGCCGACGCCCGCGCCCACCGCGAGGTACCCGAGCGAGATGACGATGCGGGTCCGCAGCTCCTCCAGGTGCTCCAGGAGGGGCGCGGTGTCGGCGGTCTTGGCCCTGGCCACGGCCCTGCCTCAGCCCTGCTCGTCGCGACGCTCGCGCGGGGCGCCCGCGTTCTCGTCACGGACGCCGTCCTTGAACTCACGGACGCCGCGGCCGATGCCGCGGCCCAGCTCGGGAAGCTTGCGCGCGCCGAAGATCAGCACGACGAACAGAACGATCAGCAGAATTTCGATGGGTCCCATGTGGTCCTCCGTGGTGTTGTACGGCGTCTCCTGCGAGGTGGATGTTCACCGTTCCTTCGGGAAGCGGAGGCCACGCCGCGCACCCCCAAAGGATAATCCCCGGGGCAGCGGTCAACTGTCCCCGGGGAACCGTGAACAGGGCCTACTCCTTCGCGACGTCCTGCCGGGACTCCACCCAGGAGGTCAGGAAGACGTTGCGGCCCCGCAGGCGGTCCGTGACGCGGCGCCAGTTGCGCAGGGACCAGCCCTCCACGTTGCGCTGACGGCCGCGCGCCACCGCGAGCGCGCCCTCGGGCACGTCCTCGTGGACGGTGCTGCCCGCCGCGACGTACGCGGCGTCCCCGAGGCGGCGCGGCGCGATGAGGGTGCTGTTCGAGCCGACGAACACGCCCCGCCCGATGTCGGTGCGGTGCTTGTCCACGCCGTCGTAGTTCGCGGTGATGGTGCCCGCGCCGATGTTGCTGTCCTCGCCGACGCGGGCGTCCCCGAGGTACGCGAGGTGCCCGGCCTTCACGCCGCGCTCCAGCGTGGAGTTCTTGACCTCCACGAAGTTGCCCACGTGCACGTCCTCCCCGAGGACCGCGCCCGAACGCAGCCGCGCGAAGGGCCCGACGTGGCTGCCGCGCCCCACGACGGCCTGCTCCAGCACGGAGTGCGGGCGGACCTCGGCGTCCTCGCCGATCTCGCTGTCCACGACGACGCTGTACGCCCCGACGAGCGCGCCGCGCCCCACGCGGGTGCGGCCCCGCAGGATCGCGCCGGGCTCCACGAGGGTGTCCTGCCCGAGCTCCACGGTGTCCTCGATGGAGGTGGTGGCGGGATCGAGCAGCGTGACGCCCGCGCGCATGAAGGCCTCGTTGAGGCGCAGCCGCATGATCCGC
The DNA here is from genome assembly GCF_000519345.1 of Deinococcus pimensis DSM 21231. Lineage (GTDB taxonomy): Bacteria > Deinococcota > Deinococci > Deinococcales > Deinococcaceae > Deinococcus_A > Deinococcus_A pimensis. The sequence continues at coordinate 101,773 of NZ_KI912636.1, forward strand.
TCGGCCTGCGCGAGCTGCACGCGGTCGTTGGCGCCCATCACCTCGTCGGGATCGGAGAGGCGGAAGGCGTCCACGCGCGCGCCCGCCTCGCGGTAGAGCGCGAGGAGGTCCGTGAGGTAGTACTCGCCCGCGGCGTTGTCGGCCGTGATGCGCTCCGCGAGGGCGGGCGCGCGGTGATCCATGAGGTACACGCCGGAGTTGAACTCGCGGACGCGCCGCTCCTCGGGCGAGGCGGCCTTCTCCTCGACGATGCGGGCGACGCCGCCGTCCGCGTCCCGCAGGATGCGTCCGTAGCCGGTCGCGTCGGGCAGTTCGCCCGTCAGGATCGTGAAGGCCGAGCCCTTGGCGCGGTGGTCGGCGAGCATGTCGCGCAGCGTGCCGAGCGTGAGGAGCGGCGTGTCGCCGTACAACACCAGCACGTCCCCGTCGCCGCGCAGGACGCGGGCGCCCACGAGGAACGCGTGCCCGGTGCCGAGCTGACGGTCCTGCCGGGCGAAGCGCACGCCCTCCCCGGCGAGCGTGGCCTCCACCCGGTCCGCGCCGTGGCCGGTGACGACGACGACGTCGCGCGCGCCGAGCTCACGGGCGCGTTTCACGGCCCAGCCCACCATGGGGCGGCCCATGACGGGGTGCAGCACCTTCGGAAGGGCGGAGCGCATGCGGGTGCCCTGTCCGGCGGCGAGGACGACGACGTCCAGGGGACGGGCGGGAACGGCTTCAGACGCGTTGCTTGCGGGGGTGGTCACGTTGGGGCTCCGGCGTGTACTGAACGTCCGGCGCGCGGCGCAGCCGGATCAGGAAGTAGATGGAGATGAGGACGAGCGGGATGGACGCGAGCTGCGTCTCGGTGAACAGCCCGATGCCGGGCGCGTTCGGGCCCTCGGAGAGGTACACCTTCCACGTCAGGGGGTTGAGACGGAACGTCTCCTCACCGATCGAGCGGAGCAGAGAGTACCACAGCCAGAACTGCCAGAAGGCCCAGCCGGGCTTGCGCGAACGCAGCCAGAAGACGGACGCGATCACGATGGCGATGCCGATGAACACGCCGTAGAGCTGCGTGAAGTGGACGGGCGCGGTCATGACGCCGTTCTGGCAGTACTCCGCGAGGTTGAGCGGCACGGCGCGGTTGCACATCGCGTCGTGGAAGCCGCGCGCCGAGGCGGGCCAGTGATACCCGATGGGCCAGCCCGTGACGCGCCCGACGGTGTCGCTGCCGTTCATGATGTTGCCGATGCGTCCGCCGATGATGCCGAGGCCGACGCCCGGGACCATCAGTTCGGCGTAGCGGTAGAAGTTCACCTTGTAGCGCCGGGCGTAGTACACCAGCACGAGGATGCCCGCGACGAGGCCGCCGTGGATGCTGATGCCGCCCTGACGGATGTTGATGTAGTCCAGCAGGCTCGCGCCCTGGAAGTTCTGCGGGGACGTCAGGACGAACACGATGCGGGCGCCGACGACGCCCCACACGACCGCCCAGAACATCATGTCGCTCAGGAGGTCGGCGTCGAGGCCGCGCTGGCGGGCGAGGCGGGTGGCGATCCACGCGCCGACGAGGATGCCGGCGGTGATGAGCAGGCCGTACCACGCGACGGTGAACGAGCCGATCTGAAAAGCTACGGGGTCCATGTCGTCTCAGTGTACCCGGCACGATCAGGCCGCGATGAAGGACGCGCGGTCAACGCGGGCCGTCCAGACCCAGTTTCGCGGTGACGCGGGCGCGGCCGAACACGCCCTTGAGGAGCACCTCCCCGCCCCGGGTGAGGACGGGCACGTCCCAGCCGTAGAGGCGTTCGAGTTCCGCGTCGCCGCCCACGGCGACGCGCTCGTAGGGCACGCCGAGCTCCCCGAGGACGCGCTCGGCGTCCTCGCAGAGGTGGCAGCCGTCGCGGGAGTACAGCACGTACCCTGCGCTCACGACGCCACCCCGAGCCGCCACAGCACCAGCAGGCCCATCAGGACGTGCAGGACGAACTTCGCGGCGATGCCCGTCAGGAGGCCCACCAGCGTGCCGAAGGCGGAACGCACGGCGTCGGGGAGGGCTCGGCGCACGAAGACGACCTCCGCGAGGAGGGCGCCCGCGAAGGGTCCGACGAGCAGGCCGAAGGGGATGAAGAGCCCGGCGAGCCCACCGAGGATCGCGCCCCACATGGCGGCCTTCGAACCGCCGAACTTCCGGGCGCCCCAGCCGCCCGCGAGGTTGTCGACGAGGCTCGCGGCGACCGCGACGAGGCCGAGCCCGACGAGCCACGGCCACGAGAGGGCGGAGAAGCCTTCGAGGTAGCCCGCGAGGAGCGCCCCGGCGAAGATGACGAAGGTGGCGGGCACGACCGGCACGAAGGTGCCGACGAGCCCCACGATCCACAGGGCGACGAACACGAGGGTGACCATCATCCTGTCCCTACGCGGCGGGGAGGCGTGGGGTTGCACACGTCACCAAACGAGCGTTAGTCCAGCTGCTATCCTGGCGCCATGCCCAAGCCCGTCATCGTCGCGGCGTCACGTACGCCGACCGGAAAGTTCCTCGGAAGCCTCGCGCCCGTCAGGGCCACGGAGCTCGGCACCCTCACCCTGCGCGCCACGCTGGAGCGCGCGGGCGTGGACGCCGCCCTCGTGGAGGACGTCGTGATGGGTCAGGTCGTGCAGGCCGGAAGCGGCCAGAACCCCGCCCGTCAGGCCGCGCTGCGCGCCGGTCTGCCCTCCTCCGTCGGGGCGCTCACCGTCAACCGCGTGTGCGGCTCGGGCCTGCAGGCCGTCATCCTCGGCGCGCAGGCCGTCCGCGCGGGCGACCACGAGGTCGTCATGGCGGGCGGCATGGAGAGCATGAGCAACAGTCCCTACCTGCTCCCGCAGGCCAGAAGCGGCTACCGCATGGGCAACGCGCAGGTCGTGGACGCCAACACGCACGACGGCCTGTGGTGCTCCATCAACGACGAGGGCATGGGCCTCACCGGGGAACGCGTCGCCGAGAAGTACGGCATCAATCGCGAGGAGCAGGACGCGTACGCGCTGCGCAGTCACCAGCGCGCCGTCGCCGCCATGGAGGCGGGCCGCTTCCGGGACGAGATCGTCCCCGTGGAGATCGCGGGCCGCAAGGGCAGCGTCACCGTCACGGACGACGAGGGCCCTCGCCGCGACAGCACCCTGGAGGCGCTCGGGAAACTGAAGCCCGCCTTCCGCGAGGGCGGCAGCGTCACGGCGGGCAACGCGCCCGGCCTCAACGACGGCGCCGCGAGCCTCCTGATCATGTCCGACGAGCGGGCGAGCGCGCTGGGCCTCACGCCGATGGCGGAGATCGTGGCGAGCGCGTCGAGCGGCCTCGACCCCGAGTGGGTCATGATGACGCCCGTGCCCGCCGTGGGCGCGCTGATGAAGAAGCTCGGCATGAACGTGGGCGACGTGGACCTGTGGGAGCTCAACGAGGCCTTCAGCGTGCAGAGCCTCGCCGTGATGGGCGAGCTCGGCCTCGACGACGCGCGGGTGAACGTGAACGGCGGCGCGGTGGCGCTCGGTCATCCCATCGGCGCGAGCGGCGCGCGCATCCTCGTGACGCTCCTGCACGCCCTGCGGCAGCAGGACCGGGAGACGGGCGTTGCGACCCTGTGCATGGGCGGCGGCAACGGCCTCGCGTTGATGGTGAAGCGGCTGAGCTGAGGCCGACTTCCCGAACGGCGGTCCTCCATTCAGACGGGTGGAGTACCGTCTTTTTCGTGGAGGACGAACGAACCGAGGAGGACGAACGAACCGAGGAGGCCGAACGGCTGGTCCAAGAGTACGTTGAGGAGTTCAGGGCGTGGCACGAGTCCCCGGAGCGCGACGAGTGGGACGCGACGCTCACTGACGGGCTGGAGGAGCAGTATTTCGTCGTGGCAGGTTAGATTTCCACTGCATTTCAAATTGAGCAGGATAAGCTAAGGGCGTCCAGTCAACTCTGGGCATCAAAACAACCAACTCTGCATGATATGAATAAATCAATTTCCGCGTTAGTTTGTCTTGCAATTTTAATGCACCCGCTAAGTGCATTGGCCAAAGTGGTGAAGAGATCATTCAGCTCACCACCACTCCTCGGAGCAACGTTGAATGCCGAGATGAACCTTGGGGCAAAACACGAATCACTCCCAAACACCTACAAAGGGTTCATTTCCGGAGGCAAGTGTGGCCGACGCAAAGCCCTTTTTCTAAAGGATGGCCGCCAAGTCAAAGTATGGGTATCCGGACCAACGCTGGCTCGGTGTCAAGGCAATCCTCCTGGATTGGGCGGCATTGACAACATCGAAACCAACAACAGGAACATAGGCTCATTCGACTACTAACGTCGTGAACCGGTCGGAGGTGGCTCTACGCCGCCTCCGCCTTTGTTTGCTCGTTCGCCCCCGACCTCCCACCTAACACTCGTTCGTCCTTTCGCGGTAAGCTCGTGCCGTCATGAGATTCGGTGTGATCGGAGCAGGTCAGATGGGCGCGGGCATCGCGCAGGTGGCGGCGCAGGCCGAGTTCGACGTGGTGCTGCACGACGTGGAGCAGCGTTTCGTGGAGCGCGGGCGCGCCACGATCTCCGGGAGTCTCGCGAAGCTCCACGAGAAGGGCCGCCTCACGGGCACGCCCGAGGAGGTCATGGGCCGCGTGCGCTTCACGACGGACCTGGCGGACTTCGCGGACCGGGACCTCGTCGTGGAGGCCATCGTGGAGAACGAGGGCGTCAAGAGCGACCTCTTCCGCCGCCTCGGGGAGATCGTGCAGCCCGGCGGGGTGCTCGCGAGCAACACGAGCAGCATTCCCATCACGAGCCTGGGGGCGGCCTCCGGCAGGCCGGAGAAGTTCATCGGGATGCACTTCATGAACCCGGTGCCCCTGATGCAGCTCGTGGAGGTCATCCGCGGGTACAGCACGAGCGACGAGACGGCGCGGACGGTGCTGGAGGCGGCGCGGCGGATGGGCAAGACGCCGCTGGAGTGCAACGACTTCCCGGGCTTCGTGTCGAACCGCGTGCTGATGCCCATGATCAACGAGGCGATCCAGTGCGTGATGGAGGGTGTCGCGACGCCCGAGGCGATCGACGGGATCATGAAGATGGGCATGAATCACCCCATGGGCCCGCTGACCCTGGCGGACTTCATCGGGCTCGACACCTGCCTCGCGATCATGGAGGTGCTGCACCGCGGCCTCGGCGACGACAAGTACCGCCCGTCTCCCCTGCTGCGCAAGATGGTGCAGGCGGGCCTGCTGGGCCGCAAGAGCGGACGCGGGTTCTACGAGTACCAGAGCAAGTAGAGACGCGTGAACGGTCAAGGCGAGAGGACCGGGCCGCCCCGGTCCGTACGGCGCCAGAGCAAGTAGAGACGCGTGAACGGTCAAGGCGAGAGGACCGGGCCGCCCCGGTCCGTACGGCGCCAGAGCAAGTCGTGAGCGGTCAGCCGTCAGTCCATACACTGACGGCTGACCGCTGAAGGCTGCTCAGTAGTTCGCGGGCGGCAGCATGACGCCCGAGCCGGTCCCGCCGGGCGTGACGCGCAGCAGCGGGAAGGCGAGGGTGCCGCCCGTGTCGGCGCGGTTCTGGCGGTGCTGGCCGAGCGCGAGGAGGGCCATGGCCAGGACGACGACGACCACGGCCAGGAGGGCGGGGCGGGACGCGACGCGGTTCATAAGCAAAGAGTAAAGGCTGTGTGAAGGTTCGTGGTGAGAGGGCCGTCCCCTGCGCTCACGGGCTCATTGTTCCCCTCTCGCGGTGCGCGCGGGAGCGCCGTGCTACCCTCCTGGTAATGTTCGAAGCCCTCGGAAACCGACTCCAGGACATCCTCGACAACCTCCGCAAGAGCAGCAAGCTCACCGAGCCGCAGGTGAAGGCCGCCATGCGCGAGATCCGCATGGCCCTCCTCGAAGCGGACGTGAACTTCGGCGTCGCGAAGGACTTCGTGGCGCGCGTCAGCGAGAAGGCCGTCGGTCAGGACGTCCTCGGCAGCCTCCAGCCCGGCCAGCAGGTCGTGAAGGTCGTCCACGACGAGCTCATCGAAACGCTCGGCGGCAAGGCGCACCAGCCCACCCTCAAGACGGACGGCAACGTCTGGTTCCTCGTGGGTCTGCAGGGCGCGGGCAAGACCACCACGGCGGGCAAGCTCGCCAACCTCTACAAGAGCAAGGGCCGCCGCGTGCTGCTCGTCGCGGCCGACACGCAACGCCCCGCCGCGCGCGAGCAGCTGCGCACCCTCGGTCAGCAGGTCGGCGTGCCCGTCCTGGAGGTCGCGGACAACGAGCCGCCCGAGACGACCCGCGAGCGCGTGAAGGAGTTCCTCCAGAAGGACTACCGCGACCTCGTCATCGTGGACACCGCCGGACGCCTCCAGATCGACGAGGCCCTCATGGACCAGCTCGCCGACCTGCGCGGCGTCATGGAGCCCACCGAGACGATGCTCGTCGTGGACGCCATGACCGGTCAGGAGGCCCTCAACGTCGCGAAGACCTTCGACGAGCGCATCGGCCTCTCGGGCCTCGTGATCACCAAGATGGACGGTGACGCGCGCGGCGGCGCCTCCCTCTCGGCGCGCTTCGTGACGGGCAAACCCATCTACTTCGCGGGCGTCAGCGAGAAGCTCGTGGGGCTGGAACCCTTCTACCCGGACCGCGTGGCGGGCCGCATCCTCGGCATGGGCGACGTGCTCAGCCTCATCGAGCGCGCCCAGCAGGCCGACATCGAGGCGACCCTCCCGAAGAAGCCCGGCGAGTTCGACCTCGAGGACCTCCTCAACCAGCTGCGTCAGATCCGCAAGATGGGTCCGCTCGGGGACCTGCTCAAGATGATTCCCGGCATGAGCCGCGCGCTGCCGCCCGAGTTCAACGTCGACGAGAAGCAGATCCAGAAGATCGACGCGATGATCAGCAGCATGACGCTCAAGGAGCGCCGGACGCCCAAGATCATCGACGGGCAGCGTCGCAAGCGCATCGCGCGGGGCGCGGGCGTCACCGTGCAGGAAATCAACCGCCTCCTGAAGATGCACGAGCAGATGAAGGAGATGATGAAGGTCCTGCAGAAGATGGGCATGGGCGGCGGCAAGGGCGGCAAGATGCCGCGCATGCCCTTCGGCCCCGGCGGCATGCCCCCCAAGGCCTGAAGACCGGGCGGGCCGCGTTGACGGACGCGGCCCGCTTCCCTATACTGCTACGCGCTGGGTCGTTAGCTCAGTTGGTAGAGCAGCTGACTTTTAATCAGCGGGTCGTTGGTTCGAGCCCAACACGACCCACCAGCAAGGAACCCCGTCTCCGGACGGGGTTCCTTCCTTTCTCGACCGGAGCCGACGTCACCTCATAGGATGGGCGCATGGCGGTCAGACGGATGGACAACGTGGGCATCGTCGTCGACGACCTCGACGCGACGATCGCGTTCTTTCACGACCTCGGCCTCGACCTCGAGGGGCGGGCCACGGTGGAGGGAGAATGGGCCGGACGCGTCACCGGGCTGGGCGATCAGCGCGTCGAGATCGCGATGATGCGCACGCCGGACGGGCACGGCAGGCTCGAACTCTCGCGCTTTCTCACGCCGCCGCCCGTCTCGGACCATCGGGGCGCGCCGGTGAACGCGCTGGGCTACCTGCGCGTCATGTTCGCCGTGGACGACCTCGACGGCACGCTCGAAAGGCTCGGCGCGCACGGCGCGCGGCTCGTGGGCGAGGTCGTCCGGTACGGGAACACGTATCGGCTCTGCTACGTCCGTGGACCCGGCGGGCTGCTCATCGGCCTCGCCGAGGAGCTCGGGTGAAGGTGCGGGCGTCCGACGGTCTGCCCGGTCAGTCGCTCGCGACGGCCTCGGCGGTCAGGCCGCTCAGGCCCACGGCGTGCCGCAGGGGCGCGCGGGTGCTGTCCTGCGGCACGCGGGTGGGCAGGGCCGGTCCGACGAGCATCACGGGCAGGTGCGTGCAGCGCAGGAGCCGCTGACCGAAGCCGGGCCGCAGGCGTGGCTGGGCGTCGGAGCCGACGACGACGAGGTCCGCGCCGAGCTCGCGTGAGGCGTCCGCGACGGCGGCGGTGACGTCCGGGTCCGGGGAGGTCCGCAGGTCGTACGTGACGGCAGGATCGTGGAGGTCACGGCGGAGCTCCGCGAGGAACCAGTCGGCCCTGAGCCACGCCTCGCGTTCGGCGCGGGCGGTGTCCGCGCCGAGGGCGCGCGTGAGCGGCGCGGCGGGTGGTGGGGGCAGCACGTGCAGCAGCGTGAGGCGGGCGCCGAGCTGACGGGCGAGCGTGTGCGCTTCGAGCGCGACGACGTGACCCTGGGTGCCGGGCGCGACGGCAGCGAGAACGTGACGGATCACGGCAGGTCCTCCTCCTGGTCGGTGCGGAGCGCGGGGGCGCTTTCTTTTGAAATACGGCAGGGCGGCGCCCGGTGTCAAGAGCGGTCCCGACACCCCGCGGAGGACGTCCGGGAAGGTTCAGATCCCGCCGGTGAGGAACTCCAGGGCGGTGTCGCGGTACGTGAGGCGTCCGTCCTCGCTGGTCGGCACGAGGTCACAGGTGGCGACGGCGTGCGTCCGCGCGGGGTCGTCCTCGCGGGCCCGGATGGTGACGGTGAGCGTCCCGTTGCCCTTGGGGAGGGCGGTGACGTCGAAGTCGTCGAGGTCGGCGCGGGCGTGCGCGTCGCCGAGCAGGCGGTCGCGGAGTTCGGGCAGGTGACGGGTCAGGACGTCACGTGCGGACGCTTCGAGGTGGGTCGTGGCCATGCGCGCAGTGTGTGCGCCGGGTGTGCGAGGGACGTGGAAGCGGCCTTCAGGCGGCTTCGGGCTCCGGTCAGGGGGCGTTCATGACGAGGACGCCGCCCCTGGGGGCGGCGTCCTGTCGGTGGTGCAGGTGTCCGGGCTCGCACCGGTCCGCGGCTGTGATCCTGCTCGTGCGCCCGTCTTTTTCGTCGAGGTGGGCGCCTCCCTCGTTGCAGATTCTGCTGGTGCCTCTCTGCAGGCACAATCGAGAATTATAGGTGAAAGCGGAGAGAGCAATGTGGAAAACGAACACTTTTGATGAGGCGGCCCAGCATGAAGCCCTGTTGGGAGGAGGGTCGGGCCGTCCTCAGGGACGGAGCGCAGGGTGAGGGCACGTCGACGAAGGGGAGGAACGACATGACCGACCGTGACAGCAGCAACGAGGCCGAGGCGATGCAGGACGCGTACGCGGAACGCCAGCGGCACGAGCGGGAGAGCGGCAGGACCAGCGCGGGCGGGGCGGGCAGCACCGGCACCCCCGGCAACGACGAGACGGGCGCGGAGGGCGCCGGGCGCGGCGGGGGCGGCGCCGTCACCGATCGGGACGACACGGCCAGCCTGCCGGACTGAACCTCCTTCAGGTCTCCACGGCGAGGGTGCGCAACCCCGTGACGCCCGCCTCGTTCACGCCGAGCACGACGACGTGCCACTCGGCGGGCGAGGCGAGCGCGTCACGGACGCGGTAGACGCGCACGTCCGTGTACCAGCGGCGGAAGGTGCGGCGCAGCTGCTCGTGGCGCCGGGCGACGCGCACGCTCGCGGGATCGGCGGGGTCGGCGTTGCGGACGAGCCGCGCGAACCAGGCGTCGGCGTCGAGCGCGTGGGCCTCGACACCCGGACCCGTGAAGCCCAGCCGGGCCGCGACGGCGGCGGCGTCCGGCAGGGCGCTTGCGGGCCCGAGGTCCGTCCACGTCCACGGGGCGTCCGTCTCGGAGGGGTAGAGCAGGCCGCGCGAGGACGCGAGAAGTGCCGCGCGCACGCGGGCGGTGCCGGGCCGGGTCTTCTCGACCCCCGCGAGGACGGCCACGTCCGTGGACGCGGGCGCTTCGGCGCCGAGGGTGCCGCACCCGGCGAGCAGCAGGGCGAGCGCGGCAGCGACGAGGGAACGGGCGAGTGGACGCAGGGGTTCGTACATGGGACCTCCCGGGCGGTGAACGGCCGCCCGGGCGTCAGGATAGGGACGCCCCCCGCAGGCACGGCCGGGTTGTCCAGGCAGGACGTGGAGACGTCCTTCATGACGGTCCGCTGCGCTCACGCTGAGCGAATCGCGTGCAAGCTCATGCGGGGCTCGGCTAGAAGGAAGGCAGGAGGTGCGCGATGTCAGACCCGAATTCCCAGCGCAGCAAGACCCAGCAGCCCGGCGAGCAGCGTCCCGTCCAGCGCGGCGTGAACTGGGGCGCCGTGATCGGCTGGATCTTCGCGATCGCCGTGGCGCTCTACGTGCTCGGCATCGTCCTGGGCAACAACGACCGGGGCGAGAACGACACGTCCGCCGTCCGCGCGCCCGTCGTGATCGCGGCGGGCTTCACCCTCGCGGACGGCGGGTGAAGGTCCAGAGCTGCCACACGTTCCAGATGAACAGCAGCGCGCACAGGCCGAACAGCATCCAGTCGTTCTGCGCGCCGGACCTCAGGGCCCGGCGCGACGCGTCGATCGCGAGGACGCCCCAGAGGATGGCGAGGATCGTGACGAGCCACACGCGCCACGCGGGAATGTCGGGTCTCACGAGCTCACCTTGCCACACGTGGCGCGGCGCGAGCGTCGCTCAGGTGACGCTTGGGGAGCGCTCAGCCTCCGCGGCCCTCGCGCGGGGCGGAACGGGCCCAGCGGAAGGCGCGGACGGCGTCCACCACGAACCACACGGCGAGCGCGAGCACGAGCACGGCGGCGATGACGTAGTCGGCGCGGTAGAGCGCCACGGCGATCACGGCGGCGATCACGGCGGCGGCGACGCTGAGCCGCGCGACGGTCAGGGAGGGAAGGCGCCTCACGCGGCGCTCCTGAAGTGGGGACGGGATGCGGTCTGCACGCTTCCACGTTACCGTGCGGGCGCCCGCACCGGATGGGCGTCCTCACGAAGGGGGCCGGGGTGACGGGCTTCGCGGACCGCGAGGCGGGCGGGCGGCGCCTCGCGGAGCTCCTCGCGCACCTCGCGGGGCA
>NZ_KI912636.1:112770-113074 GCF_000519345.1 Deinococcus pimensis DSM 21231
GCACGGCGAGGGCGCGGTCGCCGAGGGCGGCGCGGACGCGCGCGGCGACCGCCTCGAACTCCTGGGGCCACGTGGGGCGGTAGTCGACGATCTCGATCATGCTAGGGAAGACTGTACGACGCGCCGTCGGCGAAGACGACGACGACGTGCGGCTCGCTCGCGCCGGACGTGGTGCAGGTGCGCACGTCCCCGAGGCGGTTGACGGGGAAGCCGGGGACGCCCGCGAGGCAGTCGCCCTGGAAGGGACGCCCGAGGGCGGAGGCGGCGAGCGCGGCGACGTACACCTCGTGGGTCCAGTCGCTCC
>NZ_KI912636.1:113174-113484 GCF_000519345.1 Deinococcus pimensis DSM 21231
CCGCAGACGTCCGACGCGGAGGTGCTGGCCCTGCTGGGGCGCGGCTAGGCGTCGGTGGGCGGCGGCGCCCAGCGGGCGGTGGCGGCCCAGTCGAAGGCGCCCGCCATGATGATGTCGAACACGGGATCCTTGACGTCGTAGTACTTCTCCGGGTCGCCGCCGACGTGGCGGGCGAGCTGCCGCTTGACGTCGGCGTAGGCGTTCGCCGCGAGGGGGTGCGCGCGCAGGTAGTCGCGGCACAGCAGCGCGTAGCGCCCATTGAAGCGGCCCTGCTCGCGCAGGTGGACGTGCGCGCGGCGCGTCTCCTGCA
>NZ_KI912636.1:113584-115916 GCF_000519345.1 Deinococcus pimensis DSM 21231
CTCCGCAGGGCCTGCTGGGCGCGGTCGCGTTCGTTCGTGAGGCGGGGCACGAGCGACGTGACGGTGCCGCCCACGATCAGGGCGAGGCCCGCGAGGGCGTGCGTGGCGATGAGCGCCCAGCGCCAGCCGTCGTCGGTGGGGGTGCCGGTCCGCGTGGTTCGTGCGCGCCACGCGAGGTGGTAGTGGACGGTGGACGCGGCGAGCGCGCCGAGGACGACGAGCACGGCGGGCCAGACGGGCGCGGCGCCCACGCTGACCGCGAGGACGGCGAAGGCGGCCACCGCGACGACGGCGGTCACGTGAACGGCGTGCCAGACGGGCTGGCCGACGAAGGTGAGTCCGCTTCCGGGCGCGGCGAGGTTGAGGAGGAGGCCCAGCCAGTAGACCCTCCGGGTGCGGCTGGGCTGAGCGGCACGAGGCATGAGCTACATGTTAGCCCAATATGAGGGAAATGAGAGTGAGGATGAACTCCTCTCGTCCCGAGCGTTCCTTCATCAGGTGCGAACACAACGTGCCGCGACTCCCACCCGCCCCCCGGACGAACCGCTAGACTTCTCCTCATGCCTGAAGTGACGGTCATCGGCGCGGGCCTGAGCGGTTCGGAGGCGGCCCTCGCCGCCGCCTCGCTCGGCGTCCGCGTCAAGCTCATCGAGATGCGCCCCACGCGCATGACACCCGCCCACCGCACCGCGAACTTCGCGGAGCTCGTGTGCAGCAACTCCCTCGGCGGCGAGGCCGACACCAACGCCAAGGGCCTCCTGCAGGCCGAGATGCGCTCCGTGCGGAGCGCCGTGATGGACGCGGCCTTCGCGGCCCGGCTCCCGGCGGGCGGAGCCCTCGCCGTCGAACGCGAGGACTTCAGCGCGCGCGTCACCCGCGCCGTCCGCGACCACCCGCTCATCCACGTGACCGAGGGCGAGGCCACCGAACTGCCTCAGGGGATCGCCGTCCTCGCGACGGGGCCCCTCACGTCCGACGCGCTCTCGGCGGCCCTGCGCAACGTGACGGGCGCCGACCACCTCAGCTTCTACGACGCCGCCGCGCCCGTCGTCGCCTTCGACAGCATCGACATGAGCGTCGCGTTCCGCGCGGGCCGCTACGACCAGAGCGCCGACTACATCAACTGCCCCATGAACCGCGAGGAGTACGAACGCTTCCACTCGGCGATCGAGCAGGCGCGCGGCCACACCCCGCACGACTGGGAGAAGCTGGAGTTCTTCGACGGCTGCATGCCCATCGAGGAGATCGCGCGGCGCGGCTTCGACACGCCCCGCTTCGGCCCCATGAGCCCCAAGGGCCTCGACGACCCCCGCACGGGCCGCTGGCCCTACGCCGTCGTGCAGCTCAGGCAGGAGGACCGCGAGGGCCGCATGTGGAGCCTCGTGGGCTTCCAGACGGGCCTGAAGTGGGGCGACCAGAAGACCGTGCTGCAGCTCATCCCGGGCCTGCAGAACGCCGAGATCGTCCGTTACGGCGTCATGCACCGCAACACCTACCTCAACGCGCCCGAGTCCGTCACCGACACGCTCGCCCTGCGCGCGCGGCCCACGCTGTTCGTGGCGGGCGTCCTCGCCGGCACCGAGGGCTACCTGGAGAGCGCCGCGACGGGCTGGCTCGCGGGCCTCAACGCCGCGCGGCTCGCCCTCGGAGAGGCGCCCGTCACGCCGCCCGCCGAGAGCATGCTGGGCGGCCTCGTACGCTACCTCGCGAGCGCCAACCCGAAGAACTTCCAGCCCATGAACACCAACTGGGCGCTCGTGCCCGACCTCTCCCCCGAGGTCATCGCCCAGAAGTTCGGGGAGAAGCGCAGGAAGATCGGCAAGCGCGAGAAGCGCCCGCTGATGTACCGGCGCGGCCTCGCCGCCTTCCAGGACTGGGCGCGCGGCGTCGGCCTGACCGTCGAGGACGTCCGCCCGCCCGAGAAGGCCCCCGAGGAGGAAGCGGCCCTCGCGGGCTGACCCCCGCCTGACGGAGCGGCCCCCACCCCCGGGTGGGGGCCGCTCCCATGACGGTCTCCTGACAACCGTCGTGCACAACGAGGGCAGGACGGGGACGCGAGGTACCGGTCCCCCGTCCGAAGGAGACCCATGGACGTGTTCCTCGTGCTGCTGATGACGGTCCTGTGCGTGAGTCTGGTCCTGTTCACCTTCTCCTCCCCGAGGCGCCCCCGTCGCCGCGCCCGGTACGCCTGGAGCGGCGACGGCGTGGACGTCTCCTGGGACTCGGACGTCTCGGACGCCTGCGGCGACTCGGGCGGGGACTCCGGTTCCTCCGACTGCGGCGGCGGCGACGGCGGCGGAGGCGGCGGGGAGTAGGCCCGGGGGCTACACTG
>NZ_KI912636.1:116016-116158 GCF_000519345.1 Deinococcus pimensis DSM 21231
GTCCGGGTGCTGTGGTCCACGCGGCCCGTGGAGGCGAGCCCGGAGGCGGCGCGCGCCATGGACCTCCTGGCGGACGCGCGGATGACGACGACGGTGCGGCTGGAGCCGCTCTCGTCGGACGCGGTGGCGGCCCTGCTGGACG
>NZ_KI912637.1:0-1363 GCF_000519345.1 Deinococcus pimensis DSM 21231
CCGAGGTCCACGGCGAGGCGGCGAGGCAGGGTCCCGTCGGGCGGCACGTCGATGGCGCGCCAGCCGCCGTCGAGGCCGAGGGGGAAGGGCGTGGTGAGCAGCACGGTCGCGCCGTTCGCGCGGGGCGAGTAACGCCACTCCTGCAGTTCGGGGCTGAGGTCGCGCGCGAGCTGCGGCGTGACGCGCACGCCGCCGAGGTCGATGCGCAGCCCGCCGAAGGTGGGCGTGAGGGTGTAGGTCACGTCGTCCGGTAGATCGAGGACGACGCGGGTGGTGGCCCTGGGGACGTCGCGTCCGAGGCGGGGCGCGGCGAGGAGGGGCGTGACGGTGGGAACGGTGGACGCCGTGGCGGCGCTCGGCGCGAGCGGTGTGAGGGCGGGCGCCGTGACGCTCGTGGGCGCGCCGGGAACGAAGGGGGAGGTGGGGGCCTGCGCGAAGGCCGTGGACAACAGGAGGAATCCCGCCAGAACCCTGAGCTTCATATGGTCTTCACTGTAGCCTCACCCGGTGAGAGGGGCGTGTTGTATTTGCCGCACTGCGCGCGTATTTCTCACGCTCCCCTTCATGAACTTCCCGTCAGCCCGTGCTGCACTACACTCACGAAACGTTACCGATGCACCTTCTGAGCCCGGCCTCAAGCCGGGCGTGAAGTTCCTCACGCGGACGCCCGGTGCCGCCGACGGTAGGCTGATGAAATGCGCCACCCGAACTGGGACGACCTCCACCCCGACGAGACGCAACCCTGGGAGGCCCTGGAGAGCGTCACGCTTTCCCCGCCCCCACGGCTGTTCGTCCGGGACCGCGTGCGGCTCCACACCGGCACCGTCACGGAGTACACCTACCGCCCGCGCGGCCCGCGCGCCGTGTTCGTCCTCCCCGTCACCGGCGCGGGCGAGGCCGTCCTCATCCGCCAGTACCGCTACCCGCTCGGCGCGTGGATCACCGAGATCGTCGCGGGCGGCATCGAATCCGGCGAGGACGTCACGGACGCCGCCGCGCGCGAACTGCGCGAGGAGATCGGCGGCGAGGCGGCCGAGTGGGTGCCCCTGCCCGCCGTGTACCCGCAGCCGTCCATCTCCGGCGTGGTGTTCCTCCCCCTGCTCGCGCTCGGCGTGACCCTCGGCGCCGCCGCCCACGAGGAGAGCGAGCTCATCGAGCCCGTCACCGTGCCCCTGACGGAAGCCTACCGCCGCCTCCACGCGGGCGAGATCCACGACGCCACGAGCTCCCTCGTGCTCTTCCACGCCCTCCCGGAGCTCCAGAGGCGCGGCCTGCTGTGAGCGCGGACGTCACCTTCACCACCCTCGCCGCGCCCGCCGAGCACGCCGAGGTCATCGGCGGCAGCGACTTCCTCGTGTACGCC
>NZ_KI912637.1:1463-2220 GCF_000519345.1 Deinococcus pimensis DSM 21231
CCGAGCGGCCCGGCGCCCTTGTGCTGCCAGGCCTCCACGAGGGCGGCGGCGCCCTCCAGGCCTTGGGGATCGTGGGCGGCGCCGATGGGAAGGCGCAGCTCCAGCGCGAAGCCGGGCCCGGCCCGCCGTTCCAGCAGCAGGGTCAGGCCGTGTTCGCAGGGGATAACGACGGTCACCCGAGGATTCTAGAGCACCGCCCGCCGCGACCACGGGTCGAGGCGACCAATCGGACGGACCTGGAAGCGTGCCCCCGCCTTCCTTCGCGTCGGCGCCGCTTGACCTAGGTCATGGAAGCCGCGCGCGGCCTCGCGCATCCTGTGTGAATGCCGCACGTGATTACCAGCCCCTGCATCGGCGTCAAGGACCAGGCCTGCACCGAGGTGTGCCCCGTGGAATGCATCTACGACGGCGGCGACCAGTACCTCATCCACCCCGACGAGTGCATCGACTGCGGCGCCTGCGTGCCCGCCTGCCCCGTCTCCGCGATCTTCCCGGAGGAGGACACCCCCGCCGACCAGGTGCCCTTCATCGCGAAGAACCGCGAGTTCTTCGGGCTCTGAACGAACCCCGGAGCACGTGGAGGGAGGCGGCCGCGCGTCGCCTCCCTCCTTCTTGGTGCCTCCGGCTCGCTGACGGGGCGGCGCTCCCCGTGCGAACATGGTCCCCGTGACCGACGAGCGCATCCTGTCGCTGCTGCGCCACCTGCCGCTCCTGCACGGCGCGAGCGACGCGGACGTCGCCGCGCTCGCGCGGGGCG
>NZ_KI912637.1:2320-2587 GCF_000519345.1 Deinococcus pimensis DSM 21231
CCTGGAGTACCTGCTGGAGGAACTCGCGGCCGGTGCGGGCGGGGGAGAGCGTCAGCCCTCGTCCTGAGGGAGCGCCGTGAGGTCCGCGCGCAGGGGTCCGAGCGCCATGAAGCGCGCCCGGTCGAAGGGCCGCGCGGCGAGCAGGGCGTTCACGTCCGCCGCCGTCACCGCCTCGAAGCGGGCGATGGTCTCCTCCAGCCCGAGGGGCCGTCCGAAGTACAGGTGGTCCATGCCGAGCGCGAACAGGCGGCCGTAGGGCGTCTCGGC
>NZ_KI912637.1:2687-24066 GCF_000519345.1 Deinococcus pimensis DSM 21231
CGGCGGGAGCGCCGCCGAGTGCCTGCGTCTCGCCGCGCGCGAGACGGTCCGGCCCCGCGCGAAGGTCGTCGCGCGCGTCGGCTTCGAGCACGTCAGCACCCTCTACCGCCTCCTCGGCGACTTCGACCCGCGTCGCGGCGATGAGACCTACGGCGAGCGCGGCCTCGCCCTGCACCTCGACCTCCTCGCGGACGACGTGGAGCGCTTCACGAGCGCGCTGCGCGACGCCACCCGCGGTCAGGCCGAGGTGGAGGTCGTCTAGACCGCGCCGCGCGCGTCCACCTCGCCCAGGCGGTACACCGCGCGCGCGTTCGCGTCCGTGACGGCCTCGAACTCCTCCTCCGGCATCCCGAGCAGGTCCGCGAGGAAACGCAGCGTGTGGCGCACGTACCCCGGACGGTTCGGCTTCCCGCGGTTCGGCACGGGCGCGAGGAACGGCGCGTCCGTCTCCACCAGGATCCGGTCGCGCGGCACGAAGCGCGCCGCCTCGCGGATCTCGTGCGCGTTCCTGTACGTCACGTTCCCCGCGAAGCTCACGTGGAAGCCGAGGTCCAGCCCCGCGCGCAGCAGGCCCGCGTGCCCGCTGAAGCAGTGCAGGATGCCCCGCCCCCAGCCCGCCTCCGTGAGCTGCGCCGCGCAGTCGCGCGCCGCGCCGTCCTGCCCGGCCTTGTCCCGCGTGTGGATCACGATGGGAAGATCCCGACGGCGCGAGAGGTCCAGCTGCCACGCGAGCGCCTCACGCTGAGCCCGCGGCGTCGCCGCGTCCCAGTAGTAGTCCACGCCGCTCTCCCCGATCCCCACCACGCGCGGGTGCAGGCTCAGCCGCTCGATCTCCGCGCGCAGGTCCGCCGAGTCCGACCCCGCCTCCGTCGGGTGCAGACCCACCGTGGCGTACACGTCCCCGAAGCGCTCCGCGAGCGCGACGGCGTTCCGGGCGTGCTCCACGTCCGCGCCGATGCAGACCATCGCCGTGAGGCCCAGCTCACCCCGCGCGGAATCCGGATCGTCGAGGTAATCGAGGTGGCAGTGCGTGTCGATCATGCGCGCAAGGTAGCAGGTGAGCGCGCGGGACATTCAGTTTCCCAGCAGCCTCCACACGAGGTACGCGAGCGCGAGCGGCCCCACCACGAGGGACTCCGCGGCCTTCCAGCGGCCCGCCGTGTCCAGGGAGCGCGGCGGGCGCCCCGAAGGTCAGGAACGCCATGGAGAGGATTAGGAGGCCCATGAAGGGCACGCTTCCCGCCGGTCGTTCGGACTGCCTGGGGGTCTCGTCGCGCTCGGACATCTCGCCTCCCACTCTGCGGCAGACGACGCGCGCGGAGCGTGAAAACCTCGCCCACGCCCTTCCTGACGGCGCGCTGACCCCACCGCACAGGCTCCTCGGTGTTTTCCGCTACCGTTCTCATGAGGGCGCCGCTATGCTGCCTTCGTGCTGAAGTACAGCCCCGTGGTGCTCGCCGTGATCGTGCTGCTCGGCGTGATCGTCGCCCTCATCCCCCGCGGCACGACCGAGGCGTCGTCGGGCGTGGTGCTGCGCGGCGTCAGCCTCAAGCTCTACCCCGCCGCCGACCAGCAGGCCGAGTGGCGCTTCGAGGCGGACACCATCACCGCCGACCCCGAATCCGGGGAGACCACCATCGACAGGCTGCGGCGCGGAGAGCGCTTCGTGTCCGGCAAGCTCGACACGGAGGTCCGCACCGACCGACTCACCATCGATGCGTCGGACAACCTGCGCTCCACGAGCGCGCGGCTCTACATCCCCGCGCAGTGCCTCACGGTCAGCATCAGCGGCACGGACGCGCAGCCCGTCGTCATCGACCAGCAGACCGGCTTCAGCGGCCCGCGCGCCCGCATCCAGTACCCCGACGCGATCTTCACGGCGGGACCCGTGCAGGCCAGCTTCGATCTCAAGCAGGTGAACTTCCAGAACACCTCGCTGCAGGCCAACCTCGACAGCACCGAGCAGTGCGTGAACGGCAAGCTCGTCCCCAGGAGGACCAACCAATGAAACGACTCACCCTCGCCACCCTCGCCCTCGTGGGCGCCGCCCTCGCCGCCCAGGAAGGCTCGCGCGTCCTCAAGATCGAGAGCAAGAACTTCACGGGCGACCTCCGCAACGGCCCCTACACCTTCACCGGCAGTGACGCCGCGCCCATCAAGGCGACGGTCAGCACCCTCAGGATCAGCGCGCCGCGCGCCGTGATGGCCGCGCCCGCCGGCACGCCCATCACGAGCGCCGAGGGCAAACGCACCGCCGAGTTCAGCGGCAACGTCACCGTCGTGCGCGGGCGCCTCACCGCCAAGGGCCCCAGCCTGTCCTACAGCGAGGTCTCCGGCGCGGGCACCCTCAAGGGCGGCGCGAGCGCCGTCTACACCCCCGAGAAGAAGGACGACGACGTCGTCAACATCAGCGCGACCACCATGAGCTTCGACGTGGACACCGACATGAGCACCTCCGAGGGCGGCGTGAAGCTCGTGAACGGCGCGCAGACCGGCACCAGCAGCAAGCTCGTCTTCGACGAGAAGAAGGAGCTCGGCCTGCTCACCGGCAGCGTCCAGATGAACCGCGCCGCGCGCGGCAAGCAGAAACCCCTCGCCATCACCGGCGACGAGGCCCGCATCCTCACCACGAACAAGCTGCTCTACGTCAAGGGCAAGATCCGCCTCGTGTCGGGCGACACGACCACCACCGGCGACCAGATGTTCTACGATGACAGGAAGAACCTCGCCGTGATCGTCGGGAACGCCGTCAGCAGC
Source organism: Deinococcus pimensis DSM 21231 (assembly GCF_000519345.1). Classification (GTDB taxonomy): domain Bacteria; phylum Deinococcota; class Deinococci; order Deinococcales; family Deinococcaceae; genus Deinococcus_A; species Deinococcus_A pimensis. Next base: position 5,445 of record NZ_KI912637.1, read on the forward strand.
AACGCCAAGGAAGGCACCAAGGTCACCGGCAACGTGCTCGAGCAGCGCATCGACCTCGGACGCGTCCGTCAGCTCACCGGCGGCTACAAGATCCCCACCGACCAGTTCAAGCTCACCACCGAGAAGTAACGCGACCGTGCCCCAGCGTCCCGAACAGACCCGACCCCGCCGAGGCGGACGCCTGCGTCCCCTCGGGCTCGGGCTGCTCTTCGGCCTCGCGCTCGCGCAGGACACGCCCCCCGCCACGCCCGCGCCGCAGCAGCAGGTCCAGCCCGCCGCGCCGCAGGCTCCTGCCGCACCCCAGGCTCCCGCGGCCCCGGACACCCCGGACGCCCCGGACGCCCCCGAAGGCGCGCAGGACCTGCCCGAGGTGTCCATCAGCGTGGAACGCAAGACGAAGTCCGGCGAGACGCGCGTCATCCGCATCCGCCGCGTCGGCACCGACGAGACCGGCATCGCCGCGACCTGCGCTCCCCGCGACGAGGACCCCGAGGGCACGCCCACCATCACGGTGTACTCCGAGACCACCGCGCGCGGCGTGGAGGTCACGGTCGACAAGAACGTCATCCGCGCGCCCCTCGCGGTCGTCACGAAGAAGGAGGGCGGCGACGGACGCGTCGAGGTGAGCGCCGGCACCGCCCGCTACCTCGACGAGGCGCCGCCAGGAAAGACGGACCGCTTCAGCCTCTGCGAGGTCGAGGTGAACCCGAAGGTGGAGCCCGGCACGGTGGACGTCACGCAGGGCCGCACGAAGCTCAAGGGAAGCAACCTCGTCTACGACGAATCCGACGGCATCGCGCGCATCGCGGGGCCCATCACCTTCGACCGCGAGAAGCTCACCGGCAGCAGCGAACGCATCGAGGTGGACGTGGACCGCGAGACCACCACCCTCGTCGGGAACGTGCAGTTCAAGGACGGCGACCGCACCAGCACCGCCGCCCGCGTCGACTACGACGACACCCGCAACGTCGCCATCATGCGCGGCTCGAAGGAAAGGCCCGCGCAGAGCAGCACCCCGCGCGACACCCTCAAGGCCGAGACGATCCGCTACAACCTCGACACGGGCGAGGTCGTCGCGCTCTCCTCCGGGGGCGGCATCACCGGCACCTTCCAGGACGGCGACGACACGAACGACGCGTCAGGAGCGGGCAACGACACCGGCACGCCCGGAGCGCCCGCGCCCACCACGCCCGACCCTGGCGTACAGCCCATCGCGACGCCGCCCGGCCTGCCCGCCAACCCCACCAACCCCAACCGCTGAGGTCGAACGACGAAAGGCCGCCCACGAGAGGGGCGGCCTTCGCGTTGCCCCTCAGAGCTGCGCCACGGCCTCGCCCAGCACGCCCGCGCTGCGTTCGAGCGCCTCCGACTCCTCCTCCGAGAGGCGCGGCATGAGCGTCGCGAGGACGCCCGCGCCGCCCACCACGCGCGGCAGGGACAGCGACACCCCGTACGTGCTCGGGCCGGACACCGTCAGGACCGCGCGGCGGTCACGCAGCACCGCCTCCGCGATCCGCGCGATCGCCGCGCCCACCCCGTAGTACGTCGCACGCTTCCCCGCGATGATCGAAGCGGCCGCGTGCCGCACCCGGTCGTCGATCTCCGCGCGCACCTCGTCGTTCCACGCGAGGCCCTGACGCTCGAAGAACTCCGCGATCGGCAGGCCCGCGATGTCCGCCGTGGACCACGCCAGCACCTCCGAATCGCCGTGCTCGCCCAGCACGTACGCGTGCACGTGCTGCGGGTCCACGTTCGCGCGCTCCGCCACGAGCGCCCGCAGGCGCGCGCTGTCGAGCACCGTGCCCGACCCGATCACCCGCTCGTGCCCGCCGGCCAGACGCGCCGTGAGGTCCGTCATGACGTCCACCGGGTTCGTCGCGACGAGCAGCACCGCCTCCGGCGCCGCCGCCAGCACCTGCGGCACCACCTCGCGGAAGATGACGGCGTTGCGCGCCAGCAGCTGCAGACGCGTCTCGCCCGGCTGCTGGTTCACGCCCGCCGCGATCACCACGACCCGCGCGCCCGCGAGGTCCGCGTACCCGCCGCTCGTGACACGCACCGCGTGCGACACGGGCGCGGCATGCGCGATGTCCGCCGCCTCCGCCCGCGCGCGCGCCTCGTCGAGGTCCACCAGCACGATCTCCGAACAGCTGCCGCGCAGCACCATCGCGTACGCCGCCGTCGCGCCCACGAACCCCACACCCACGATTCCGACCTTCATGCGAGCAGTGTACGGGTGAGGCGTCGACGGAGGCGTGACGAACGGGTGAAGGCGGTCCGAATACGCTCGGGAGCGGTCCCTCGCTTTCGTCATGGGCGGTGACGCGTCTCCACACTCATGGGCGGAGCGGTCCGGGCGTCCGGGTGGAGCGATCAGCGCGTCTCTGCTTTCATGGGTTCCCACAGCCGGGGCGGCCCGGCTGTTCGGGTTTGTTGCGTCGCGCGTCTCTGCTTTCATTCAGTCGAACAGATCTCCCAGCTGGCGTCCCAGCCCGCCCGAGTGGCCCTGCGAGTGGTCGTCCCCGCCGAGGCCCTGCTCGAACTCCTCGTAGGGCTGCACGACGACGAAGCCGTCGCCCTGGAAGACCATCTGGTACGTCTCCCCGCCGCCCCGCCCGAAGATCGAGCGCAGGCTCGAATCCACTCGCAGCTGCGGCTGGAGGTTCCCGGACCACGCGACCGTCGCGTTGGGGTCGGTGAAGACGGGCTCGTTCGGAGTGACGCGCAGCGTGAGCGGCTTGCCGTGCGAGAGGATCGCGACGAGACCGTGCCCGCGCACGCGGACGCTGAAGAGGCCGCCGGACATCATGCTCGCCACGCGGCGCATCATGGTGATCTCGTGCTGCACGCTGTCCTCGAACGCGAGCAGGTCGTTGCCGTTCACGTTGATGGAGTCGCCCTGGAGCCTGAGGACCGTGATCTCCTTGCCCTGGTCGGCGAGGTAGCACACGCCCTGCCCCTCGATCTTCGCGAGGGGCTCCATCTCCTTGCTCACGGCGCGCACGAGGGCCTTCATGATGCCGCCCTCCAGCATGCCCTCGCGGCGGAAGCTGAGGTTGCCCTTGTACGCCACCATCGCGCCGAGTTTGCTCCACACGCGGCCGCGCACCTTCACCTCCAGCATCTTGGAGCTTTCGAGCTCGAACACGTCGCCGGGACGGTCGCGTTCGGCGGTCTCGCTGAGGAACTGCTGCAGGGAGTGGCTGGCCTGATTCGGGTCGTACGTCATGGAGAACCTCCGAGAAGCACGTACGCGCCCGGCTGCCGCCGGGTTGCGCCGCCTCCCTCAAGCTTACGTGAAGCGGCCCGCGGCGCAACCTGTGACCCTGCTGGGCGTCCTCAAAGCCGGGCAACATGCACGGCCCGCACCATGAAGACATGAAGCCCATCTCGCCCCGCACGCACGGCATGATCGACTACTCGTCCGTCGCGCTGATGCTGGCCGCGCCCAGCGTCCTCGGCCTCAAGGGGCCCGCCCGGCTCCTCTCGTACGCCTTCGCGGGCACGTACCTCGCGGTGAGCGCCCTCACGGACATGCCGCTCGGGGTGAAGCACGCGCTGCCCTTCCCGACGCACGGCAGGATCGAGCTCGCGAGCGCGCCCGCCCTGCTGGCGCTTCCCGCCATGACGGGCGCCCTGAAGGACCCGAAGGCCCGCCTGTACTTCCTGGGGTTGCTCGGGACCGTCGCGACGGTCTACAGCCTCACCGACTGGCAGGGGAACACGCACGAGCCCGCGATGGCGGCGGACTGACGGCAGAAGGGAGGGCGAGGACTCCCGGAGTCCTCGCCCTTCCTGTTCGCCGGGTCAGACGCCGACGCCCGTGAGCTTCCCGATGCGCGCGAGCGCCTCCTCGATCTTCTCGAGGCTGGTGGCGTACGAGAGGCGCACGCGGCCCGGCGCGCGGAAGTCCGTGCCGGGCACCACGGCGACGCGGGCGTCGTCGAGGATGACGCGCGCGGCCTCCAGCTCGTCCGGGTTGATGCTGGTGGTGTCGGCCATGACGTAGAACGCGCCCTGCGGCAGGGGCGTGGGCAGGCCGAGCTCGTTGAGGCCCGCGACGATGCGGTCGCGGCGTTCGCGGAAGAGCCCGCGGCCCCGTTCGATGAAGGCGCGGCTCTCCGGGCTGTCCTGCAGCGCGGCCACGGTGGCCCACTGCGCGACGCTGTTGGCGTTGCTGGTGCTCTGGCCCTGGATGGCGTTCATCGCGCGGATGAGCGGCAGGGGGCCCGCCGAGTACCCGATGCGCCAGCCCGTCATGGCGTACGCCTTGCTGGCGCCGTTGATGGTGAGGGTGTGCTCGGGCGCGAAGGTCGCGATGGAGACGTGCTCGGCGTCGTAGATGATGTGCTCGTACATCTCGTCGGTGACGATGACGAGGCCGCGCTCCACGGCGAGGTCCGCGATGGCGCGCAGGGTCGCCTCGGGGTACACGGCGCCCGTGGGGTTGGCGGGCGAGTTGATCACGATGGCCTTCGTGCGGGGCGTGAGGGCGGCGCGCACGGCGTCCACGTCGAGGTCGTAGCCGTCCTCGGGGCGGGTGTCCACGGGGACGGGCACGCCGCCCGCGAAGGCCACCATCTCGGGGTAGCTGACCCAGTACGGCGCGGGGATGATGACCTCGTCGCCGGGATCGAGGAGCGCGAAGAACGCGTTGAAGAGCGCCTGCTTGCCGCCCGTGGAGACGGTCACCTGATCCGCCGTGTAGCTGAGGCCGTTCTCACGCGCGAACTTGTCCGCGATGGCCTGCCGCAGTTCGGGAACGCCCTGCACGGGCGTGTACTTCGTCCTGCCCGCGCGGATGGCCGCGATGGCGGCCTCCTTGACGTGGTCGGGCGTGTCGAAGTCGGGTTCTCCGGCGGCCATGCTGACCACGTTCACGCCCTGGCGCTGCAGTTCGAGCGCGCGGGCCGTGACGGCCAGGGTGGAGGACGGCTTGAGGCTGCGGGCCTTCTCGGAGAGGTGGACCTCGAACATGGGGGACCTCCGCGGGGCCGGGGCCCCGGTGTCAGTGTCGGGCTGGGCGGCCCGTGGGGGCCGTGACGCGGGCGCGTCCTTCCACAGTGTACAGAGGACACGAACCCGCGGCGAGGGCCGCGGGTTCGTGAAGGGGGCAGGGGAGGGTCAGGCGCTCTGCCGGACGCCGATCTGGAGGTGGCCGTGACCCCCCTCGAGCCGTTCGAGGGCCTCGCGCAGCCGGGCGGCCTTCTCGGGCGTGTCGGTATAGGCGACGTCCACGCCGTTCTCGGTGACGGCGAAGTACTGTCGGTAATGATCGCGGTGGCTGAGACGACGAACACCGAACTGTTTCATGAGTACCCGTATCATGACACTTTTCTTAAGGTTTGCCCAGTAGGTTTTTCACCACGCCCGGGAAGCGTCGTTTCCGGAAACGGCGAGGGCCGACGGCGAACGCCGTCGGCCCTCGTTCAGACGCCTTACTTCAGCAGTTCCGCGTCCGAGAAGAACAGCCCCAGCTCGCGCGCCGCGTCGTCCGCGTTCGCGCTGCCGTGGATGATGTTCTCCCCGATGGTGGTCGCGAAGTCCGCGCGGATCGTGCCGGGCGTCGCGTCCTTGGGGTTCGTGGCGCCCATCATCGTGCGCAGGCCCGCGATGGCGCCCTCGCCTTCCAGGGCCATCGCGACGACCGGACCGCTCGTGATGAACTCCACCAGCTCACCGAAGAAGGGACGCTCCCTGTGCTCGGCGTAGTGCTGCTCGGCCAGCTCGCGCGAGATCACGAGCTGCTTGAGGCCCACCACGCGGTAGCCCTTGCGGATGAAGCGGTCGAGGATCACACCGCTGAGGCCACGACGGACACCGTCGGGCTTGACCATGGCAAACGTACGTTCCATACCGCAGGGAGCATACCCGATCCACGCCCCCGGCGCCATCCGCCCGGCCCCGGCATGACCCCTGCGCGGGCGGGGTTCCGTACAATGACCCTCGTGACGCTCCTCGAACATCGTCCCTCCCGGCAGGCCGCGAACATCAGCCTCGTGTTCGCCGTGCTGGCCGCCGTGGGACTCTTCCTGTTTCCCTACGCGACGGTCGGTCGCGGGTTCGGCGGGGCCTCGACCCTGCTGCTCTTCCCCGGCAGGACGCTCGACCTGACGGGCTTCCCCCCGCAGGTCCTTCCCGCGTTCGGACCCACCCTCGCCTTCGGCTGGGCCGCGCTCGCCGCGCTCGCCGCGACCGCCGTGGCCGCCGTGACCCGCGCGCGCTGGCTGTGGCTCGCGGGCCTCGTCACCCTCGCGCTCGGCGTGCTCGCCGCCGTCACCTTCGAGACGGCCACCGCCGCCGTCGTCCGCGACCTCGTCGCGGGCGGCACGCCCCTGCGCCGCATCCCGCAGGCGAACGGCGCCGCGAACCTCGGCATCTTCACGGTCATGCTCGCGGGCCTCGTCACGACGCTCGCGGGCATCAGCGGCTTCCCCGCGTGGTACGCCCGGCTCAACCGCCTGCGCGCCGCGCTCGTGCCGCTCGTCGCCATCGCGCTCGCCGTCGTGATCGGCGCGGTCGTCGTGCTGGTCATCCAGCCCGTCCCGTCCAGCACGCCCGCCGTCGGCGCGGCCGCGTGGTACGGCAAGATCGACCTCGTGTGGTTCGTGTACACCACGCTCTTTGCGCCCCTCGCGGACCTCGGCGACTTCTTCCAGGCGCTCACGCTCGCCACACCCCTGATCTTCGCGGGCCTCGCGGTGGCCTTCGCGTTCCGCGCGGGCCTGTTCAACATCGGCGCGCCCGGCCAGATCGCGGCGGGCGCCATCCTCGCGATGCTCGTGGGCGTGTACCTCCCCGTGCCCGGCGTGCTGCACGCCGTCCTCACGGTGATCGCCGCCGCGCTCGGCGGGGCGCTGTGGGGCGCCATCCCCGGCTTCCTCAAGGCCCGGTTCGGTTCGAGCGAGGTCATCAACACCATCATGCTCAACTACATCGCCTCCGCGATCTTCATCTTCCTGATCAGCAGCAACACCTTCCCGGTCTTCGGGCGCACCTTCAACCTGCCCTTCAAGCCGCAGGGCGTCAACGAGGCCGTCAGCCAGGAACTCCGCCCCGACGCGCGCCTCGCCCAGATCCCGCAGCTGCTCGGCCTGCAGGCGGGCCAGCCCGGCTTCGTCCCGCTCGCGCCCCTCGCGGCGCTCGTCGTGTTCGCCGCCGTGTACGCCTTCCTCGCGCGCAACCGCCGCCGCCTGCTCATCGCGCTCGGCGCGGCCGTGCTCACGCTGCCCCTCACGTGGACGTGGCTGGGCGTGCGCGTCAACACGTCCTTCAACCTCGCGGGCAGCACCCTCAACCTCGCCTTCCTCATCGCGCTCGCCGCCGTCGTGTTCTTCGCGGTGTTCCTGTGGCGCACCTCCGGCGGGTACGCGCTGCGCGCCGTGGGCCTCAGCCCCAAGGCGGCCGAGTACGGCGGCATCAACGTGGCGCGCTCCACCGTCCTCGCCATGACCATCGCGGGCGCCTTCGCGGGCCTCGCGTCCACCCACTACCTCATGGGCGGCGCGCTCGCCGGGCAGTACCGCCTCACGCAGAACCTCCCGTACCAGAACGTCGGCTTCGACGGCATCACCGTCGCGCTGATGGGGCAGTCCACGCCCGCCGGGGTCGTCGCGGCGGCCGTGCTGTTCGGCACCATCGACACGGGCGGCCTCTACGTGGACCAGCAGCTCGACGCGATCAACAAGGACATCGTGACGGTGCTCAAGGCGCTCATCGTGCTGTTCATCGCGGCGGGCGGCTTCCTGCCCAAACGCATCACCAACCCGCCGCCCGCCGTGCTCCTCCCGAACCTCGCGCGCTCCAGCGCCGAGAACCGCGAGACGCTCGGGAACAAGGCCGAGAACACCAGCGCGCAGGCCGGTGAGGGCCCGCCCGCCACCGAGGCGAACGACCCCCGCAACGACGGAAGGGACGCCTGAGCATGGACTTCCTCCAGAACCTCTTCACCCTCGCGTTCCTCGCGACGCTCATCCGTTCCACCGCGCCCCTGCTGCTCGCCGCGCTCGGCGGCCTCTACAGCGAACGCTCCGGCATCGTCAACATCGCCCTGGAGGGCATCATCATCTTCGGCGCGCTCGCCGGGGCCGTCATCACCGAACGCGTGGAGGGCTCGCTCGGGGCGCTCGCCCCCTGGATCGGCTGGCTCGGCGGGGCCGCCGTGGGCGGACTCGTCGCGTGGATCCACGGCGTGATCAGCATCAAGTACCGCGCGGACCAGATCATCAGCGGCACCGCCGTGAACCTCCTCGCGCTCGGCGTGCCGCCCGTGCTGCTCGGCGCGCTCTACAACAGCGCCACCGACTCCAAGCGCGTCGAGAACGCCCTCCCGCTGTGGGGCTTCGGGGACGTGCTGCGCTTCTCCCCGCCCGTGTTCTTCGCGTTCCTGATGGTGGCCGTCACGTGGTACGTCCTCTACCGCACCCCCTACGGCCTGCGCATCCGCGCGACCGGCGAGCACCCGCAGGCGTCGGCCAGCATGGGCGTGAACGTGCGCCGCGTCCGCTACGGCGCCGTCGTCATCTCCGGGCTGCTGGCGGGCACGGCGGGCGTGTTCCTCTCCATCGGCAACCTCGACGCCTTCACCCGCAACATCAGCGCCGGGCAGGGCTTCATCGCGCTCGCCGCGCTGATCTTCGGGCAGTGGCGTCCGCTCGGCGTGCTCGGCGCGACCCTGCTGTTCGGCTTCCTGCGCGCCCTGTCCATCCAGCTCGGCGGCGCGCAGGTGCTCCCGCCGAGCCTCGTGGAGGCGCTGCCGTACCTCATCACGATCCTCGCGCTGGTCTTCACGGGCCGCGCCGCCGCCCCCCGCGCGGTCGGCAAGCCCTTCGACGGCTGAACTCCGCGGTCGCCGGGCGGGAGGAGGGCGTGTCCCTCCTCCCGCCCTCATGAGGCGGGTCTCTCACATCGTCCACTTTCTCTCAAGGTTCTGCTCACCTGACGTGGTACGGTGACCGTGAGGCACAATGCGTCCAGGAACCATCGGAGAACAGCTAAGGGCCGCGCGCGAGGCCACCGGTCTCGACCTGCGCGAATTCGCCACGCGAACCAAGATCCGCATCGACTACCTCACCGCCCTCGAAGAGGGCAACATGAGCGCCCTGCCGGAACGGCTCTTCACGCGCAGCTACCTCCAGAGGTACGCCCACGAGCTCGGCCTCGACGAGAACGCCCTGCTCGCGGAGTTCGACCGCGTCGTGCCGCAGCGTCCCGAGATCGCGCAGGCGCTGCGCGGACAGCTGCATCAGAAGCGCGCCCCCGTCCTTCCGGTCGGCCCGATCCTCGCGGCCCTGAGCGGCCTCGTCGTCGCGGGCGCGCTCGGCTGGTGGGGCTACTCCGCGTGGCAGGCGGGCGCGCAGAGCGCCGCCGAACCCGAACCCGCGCAGGAGCAGGTCGCCTCGACGCCCGCCGCCCGCAACGTCGCCCTCACGGTGGACAGCACGCCGCGCGGCGCGAAGGTCTACCTCGACAATCGTCTGCTCGGGCTCACGCCCGTGCAGGACTTCCCGCTCGAAGCGCGCGGCGCGGGCCGTCTGCGGGTGGAGCTCACGGGCTTCAAGGCCGCGTCCGGCACCGTCCGTCTCGACGCCGACCGCCGCGTCACCGCCGACCTGCGCCGCGACGGCGACAAGGAAGCGTCCGCGCTCAAGGGCGTGTCCGCCGAGGCCGCGCCCGCCGCCACGCCCATCGCGGGTACCCAGCCCGGCACGACGACCGACGCGGGGAGCGCCACCTCCGAGGGGGCCAAGCCCCAGGCCACGCCCACCGCCGGGCAGAAGCCGGGCGCGGCGGCGCAGAAGCCCGCCACCACCGACACGACCGTCACCACGACCGTCGTGCCCGACCAGACCGCGCCCGCGAAGACGGACGCGGTGAAGACGGACGCGGCGAAGCCCGCCACGCCGCAGACCGCCGCGCAGGGCGTCGAACTGCAGTTCCGTGGCCTTTCCTGGGTCCGCGTGACGAGCGCGTCCGGACAGGTCCTCTACGAGGGCACGCCCGCCGTCGGGTCCAGCCGCACCTTTCCGAAGGGCGTGAAGGTCCGCGCCGGGTCCGCCGGGGCGGTCCTCGCGAGGACCGGCACTTCTCCCGCCGCGCCGCTCGGCGGGGCCGGGCAGGTCGTCGAACGCCGCTACTGACCGCCCGTGTGAGCGGACGAGAGGGCACCCCGCGCGGGTGCCCTCATCGTGTCTGGAGTCAGGCGGGGCGCGCGGTCCGGGCGTGTTAGCGTGACCGCAGGCGCCGCGTCGGCGCCGAAGGAGTCCAACGCGCCCATGACCCAAGGTTCCGCATGACCCAAGATTCCAGGCCGAACGCGTTCGCGCTCGTGTGGCGCAACCCCTACGTGCGCGTCGTGGTGTTCGCCGTCCTCGCGTACCTCACGTACCGCTTCATCGGACGCATCGCCAGCGTCCTCACGCTCGCCGTGATCGCCTACATCGTCGCGTACCTCGCCAATCCCTTCCTGACCTGGCTGGAGCGCAGACGCATCCGGCGCGGCGTCGGCATCCTGCTCGTGCTGCTCATCCTGCTCGGCCTGCTCGCGCTCGCGTCCACGCTGCTCGTCGCGATCGTCGGACAGTTCGCGCAGCTGCTGCAGCAGCTGCCGCAGCTCGTGGAGCAGGGCAACCAGCTCCTCGGGAGACTCAACGTGTGGGCCGAACGGTTCCGCGGCGCCCCGCTCATCGGGGACCTCCAGAATCAGATCACGAACTTCACGCAGAACGGCGCGGCCACCCTGCAGCGCAACGTCCTGCCGTTCGTGCAGCGTCTGCTGTCCACCAACGGACCCCTCGTGGGCGGCCTCTCGGCCGCCGCGGGTTGGCTCGGGAACTTCGTCGTGATCCTCATCCTGAGCATCTACATGATGGCGGGCTTCGACAAGGTCGGTCTGACGCTGCTGCGCGCCTTCCCGCGCCGCTGGCAGCCGCGCGTTCTGGAGGTCGCGGACAACGTCGAGACCGCCGTCGGCGGGTACCTGCGCGGTCAGATCCTCATCGCCGCCGCGGTCGGCACGATGGTCGGCGTGGGCCTCGCGATCATTGGGGTGCCGCAGGCCGCCGCGATCGGTTTCATCGCGGGCGTGTTCAACATCGTCCCGTACCTCGGCGTGATCATCGGCATCACGCCCGCGCTGCTGCTCGCGCTGCCCTTCGGCTGGCTGAAGGTGGTGCTCGTGATCGTCGTGTTCGTCGTCGCGAACCAGATCGAGGGCAACTTCCTCTCGCCGTACATTCTGGGCCGCACGACGGACCTGCACCCCATCACGGTGATCCTCAGCATCCTGATCGGGCTGGGCCTCTTCGGGATCGTGGGGGCGCTCGTGGCGGTGCCGCTCGCGGCGCTCGGCAAGCTGCTGCTTCAGGAGTACTGGTATCCGAGCCGGGTGTACAAGGAAGGTCCCTGACAGGACAGGGACGTGGGCGGCGTCACGGAAGTCCGTGGCGCCGTTCTTCGTGTCAGAGTCCCTGCTGGAGGAGCTCCACCTGCCGCCCGTCGGGGTCCGCGACGAACGCCACGGGGTTGCCGCCGGGGGAGAGGTGCAGGTCCCGCGTGAACGTCACGCCGAGCGCGCGCAGCTCCGCGATGCTGGCGTGCAGGTCCGGCAGTTCCAGCGCGACGTGCTCCATCCACGACGAGGTGGGCGCGACGGGCTCGGGAACGGCGAAGAACTGGAGCTTCCCGCCCCCCTCGAACTGCACGACGAGCCGACGCAGCCCGTCCCCGGAGACGACGTCCTTGACGGGCCGCCCGCCGAGCCGCGCGTAGAACTCGACGACGGCCTCGGGGTGGTGGGTGAGGAAGGAGACGTGTTTCAACATTTCCCCACAGTACCTTTGTCCCCCATGCCATTCGCCGCGCGCGCCTAGAATTCCCGCATGGACTACCGTCAACTGCTCGGCACGGACCTGCGCGTGAGCGCGCTGGGGTTCGGCGTCTGGACCGTCGGGACGACGTGGTGGGGCGTGAAGGACGAGGCGCTCGGCGTGCGTCTCCTCCAGCAGGCCCTCGACCTCGGCGTGACCTTCTTCGACACGGCGGACACGTACGCCAGCGGGAACGCCGAGGAGATCCTGCGCAGGGCCCTCGGCGACCGCCGCGACGAGATCGTCATCGCGACGAAGTTCGGCTACGACATCTACAACCACCCGGAGCGTCCGGGGCAGCAGGAGCGCCCGCACGACTGGTCCCCGCAGTACATGCGAAAGGCGCTGGAGGGTTCGCTGCGTCGTCTGGGCACGGACCGCGTGGACTACTATCAGCTGCACAACTGCCGCCTCGACGCGATCCGCCGCGACGACCTTTGGGCCGAGCTGGAGCGCGCGAAGGACGAGGGCCTCGTCCGCGCGTACGGGACGGCGCTGGGGCCCGCGCTGAACGAACGGCAGATTGAGGAGGGCGTCGCGAGCGTCGAGGAGCGCCGCGCGCCCACGCAGATCATCTACAACCTGCTGGAGCAGGTGCTCGGTGAGAAGATCCTGCCCGTCGCGGAACGTGAGGGCGTGGGCGTCATGGCGCGCGTGCCGCACGCGAGCGGTCTGCTGGAGGGCTTCATGACGCTCGACACGAAGTTCGAGCCGGGTGACCACCGCAACTGGCGCCTGACCACCAACGAGCGCCGCAAGGCCTGGATGGAGGACGGCCTCAAGAAGGTGGACGTGCTCCGCGAGCGCTTCCTGGAGGGCCGCACCCTCGGTCAGCTCGCGATCCAGTGGGCGCTGCGTTCCCCCGCGATGGCGTCGGTGCTGCCGAACATCTACGACGAGGCGGGCCTGAGGGACTACGCCGCCACCTTTGGCGCGCGGCCCCTCACGGACGCGGAGTTCACGGAGATCCAGTCGCTGTACGCGGACAACTTCGGCCTCACCACGAACCTCGTCGGGGAGACGATCCGCTGATGGCGGACGAGCAGCAGCGGCCACAGGGCGCCCCGGAGGGCGCCCCGCAGGGCGGCGGACGTCCCGGCGCGGGCGGTGGCCGTCCGAAGATGATGGTGGACCTCGACCCGAGCGGTCAGGTGACGCAGCGCGAGCCGGACCGCGCGAAGCGGCAGTTCCTGAACTACGCGTTCTTCAGGCTCGACCCGGCCTTCCGGCGCCTGCCGCGCGAGGAGCAGGCGGAGCTCAAGGCGGAGTTCGCGGCGGCGGCGGCGTCCTGGGAGGCGGAGGCCCCGCGCGAGGCGGGCCGCATCCAGCGCTCGTACTCCCTCGTGGGCGTGCGCGGCGACGCGGACTTCATGTTGTGGCGCATCGCGTTCGACGTGCGTGACTTCACGGAGGCGCAGGGCCGCCTGAACCGCACGCGCCTCGCGGGCTACCTGACGCAGCCGTACAACTTCATCTCGATGCAGAAGCGCAGCCAGTACGTGAACCGCGTGGAGGGCAGCGGTCACGGGCTGGAACTGCTGCCCGGCGAGGGGCAGTTCCTGTTCATCTACCCCTTCGTGAAGACCCGCGCGTGGTACGACCTGACGCCGCTGGCGCGTCAGGGCATGATGGACGAGCACATCCACGCGAGCACGCCGTTCAAGGGCGTGCGGATCAACACGAGCTATTCCTACGGCATCGACGATCAGGAGTTCATCGTGAGCTTCGACAGCGACTACCCGCAGGAGTTCGTGGATCTCGTGCATCGTCTGCGCTACACCGAGGCGAGCAACTACACCCTGTCGGACACGCCGATGTTCACCTGCGTGAAGCGCACCGTCGACGAGATCCTCGCGGACCTCGCGTAGACGCGCGGCGAAGGAGGGCGCCCCCGGTCAGCTCACCGGGGGCGCCCTCCTTCACGCTTCAGGGCTGGTCGTAGTTGATGGACGCGCGCGGCGCGAGCTTCACGTCCACCTTCACGCGCTTCCCGTCGCGCAGGACCGTCAGGGCGACCGTCTCGCCGACGCGCTTCTGACGGATCTGGAAGAGCAGGTCGTTGAAGTTCCCGGTGGGCTGCCCGTCCACCGCGACGACCACGTCCGCGACGAGGCGACGGTCCGTGTTGTCGCCGCTGCCCTCGGGCACGGCGCGTTCGCTGCGCAGGCCCGCCTCGGCGGCGGGAGTGCCCGCGTAGACCCGGCCGATGACGGCGCCACGCCCGCCGAGGAAGCTGGCGTGCTGCGACTCGCTCACGCCGAGGGCGGGCACGTCGCGCTTCTCGCCGCGCCGCAGGGCCCGCACCGTCTCGTCGACGGACGTGACGGGCACCGCGTAGGACGCGAGGGTCTCCACGTCGTCCGGGTTCTGGTTGAGGCCGAACGCGCCGTCCGCGAGGCGGATGTAGCTCACCACGCCGATCGCGCGGCCCGCCGAGTCCACGATGGGTCCGCCCGAGTCGCCCGGCGCGAGCGGCGCGTTCATCTCCAGCGTGCCCTGCGGGAAGTCCGCGCGCGCGGCTTCCGCGCCGAGCCTCAGCAGTCGGCCCCGGCGCGGCTGGAGGAACTGCCCTCTGCTGTTGCCGACCGCGAGGACGCGCTCCCCGATGCGCGGGGAGCGCTCGGCGAGCTGGAGGTACGGGACGGTGCCGCGCACGTTCGCCTTCAGGACGGCCACGTCGCGCGCCGCGTCGAAGCCCACGACCTCCGCGCGGAAGCGCTGACGGGACACGGTCGTGACGTTGAGGAACTTCGCGCCCTCGATGACGTGGTAGGCGGTGAGCAGGGTCCCCTTGGAGTCGATGAAGAAGCCCGTGCCGATCGCGTCGGGCGCGCCGTACACGTCCTGGCTCTGCTCCACGCGGACGCTGGCGGGCCGCGTCTTGCGGAAGAGGTCCTGCGCCTCGGCGGGCAGGTCGGCGGGGGACTGGAGGCGTGGGATGGGGCTGAAGTCGAAGTTGAACTCGAAGGGCCGCCCGGACTCACGTGGCGCGAAGTACAGGCCCACCGCGACGAGCAGCAGGATCGGAAGCCACGGAGAGCGGCGCATACCCGCACTGTAGTGGCGTGTCCGCGCGGCCAAGGTGCGCGACCCTACCCTGGCGGGTCCGGAGGTGCGCCCGCCGACAGAGTCAAGATTTCCTGAACCGATTACCATGAGGGGCGTGCGTTACTGGCTGCTCAAGTCCGAACCGGACGTCTTCTCCTTCGCGGACCTCACCCGGGTCGGGCGCGAGCCGTGGAACGGCGTGCGCAACTATCAGGCGCGCAACTTCCTGCGCGAGATGAGCGTGGGCGACCTGGCGCTCTTCTATCACAGCAACACGAAGGCGCCGGGCGTGGCGGGCGTGGCGCGCGTGATCCGGGCCGCGTACCCGGACGACCTGCAGTTCGACGGCGCCAGTCCCTACTTCGATCCGCGCAGCTCCCGTGACGAGCCCCGCTGGAGCATGGTGGACGTGGCGCCCGTGCGTCCGCTCGCGCGGCTCGTGACACTGGACGAGCTGCGCGCCCTGCCCCAGCTCGCGGACTTCGCGCTGGTGCGGCGCGGCAACCGCCTCAGCGTGCTGCCCGTGACGCCCGCGCAGATGGAGGCGGTGCTGCGCGCGGGCGGCCTGAGCCTGGAGGCGCTCGTCGGGGAGCCGGTCTGACGTGGCCCGACCGCGTTCATCTCCTTCACGCCCTCCTCATGTACGCTGGGCCGCATGACCGCCATGACCGCCGAGAAGATCCTGTACCCGCTCGCCGACGGCGTCGGAAGCGTCGCGCTCGTCCAGCACGTGGGGGACGACAAGTCCGTGGTCAACGCCGCCCGCGTCTCCTTCGGCGGGGACAACAGCCTCCCGCTCGACGCGCGTGACGAGAAGCTCATCCGCTACCTCCTGCGCGAGAAGCACGGCAGTCCCTTCGAGCACAACCTCATCACGTACAAGATCGTCTGCCCCATTTTTGTCGATCGGCAGATGGTCAGACATAGGGTTGGCGTCAGCAAGAATGAAATCTCGGGGCGCTACGTGGAGGTGCAGGAGCGCGTCTACACCCCCGCCGAGTTCCGCAGGCAGGCGCGCAGCAACCGTCAGGCGTCCGTCGTGGACGAGGAGGGCACCATCGATCAGGCGGAGGCGCACGACGTCTGGGCGGGCGCGTGGCGCACCGCCTACGAGGCGTACGAACGGCTCCTCGCGCTCGGCGTGACCCGCGAGCAGGCGCGCGGCGTGCTGCCGCAGGCGATGTACACCGAGAGCTACTGGACCTTCAACCTGAGGAGCCTGCTCCACTTCCTCGGCCTGCGCGACCACAAGGGCGCGCAGTACGAGACGATGCTCTACGCGCGCGCGATGGCCGAACTCGCCGAGCCGCTCTTCCCGGTGACGTTCGGGGCCTGGCGGGACCTGCAGGCGGGAGCGCACTGACGCCCCAGGCCCGAACCGGCTGGCCCCCCTGCTGGGCGAAGACTGAGGAGCTGCAGGCGGAAGCGCACTGAAGGGACCCCTTGAGCGGGTCGGAACATCCGCTGGTGAAGGATGATTCGCCTCTGTGAGAGTCCCATTCGATAGTGGGTCTTTTGTTGAATATCAACATGCGAGAAGTAAGCACGTTGTACGATGGAGTTGCTGTTATGACAGCAACTCCACTTGTAATATAAATGATTTACAAATGAAAAAATCCATCAGTTTTACAATGATCAGTGCTTATTTGTTTATATCCTCGACGATTTCTGCGATAGCAGGGGTCAGAGTGGTGAGCATGTCAGAACTGAGAAAAGTGCCAGTGCGGCAGAGAATGACGGAGACACCACCTTATGGAGGAAAATTTGGGACAAGTATTTCAAAGAAGACCGGGAAATTGAGGATAGCAGTAAAAGAAAAGGGCGACTATGCTATTTTTTGTGGCCGAGCATATGAAGATTATCCCACCGGAACCGCCTGGGAGCCCCGCCCTGGGCAATTCCAGATCAACGGGCAGAACTACCCGGTCGGCCGGGAGGGCCAGAAGGCCATCGGCTTTCCTGTGGAACGCGCGATCTCATTCACGGGAGTGTGCCAGGCTGGCACGGAACTCCTGCTCTTTAAACTCAAATAAACCCTGAACCCGCGAGCCCGGCCCCTGCACCCGGGCTCGCTTCGCGTCGTGGGCGCATCTCCTGCGGGTCCCTTTAGCCTCGCCATATGACCCGCACGCCTGGCGCTCCTACAGTTGGGGCGTGACGTTCGACGATGCCCGCGCGATCCTCGTGGATTCCTTCAAGGCCTTCGGCCAGGACAAGGCGCCGCGCCTCGGCGCGGCGCTCGCCTACTACGCCATCTCGTCCATCGGTCCCCTGCTCGTGCTGCTCGTGTCCATCGCGGGCCTCTTTCTCGGTCGGGACGAGATCCGCCAGCAGCTCTTCCAGACGATCGGCAACGCCGTCGGGAGCGGCGCGAACGTGGAGCAGGTCCTCACGCCCCTGCTCGACAGCGCCAGCAAGTCGGGCACCAACATCCTCAGCAGCGTCCTGAGCTTCGTCATCCTGTTCTTCTCCGCGACGGGCCTGTTCGTGCAGCTGCAGGACGCCATCAACACCCTGTGGGGCGCGGACCCGGCGCCCGTGTCGGGCTTCTGGAAGGTCGTGCGATCGCGACTGGTGTCCTTCGTGCTGGTGCTGCTGTTCGTGGTGCTGATCCTCGCGTTCGTCGTGGGCAACACGATCCTGTCGGCGTACGCCTCGCAGCTCGGAGACATCATCGGGGCGGGCGCGATCTTCGCGCGGATCGGGACGCTGCTGCTCTCCGTGGCGCTCTTCACGGGCATGTTCAGCGTGGTGTACCGCTACCTGCCGGACGTGAAGCTCTCGTGGAGCGACGTGCGCTTCGGCGCGTTCGTCACGGCGGTGCTGTTCACGATCGGGCAGGCGCTGATCGGCTTCTACTTCGGGCGCTTCGGCGGGACGAGCGTGCCCGGCGCGGTCGGTTCGCTCGTGGTGCTGCTGCTGTGGATCTACTACTCCGCGCAGATCCTCTTCCTCGGCGCGGAGATCACGTGGGTGCACAGCCAGCGGCTCGGCTCGCGCGCCGGGGGCGTCCGCAGCCCCGAGAAGAAGCTCGCGCTGGCCCGCGCGGGCAGCGACATCGACCCCACGCCCAGCCAGGCCGAGCTGGAGGCCGCGCAGAAGACGCCGAACTCGCCCGTGCCCGCCACCACCCCGACGCCCGCGCGTCCCGGTGCGACCGGCATCGGTGGTGGGGGCGCGCCCGCTGCCACGAACGCCGCGTCCCCCGCGCGTGGCCCGGCGGGACCACTGCCCGGTCCCGGCAGCCTGCTGTCGCGCGGGGTGCTGGCGCTGCTCGCGCTGCCCGCTCTGCCGGTCGTGATGCTCATCCGCGCCCTGTCGGGCCGTGGACGCCGCGCGTCCTGACGCCCCGGTTCGAGGGGCCCCCGGAACTCGCCGGGGGCCCCTCGTCATTCCTGCGGCTGGAGCAGCACGAGCTGGTTGCGGTGCACGACCTCGTCGAAGTCCTTCGTGCCGAGCGCGCCCTCGATCTCGTGCGTGGCGAGGCCCCGGATGCGCTCCACGTCCGCCGCGGAGTAGTTCGAGAGGCCCTGCGCGACCGGCCCGGAGGGCCCGTGGACGCGCACCACGTCCCCGAAGTCGAAGCTGCCCTCCACGCGCGTCACGCCCCTCGGCAGGAGGGACTTGCCCTTCAGGAGGGCCGCGGCGGCCCCCTCGTCCACGTGGACCGCGCCGCGCGGCGTGCCGTGCAGCAGCCAGCCGCGCCG
>NZ_KI912637.1:24166-24369 GCF_000519345.1 Deinococcus pimensis DSM 21231
AAGGCCCGCGTCGCGCAGGCCCGCGCGCATGGCGCGCACCAGCACGCGGTTCGTGCCCAGCGCGCTGGAACTGCCGCGCAGCACGACGGCGCTGCCCGCCTTGAGGCACAGCGCCGCCGCGTCCACCGTGACGTTCGGGCGCGACTCGTAGATCATGCCGATCACGCCGAAGGGCACCGTGACCTTCTCGACGCTCATCCCGC
>NZ_KI912637.1:24469-25351 GCF_000519345.1 Deinococcus pimensis DSM 21231
GCCGGTCCGCGCCGAGCACCCCGCGTCCCGCCGCGACCGCGCCGCTGGAGACGACCGTGACCTCCCCGGGGAGGCTCATCACGGCCCGCGCGATCGCCCACAGGCGGGGCGGCTCGATCCGCCCGGAGGCGTCCGTGAGGCTGCTGCTGCCGACCTTGACGACCACGCGCCGCATGTCAGCGGATCTGCCCCTCGCCCGTGAGGCGGTACTGGTACGTCACCATCTCCGCGAGCCCCATCGGGCCGCGCGCGTGCAGCTTCTGCGTGCTGATGCCGATCTCCGCGCCGAACCCGAACTCGAAGCCGTCCGTGAAGCGCGTGCTGGCGTTCACGTACACGCACGCGGCGTCCACGCCGTCCTGAAAGCGTCGCGCGACGTCCAGCGAGGTCGTCGCGACGGCCTCGCTGTGCTTCGAGCCGTAACGCCCGATGTGGTCGAGCGCGCCCGGCAGGCCGTCCACGACGCGCACCGCGATGACGAGGTCGAGGAACTCCGTCTCCCAGTCCTCCTCCGTGGCGGGCCGAACGCCGGGCGCGTACATGGCCGCGCCGTCGTCGCCGCGCACCTCCACGCCCGCGTCGCGCAGGGCCTTCACCGCGAGCGGCACGAAGACGGGCGCGATCTCGCGGTCCACGAGGAGCGTCTCGAGGGCGTTGCACACGCCGGGCCGCTGCACCTTCCCGTTGAGCAGCAGCCTGAGGGCCACGTCGAGGTCCGCGTCGCGGTGCACGTACAGGTGGCAGTTGCCGACGCCCGTCTCGATGACGGGCACGCGCGCGCCCTCCACGACCGCGCGGATGAGGCCCGCCCCGCCGCGCGGAATCACGAGGTCCACGAGGCCGCGCGCCTCCAGCAGCGCCGTGACGCTCGCGCGGTCCGTG
>NZ_KI912637.1:25451-26578 GCF_000519345.1 Deinococcus pimensis DSM 21231
CGCGAGGAGCGCGTCCGCGGCGGCCTCGTCGCGGACGCCGCCGCCCACCTCGACGGGTACGTCCACGGCGCGGACGATCTCGGCGATGACGTCCCGGTTCTCGCCGCGCCCGGTGGCGGCGTCGAGGTCCACGAGGTGCAGCAGGCCCGCGCCGAGCGACACCCAGTGACGCGCGGCCTCCACGGGCGAGTCGAAGTAGACGGTCTCGCGGTCGGGATCGCCCTCGTAGAGACGCACGGCGCGGCCCGACTGGATGTCGACGCAGGGGATGATCAACGGCATAACGAAGAGTATAGGCGCGGCGACGCTCCAGGCCCGAACGGCGCGGCCGCCCCGCCAAGGTTGTGGAGACACGTGGGCGCCCCAGGCAGAAGGACCCGACCGCTCGGGTCCGTCCTCCGACGGGCCGGCGAAGACCAAAGGCTGGACGGCCACTCCCGGACCTGTACTGACGCGAGGTCGACCCAGGCCCGAACGGGCGAGCCGCCCCGTCTTCTCCCTTTCATTCTCGTGTGTGTCGTCACGACGGTTTCGGCGGGGTCGCACGTTAGACTGGCCGTCAGGAGGCCTTTTGCGTATCGGTATTGTCACGGCCACGTATCTTCCGTCCCGCAACGGCGTGGCGACGTCGACGGCGCTCTTCGTGCGTGGGTTGCGCGCGCTGGGCCACGAGGTGCGGGTGTTCGCGCCGGAGCACCCACGTCGCGACCGGACGCGGGAGGAGGGTGTGTGGCGGCTGCCGACCACGTCGATCGGCGCGCCGGACGATTATCCGCTGCTGCTGTGGCCGAGCGTCGCGGTGACGGCGCGGTTGCCGCTCGCGGACCTGGACGTGCTGCACACGATGCATCCGTTCCTGTCGGGTCAACTGGCGCTGCGCTGGGCGCGCAGGACCGGGGTGCCGCTGGTCTTCACGGCGCACACGCAGTACCACGAGTACCTGCACTACACGCGGTTGCCGCGTCGGCTGTCGCGTCGGCTGCTGAAGCGCCACGTGAGCGCGTTCGCGGCGGCGTCGGACGCGGTGCTCGCGCCGGGCGCGGCGATGGAGGAGATGCTGCGCCGCTACGGCTACCGGGGCGCGGTGACGCGTCTGCCGAACCCGGTGGATC
This sequence comes from Deinococcus pimensis DSM 21231, assembly GCF_000519345.1. GTDB lineage: Bacteria > Deinococcota > Deinococci > Deinococcales > Deinococcaceae > Deinococcus_A > Deinococcus_A pimensis. The sequence continues at coordinate 26,564 of NZ_KI912637.1, forward strand.
TGGGCGCGTTCGGCT
>NZ_KI912637.1:26678-27151 GCF_000519345.1 Deinococcus pimensis DSM 21231
CGCCCCCGCCGAGGATGACCGTCTCGATGCCCGCGTCCGCCGCGATCTCGGCGGCGCGGAGCTTCGTCGCCATGCCGCCCGTCCCGACGGAGGAGCGCGAGCCTCCCGCGAGGTGCCGGACCCCCGCCACGTCCTCCACGACGGGAATGCGCCGGGCCTCCGGATCGCGCGAGGGGTCGGCGGTGTACAGGCCGTCCACGTCCGTGAGCAGCACGAGCGTGTCGGCCTCCGCGAGGTACGCCACCCACGCGGAGAGCGTGTCGTTGTCGCCGAGCCGCAGTTCCTGCGTGGCGACCGTGTCGTTCTCGTTCACGACGGGCACGACGCCGAGCTTGAGGGCCCGTTCGAGCGCGTGCTTCGCGTTCACGAAGCGGCGCCGGTCCCGGATGTCGTCCGCCGAGAGCAGGAACTGCGCGACGGCGCGCGGCGCGAAGGCCCGCGCCCACTCCTGCATCAGCACGGCCTGGCCGACC
>NZ_KI912637.1:27251-27818 GCF_000519345.1 Deinococcus pimensis DSM 21231
GAGGGCGCGGTCGCGGTCGTGCCGGGCGAGGCCTCGACTCGCGGCGCGCGCGCGTTCGAGCAGGGCGTGGACGGTCACGGCGGCGGTGTCGGTCATGCCCGAGTCTAACGCCACGTCCTCGCGCGGGTCACGCGCAGGACGGCCTACACCCCGGCAGGGACGGGGTAGGGGAGGGTGCCCTCGTAGATGGCGCGGCCCACGATGGCGCCCTCGATGCCGAGCTCGTCGAGCAGGCGCACGTCCGTGACGTCCGCGACGCCGCCGCCCACGATGAGGGTGTTCGTCCAGAGGCGGCGCACGGTGGCCATGAGGTCGCGGTCGAGGCCGCGCAGGGTGCCGTCGCGGCTGACGTCCGTGAAGATCAGCGTCTCCAGGCCCTGCGTGGAGAGGCGCGCGGTGAGTTCCTCGACGCGGACGCCGCTGCCCTCGGCCCAGCCGTGCACGGCGACGTCCATGCCGCGCGCGTCGACGCTCACGACGATCCGCTCGGCGTCGTGGCGCTCCACGAGCCGCCCGACGAGTTCGGGCTGCCGCACGGCCGCCGTGCCGATCACGACGCGCCGCACG
>NZ_KI912637.1:27918-37602 GCF_000519345.1 Deinococcus pimensis DSM 21231
TGCCGCCGGAGGCGCCGGTGCTGGTGTACCTGGGGCGGCTCGCGCCGGAGAAGAACCTGGAGACGCTGCTCGCGGCGTTCTCGGTGGTGCTGGGGTCGCGTCCGGACGCGCGCCTGCTGGTGGTGGGGGACGGTCCGGCGCGCACGTCCCTGGAGCGGCAGGCGCGTGACCTGCCGGTGGTGTTCGCGGGCGCGGTGGAGTACGCGCGGGTGCCGACGTACCTGGAGGCGGCGGACGCGTTCGTGACGGCGAGCACGTCGGAGGTGCTGCCGATGAGCATGATCGAGGCGCTCGCGGCGGGCGCGCCCCTCGTGGCGACGCGGTACCCGGCGGCGGAGGACCTCGTGCGGGACGGTGTGAACGGCGCGCTGTGCGAGCCGGACGTGGCGTCGCTCGCGGCGGGCATGACGCGGGTGCTCTCGCCGGGGGTGCTGGAGGGGTTGCGCGAGGGCGCGCGCCGATCGCCGGGCGCGTACGACGTATCGGCGCGCGCGCGGGATCTGGTGGCGGTGTACGAGCGGGCGCGGGAGGACCGCTGGCCGCGCGCGCAGGCGTATCGGCGCGCGCAGGGCCTGGGCTGAGGCGCGAGAATGAGGAGAAAGGGAGCGGGCGACAGGCCCGCTCCCTTTCCTGCGTGCTGGGATTTCCCGGTGTCACCGGGGAGGTCAAAGCGAACTCCCCCGCGAATGCGGGGGAGTTCAGGGTGGTGCCGAGGAGGGGACTTGAACCCCTACGCCTCGCGGCGCTAGTCCCTGAAACTAGTGCGTCTACCAATTCCGCCACCTCGGCGCTCAGGGCTCACGTAATGTAGCGGAGGGTGTGTGGCTTGTCAAGACGACGTGGGGCGCGCGTCCGGGTGTCCGGTGAGAAGCCTGTCCTGCAGCTCATTTTTTCCGGCGCGGCACCGTACGCTGCTGCCTTGCACGGGGGACGCCCGGCACGCTAAGATACCTGGGTTGGAATCTGCCCGGCACCGTTGCCGCCGGGTGGCTTCCCCCGGCCCTCCTCGACGGGGAGCTTCTGAACGGAGCCATGCTGACCGAACCGGGTGGGGCGAAATTTCATGGACCGCGGGCGCGCCAGGGCGCCGGGTCCGCTTCGCAAAGGAAGTGATTTCTACTTGCCAACCGTTCAGCAACTTCTTCGCAAGGGCCGCGCGACGCTTCGTAAGAAGACGAAGGTCCCGGCTCTCAAGAGCAGCCCGCAGCGCCGTGGCGTCTGCACGGTCGTGAAGACCACCACCCCCAAGAAGCCCAACTCGGCGCTTCGCAAGATCGCCCGTGTGCGTCTCACGAGCGGCTTCGAGGTCACGGCCTACATCCCCGGCGAGGGCCACAACCTCCAGGAGCACAGCGTCGTGCTGATCCGCGGCGGTCGTGTGAAGGACCTCCCGGGCGTGCGCTACCACATCGTCCGCGGTAGCCTCGACACCGCCGGCGTGAAGGACCGCAACAAGAGCCGCTCGAAGTACGGCACCAAGAAGCCCAAGGCGGGCGCCGCGGCTGCCGGTGCGAAGAAGAAGTAAGGGGTAAGCCGTGGCACGTCGTCGCAGAGCAGAAGTCCGTCCCGTTCAGCCCGATCTCGTCTACAACGATGTCGTGGTGAGCGCCATGATCAACCGCCTGATGCGTGACGGCAAGAAGAACCTTGCCAGCCGCATCTTCTACGGGGCCCTCCGCCTCGTTCAGGAGCGTACCGGCCAGAACCCCCTCACGGTGTTCAAGCAGGCGTACGACAACGTCAAGCCGCGCGTCGAGGTCCGCTCGCGCCGCGTCGGCGGCAGCACCTACCAGGTGCCCGTCGAGGTGAACCCGCGCCGCACGCAGAGCGTCGCGCTGCGCTGGATCGCCCTCGCGGCCGACAGCCGTCCCGAGCGCACCGCCGTGGAGCGCATGGCGGGCGAGCTGATGGACGCCGCGCAGGGCCGTGGCGGCGCCGTCAAGAAGAAGGACGACGTCGAGCGCATGGCCGAGGCCAACCGCGCCTACGCGCACTACCGCTGGTAAATCCCGTCGGGCGCGTTCGCGCGCCGGGGAGCAGCTGAGTAGGGACGGTGGGTCCGCCCCGCCGTCCCTACTTCCAGGGAAGGAGCTTCCCCGGACAGCGACCTCGCGACCTCTCCTGTTGGAGTGAACAATATGACGACCCAGACGAGCAGTTACCTCAACCTCTTCCGCAACATCGGGATTGCCGCGCACATCGACGCGGGCAAGACCACCACGACCGAGCGCATCCTGTACTACACCGGTCGTACGCACAACATCGGCGAGGTGCACGACGGCGCCGCGACGATGGACTGGATGGAGCAGGAGCGCGAGCGCGGCATCACCATCACGGCCGCCGCCACCACCGCGCGCTGGACCCGCTTCGGCCAGGAGTACACCGTCAACATCATCGACACGCCCGGCCACGTGGACTTCACCATCGAGGTGGAGCGTTCCATGCGCGTCCTCGACGGCGCCGTCGCGGTGTTCGACTCCAGCCAGGGCGTGGAGCCCCAGTCCGAGACGGTGTGGCGTCAGGCCGACCGTTACGGCGTGCCCCGCATCGCGTTCTCCAACAAGATGGACAAGACCGGCGCGAGCTTCGAGCTGGTCATCAACGACATCAAGGAGCGCCTCGGCGCGATCCCCGCGCCCATCCAGTACCCGATGGGCCAGGAGAGCGAGTTCAAGGGCATCATCGACATCGTCCGTCAGCGTGCCTACACGTACACCAACGACCTCGGCACCGACATCGAGGAGCACGACGTGCCCGCCGAGTACGCGGACAAGGTCGCCGAGATGCGCTCCGCGCTGATCGAGGCCGCCGCCGAGGTGGACGAAGAGCTCATGATGATGTACCTCGAAGGCGAGGAGCCCAGCGTCGACCAGCTCGTCGCGGCGATCCGCAAGGGCACCATCGAGAAGAAGATCTTCCCCGTGCTCTGCGGCTCCGCGCTGAAGAACAAGGGCGTTCAGCTTCTCCTCGACGCCGTCGTGGACTACCTCCCCAGCCCCCTCGAAGTGCCCGCCATCCGTGGCCGCACCGAGGAAGGCGAGGAGCACGAGTTCCCCGCCGACGCGGGCGGCAAGCTCGCGGGCCTCGCGTTCAAGATCATGGCCGACCCCTACGTGGGCCGCCTGACCTTCGTCCGCATCTACTCGGGCACCCTGTCGAGCGGCACGTACGTGTACAACGCCTCCAAGGGCAAGCGCGAACGCGTCGGTCGTCTCCTCAAGATGCACGCCAACCACCGCGAGGAGGTCACGGAGCTCAAGGCCGGCGAGCTCGGCGCCGTGATCGGCCTCAAGGAAGCCGGTACGGGCAACACCCTCATCGGTGACGACGACGACCGCGTGCTCCTGGAGTCCATCGACGTTCCGGAGCCCGTCATTAAGCTCGCGATCGAGCCGAAGACGAAGGCCGACCAGGAGAAGATGGGCATGGGCCTGTCCCGCCTCGCCGAGGAGGACCCGACCTTCAAGGTCGAGACCGACCAGGAGAGCGGCCAGACCATCATCGCGGGCATGGGCGAGCTTCACCTCGAGATCCTCGTGGACCGCCTGAAGCGCGAGTACAAGGTCGAGGCGAACGTCGGCGCGCCGCAGGTGGCGTACCGCGAGACGATCACGAAGCCCGTGGACGTCGAGGGCAAGTTCGTCCGTCAGTCCGGCGGTCGCGGTCAGTACGGCCACGTGAAGATCAAGGCGGAACCGCTGGAGCCCGGCTCGGGCTTCGTGTTCGAGAACGCCGTGGTCGGCGGTACCGTGCCCCGCGAGTACGTGGCGCCCGCGCAGAAGGGCATCGAGGAGGCCATGCAGGCCGGTCCGCTCATGGGCTTCCCCGTGGTGGACATGAAGGTCACCGTGTACGACGGCTCGTACCACGAGGTCGACTCGTCGGAAATGGCGTTCAAGATCGCCGGTTCGATGGCGCTCAAGGAGGCCGTCCAGAAGGGCGCGCCCGCGCTGCTCGAACCCGTCATGCGCGTCGAGGTGACCGTCCCCGAGGAGTACATGGGCGACATCATCGGCGACCTGAACAGCCGTCGTGGCCAGATCCAGGGCATGGAGGCGCGTGGCAACGCGCAGATCGTGAAGGCCTTCGTGCCCCTCTCCGAGATGTTCGGCTACGCGACCGACATGCGTTCCATGACGCAGGGCCGCGCGAGCTACTCGATGTTCTTCGACCACTACGCGAGCACGCCGCAGAACATCGTCAACAGCCTCCTGAAGAAGTAAGCCTCGTGCTTCACGCCCGCCGGGTTCGCCCGGCGGGCGTCTTCTTTTGCATTCCGGCTCCGTATGGACGCGCGGGTGTACAGTGGAGGTACCTCTCAACCCGGTCCGTCGTCTCGTCGTCCTGCCTCGTGCCGGGAACCGGGGCTCAACGCCTCGTTGCAGGCTGTCGCTGATTTTCTGGACAGTCGGCATCTTTCATGCCTTTTTCCTGGACGAACTTGCCTCAATCTTGCAATCCGTCCGGAAAAAGGTGAACAATGGACCAACCCGCTTCCATTCCCGCACCGTGCCCCGGGTTGCCCGCGTCATCCGACGCTCAGTACCGCAGCGGTTAAATCGCCTCCCGTGAGGGGCCGAACCGTGGGTCGCGCCCGCCGGGCCCGAGTGCCCGGCCACCTTCCACACCCGCGTAGCGACGCTACCTGACACGGAGGTCAAGGAATGGACGAACCACGCCGCACCGCGCCCCTCGCGGAACTCCTGCCGCCCATGACCGAGCAGGAGGCCGCCGTGGAGGCCAACCGCTGCCTGTACTGCTACGACGCGCCGTGCCTGCAGGCCTGCCCCACCCACATCGACATCCCCACCTTCATCCGCAAGATCGCCACGGGAAACCTGCGCGGCAGCGCGCGCACCATCCTGGAGAGCAACTTCCTCGGCGGGACCTGCGCGCGCGTCTGCCCCGTCGAGGAACTCTGCGAGGGTGCGTGCGTCCTCGGGAAGGACCACACGCCCATCCAGATCGGCCGCCTCCAGCGGCACGCCGTGGACCACGTGTGGCAGCGCGACATCGAGATCTTCCGGAAAGGTGAACCCACGGGCCGCAGCGTCGCCGTCGTCGGCAGCGGACCCGCCGGGATCTCCTGCGCCGGCGAGCTCGCCAAGCTCGGGCACGACGTCACCCTCTACGAGAAGCGCGAACTCGGCGGGGGCCTCAGCACCTACGGCATCATCGTGCTGCGCGAACCCGTCGAGGTGGCGCAGCGCGAACTGCGCTCCCTCACCCGGCTCGGGGTGGAGGTCCGCACGAACACCGAGATCCGCACGCGCCCCGACCTGCAGGCGCTGCTCGCCCGGCACGACGCGGTCTTCCTCGCCGTGGGCCTCGGCGCGGTGCCCGCCATGGGCCTCGTCGGGGAGGAGCACGTCACGGACGGCCTGAGCTTCATCGAGGCCAGCAAGCTCGACCCGGACCACCTGCACGTGGGCCGCGAGGTCCTCGTGATCGGCGCGGGCAACACCGCCGTGGACGCCGCCACCATCGCCCGCCGGGGCGCGGACGTCACGATGGTCTACCGCCGAGGCGAGGACCAGATGACCGCCTACCGGCACGAGTACGAGTTCGCGCTGCTCGAAGGCATCCGCTACCGCTTCCACACGCAGCCCATCCGCGTGCTCAGCGAGCACGGACGCGTGACGGGCCTGGAGTGCCTGCGCGTGGAGCTCGGGGGGCTCGACGCGAGCGGACGCCCCACCCCGATCCTCGTGGCGGGCAGCGAGTTCGTGCTGCCCTGCGATCAGGTCATCACGGCGGTCGGGCAGGAGAAGCCCGCGCTCGCCGTGGAGCTCGGTCTGGAGACCGAGAAGGGCTACATCCGTGTGGATGACGACCTGCGAACCAGCGCCGAGCGCGTCTGGGCAGGCGGTGACTGCGTGCGCGTCCGTGGGAGCGCCAGCACCGTCATGGCCGTGCAGGACGGCAAGCTCGCCGCGCGCGCCATTCACGCCGACCTCACGGCGAACGCCCCGACCACCACCATCACGGTCACGCCCTCCGTCACGGGCGAGGTGAACCATGGCTGACCTCAGCATCGACTTCGCGGGCATCCGCTCCCCCAACCCCTTCTGGCTCGCGAGCGCGCCCCCCACCAACAGCGGCGCGCAGATCATCCGGGCGTTCGAGGCGGGCTGGGGCGGCGCCGTCTGGAAGACCATCGGCGCGCCCGTCCTGAACATCAGCAACCGCTACGGCACCCTGAGCGTGTACGGCCAGCGCGTCGTCGGACTCAACAACATGGAGCTCATCTCCGACCGTCCGCTGGAGGTGAACCTGCGCGAGATCGCGGAGGTCAAGCGCCTCTTCCCGGACCGCGCCGTCATCGTGAGCGCCATGGTGGAGAGCGACCCGCGCGCCTGGGCGGACATCGTGCGGCGCATCGAGGACACCGGCGCGGACGGCATCGAGCTCAACTACGGCTGCCCGCACGGCATGAGCGAGCGCGGCATGGGCGCCGCCGTGGGGCAGGTGCCGGAGTACTGCGAGCAGATCACGCGCTGGGTCACGTCCGTCGCGAGCATCCCCGTCATCGTGAAGCTCACGCCCAACGTCACGGACATCACGCGGCCCGCGCAGGCCGCCGTGGCGGGCGGCGCGAACGCCCTCTCGCTGATCAACACCATCAACAGCGTGATCGGCGTGAACCTCGACACCTTCGAGCTGACGCCCAGCGTGGGCGGCAAGGGCAGTCACGGCGGGTACGCCGGGCCCGCCGTGAAGCCCATCGCGCTGCACCTGCTCTCCGCCGTCGCGACCACGCCCGACGTCGCGCGTGCGGGCCTGCCGATCAGCGGCATGGGCGGCATCCAGACCTGGCGCGACGCGGCGGAGTTCCTTCTGCTGGGCGCGACCAGCCTGCAGGTCTGCACCGCCGCGATGCACTACGGCTACCGCATCATCGAGGACCTCACGGACGGCCTCAGCAACTGGCTCGACGACCACGGCTTCGCGAGCGTCCGCGACGTCGTGGGCCTCAGCGTGCCGCGCGTGAGCAGCTTCGGCGACTTCGACCTGTCCTCGCGCGTCGTGGCGCGCATCGACCCTGACAAGTGCATCCGCTGCAACCTCTGCTACGTCGCGTGCAACGACACCGCGCACCAGTGCATCGACCTGCACGACCCGGCGGGCATCCGCGTGGACCCCGGCTACGACGAGAGAGTGAATGGCAAGGCGGTCGCGGACGGTCGCCCCCAGCCCGTCGTGCGCGAGGACGACTGCGTCGGCTGCGCCCTGTGCGCGGGCGTGTGCCCCGTCGACGCCTGCATCGAGATGGTGAGCGTCCCCTCGGGCCGCGAGAGCGTCACGTGGTCGCAGCTCACCCGCGAGCAGCCCGCCGTCACGCAGGACTGGGCCGCGATGGAGCGGTACCGCGAGGAGGTCGGCATCGACATCCACTGAGCCGTCAGCCGTCAGCGACCGGCCGTCAGGAGGACCCGCTCGACCACGACCACCGAACACTGACCGCCGAACGCTCACCGCTGTGTCCGCCCGCACACCCAGGAGGCCCACGACATGCCCCTACTGATCAGGAACGGCGAGATCGTCACCGCCGACGCCCGCTTCCGCGCGGACGTCTACGTCGAGCACGAGACCATCACCCGCATCGGCACGAACCTGGAGGTCCCCGACGGCACCGAGGTGATCGACGCGACCGGGAAGTACGTCTTCCCGGGCTTCATCGACCCGCACGTGCACGTGTACCTGCCGTTCATGGCGACCTTCGCGAAGGACACGCACGCCACCGCGAGCCGCGCGGCGCTCGTGGGCGGCACCACCACCTTCATCGAGATGTGCTGCCCCTCACGCGGCGAGGACGCCCTGGAGGGCTACCACCTCTGGAAGTCCAAGGCGCAGGGCCAGAGCGCGTGCGACTACACCTTCCACATGGCCGTCACGAAGTACGACGAGCAGACCGAGACGCAACTGCGGCAGATCGTCGCGGACGGCGTCAGCTCCTTCAAGGTGTTCCTCTCGTACAAGAACTTCTTCGGCGTGGAGGACGGCGAGCTCTACCAGACCCTGATGCTCGCCAGGGAACTCGGCGTGATCGTCACGGCGCACTGCGAGAACGCCGAGCTCGTCGCGCGGCTCCAGCAGAAGCTCCTCGCGGAGGGCAGAACCGGCCCCGAGTGGCACGAGCCGAGCCGCCCCGAGGAGGTGGAGGCCGAGGGCACCAACCGCTTCGCGACCTTCCTGGAGGCGACGGGCGCGCGCGGCTACGTCGTGCACCTCTCCTGCGCGCCCGCCCTGAAGGTCGCGCTGGACGCCAAGGCGCGCGGCGTGGACCTCACGGTGGAGAGCGTCATCCCGCACTTCCTGCTCGACAGGACGTACGCGGAGCGTGAGGGCGTGGAGGGCATGAAGTACGTCATGAGCCCCCCGCTGCGCGACAAATCCAACCAGAAGGCGCTGTGGGACGCGCTCGCGGCGGGTCTGATCGACACGGTCGGCACGGACCACTGCCCCTTCGACGTGGCGCAGAAGGCGATGGGGGAGGGGGACTTCACGAAGATCCCCAACGGCATCCCCGCCATCGAGGACCGCGTGAACCTGCTCTGGACGTACGGCGTGAGCCGCGGGCGGCTCGACCTGCACCGCTTCGTGGACGCCGCGAGCACCCGCGCCGCGCGGCTCTTCGGGCTCTTCCCCCGCAAGGGCACGGTCGCGGTGGGCTCCGACGCGGACCTCGTGGTGTACGACCCCGCGTACCGCGGCGTCATCAGCGTCGCGACGCAGCACGTCAACAACGACTACAACGGCTTCGAGGGCTTCGAGATCGACGGGCGGCCCTCCGTGGTGATCCTGCGCGGGCAGGTCGCCGCGCGTGACGGTGAGTTCGTCGGGGAGCCCGGACGTGGCACCTTCCTGCGCCGCACGCCCGCGCGGGAACCGGAGTTCGCGTGACCGCCACCGCCGGACGCGCCGCGCCCCGCTCGGGGGAGGGCGCGGGCGCCATCAGCGTCCGGGACGTCAGCATGGTCTTCCCGGGCGCGGCGGGCTCGTCCGACACGGTCGCGCTCCAGAACGCCAACCTGGAGATCGGCGCGGGTGAGTTCGTCAGCCTCATCGGGCCGTCCGGGTGCGGCAAGACGACGCTGCTGCGGCTCCTCGCGGACCTCGCGTCGCCCACCGCGGGCGAGCTCCTCATCGGTGGGCTCACGCCGGCCGCCGCGCGGGAGGCGCGCGCGTACGGCTACGTCTTCCAGGCGCCCGCCCTCATGGAGTGGCGCACCGTCCTCTCGAACGTGATGCTGCCCCTGGAGGTCATGGACTTCCCGCGCGCGGAGCGGCGCGAGCGGGCCGAGCGGATGCTGCGCCTCGTCGGCCTCGAAGCGTTCGCGCGGAGCTTCCCGTGGCAGCTCTCGGGCGGCATGCAGCAGCGCGTGTCCATCGCGCGGGCCCTCGCGTTCGACCCGCCCGTGCTGTTCATGGACGAGCCCTTCGGGGCGCTCGACGAGATCACCCGCGAGAACCTCAACCTGGAACTGCTGCGCCTGTGGCGCGAGACCCGCAAGACGGTCGTGTTCGTCACGCACTCCATCAGCGAGGCGGTGTTCCTGTCCACCCGCGTCGTCGTGATGACGTCCCGTCCGGGCCGCATCGAGGGCGTCGTGGAGGTGGACCTGCCGCAGCCCCGCAGCTTCGAGGCGCGCGAGGACCCCCGCTTCTTCGCGACGGCGACGC
>NZ_KI912637.1:37702-43518 GCF_000519345.1 Deinococcus pimensis DSM 21231
CCGCCGCTCGCGCCGACGAGCGCGCCGTACAACGCGCTCGTCACGGCGGGCGAGACGCTCGTGGGCCTCCTGATCGCGAGCCTGCTCGGGGTGGTCCTCGCGCTCGCGCTCGTCGTGAGCCGCGCGTTCGAGCGGACCCTCATGCCGTGGCTCGTCGCGTCGCAGATGGTGCCCGTCATCGCGCTCGCGCCGATGCTGGCCGTGATGCTGGGGCAGTACGGCGTGCAGGGCTGGGTGCCGAAGGCGATCATCGCGGCGTACATCGCGTTCTTCCCGGTGTGCGTGGGCGTCGCGCGCGGCCTGCGCAGTCCCGACCCCCTCCAGCTGGACCTGATGCGCACCTACCGCGCGGGCGGCGCGGCGGTGTTCTTCAAGCTGCGACTGCCCTCCGCGCTGCCCTTCCTGTTCACGTCCCTCAAGGTCGCCGCGACCGCCGCGCTGATCGGCAGCATCGTCGCGGAGATCAGCACCATCAGCTTCAGCGGCCTCGGGAAGATGCTCGCGGAGAACTCCCGCGCGTCCGACACGGTGGCGCTGTGGGTGATCATGATCTGGGGCGCGGCGCTCGGCATCGCGCTCGTCGCGCTCGTCGGACTCCTGGAGAGGGTGGTGACGCCGTGGCGACCCGCGCCGCAGGACTGACGCGCGCCGCGCGGCCCGCGCAGGGCGTCGCGCTGGGCTGGGCCCTGGTGGCGGCCTCGGGGCTGCTGCTCGCGCTCGCGGTGCGCTTGGTGTTGCCGTACGAGGCGGAGGGCGCCGTCTGGCACGGCGCCCGCGCCCTCGCGCTCGCGCTCGTCGCGCTGGGCGTGCTAGCGGGCGCTCTGGGCGTCGGGGGCGTCGCGGCGCGCACGCGGGGCCTCACGCCCTCCCTTGTCGCGCTCGCCCTCGCGCTCGTCGCGGTGGAGGCGGTGCTGCGCGCGAACGCCGTGCCCGCCGGGCTGATCCCCACGCCGGGCCGCGTGGCGCGCGTGCTGTGGGAGGCGCGTTTCGTGCTGCTCTCCGACGCGCGCGTCACCTTCGCGCAGGAGGCGCTCGTCGGGTACCTCGGCGGGGCCCTCGCGGGCATCCTGCTCGCGCTCGCCGTCGTCCGCTTCCGCTTCCTGGAGCGCGGCCTGCTTCCGTACGCGGGCCTGTTCAGCAGCGTGCCCATCGTCGCGCTCGCGCCAGTCGTCGTGAAGGCCTTCGGGCTGGAGTGGACGTCCAAGGCGATCATCGTCGGCATCACCGTGCTCTTCCCGGTCGTCGTGAACGTCGTCCGGGGCCTCCAGAGCGCCAGTCCCCTGCACCTCGACCTCATGCGCACGTACGCCGTGCCGCCCGCGCGGACCTTCGCGCTCGTGCGGGTGCCCGCGTCGCTGCCCTTCCTGTTCAACGCCCTCAAGGTCGGCACGACCCTCGCGATGATCGGCGCGATCGTCGGGGAGTTCTTCGGCACGACCGGGCAGGGGCTCGGCTTCCGCATCCAGATCGAGGCGGGCCGCTTCAACCTCGACGTCGTCTGGGCCGCCATCGTCGTCGCGAGCGTCCTCGGCATCATGTTCTACGGGCTCGTCGCGTGGCTCGAAGCCCGCCTCGCGAGCAGCCGTCAGGAGTCGGCGATCAGCCGTCGGTAATCAGCCTCCAGCGATCGGTTTTCAGTGCGTGATTCGGGAACATGGAGGAAGGCAGGTGACGAACATGCGACCACGAGGAACCACCCCTGCCTGATCTTCACCCCCGACCGCCGACAGCGCACCCCTGAAGGCTTCCCATCACTGACGGCTGACGGCTGATCGCTGACAGCTTCCCCGGAGGAACACATGAAGAACCTCGTTCTCGTCGGTCTCGGCCTCGCGCTCCTCACCCCAGTCGCGGACGCGCAGCAGAAGCTCGTGCCCGTGAAGCTCCAGCTCAAGTGGTTCCCGCAGGCGCAGTTCGCGGGGTTCTTCGTGGCGCAGCAGAAGGGCTTCTACAAGGCCGAGGGTCTCGACGTGCAGCTGCTCCCCATCGGCGACCAGAGCCCCATCCAGACCGTCGCGACGGGCACCGCCGACTTCGGCACCACCTGGATCACGGACCTCCTCACGGCCCGCCAGCAGGGCCTGCCGGTCGTGCACATCGCGCAGATCTTCCAGAAGAGCGGCTACACCCTCGTGGCGCTCAAGAGCAGCAACATCACGAAGGTCGCGGACTTCAAGGGCAAACGCATCGGCGTGTGGCCCAGCGGCAACGAGTACCCCGCCGTGGCCCTCCTGAAGCGCAACAAGCTCACCAGCAGCCTCGACTCCACCGTCTCGCGGCCCGACGTGCAGGCCGTCACGTACCCCTTCGATCCGGCGCTCGTGTTCCCGGACAAGGTGGACCTCGTGAGCGCCATGACCTACAACGAGCTCGACCAGATCCAGGGCCTCGGGTACGACCTCGGCAAGCTGCAGGTGTTCCGCATGCCCGACCTCGGCGTGAACCTCCTCGAGGACCTGATGTTCACCACGCAGCGCGTCCTCGACGAGAAGAACTTCCGCGGCAGCGGCCTCTCGGGCCGCGAGGTGGCCGCGCGGCTCGTGCGGGCGTCCCTGAAGGGCTGGGACTACGCCGTGAAGAACCAGCCGGAGGCCGTGAGCATCGTGCTTCCCCTGTGCGGCAACACCTGCAAGGGCAGCGGCACCCGCGCCGACGCGAAGGGTCACCAGACGTGGCAGATGACCGAGGTCGCCAAGCTCTACAACGCCGGGCCCACCCTGAAGGGCATGGCGGGCTACCTCGACCCGGCCACGTACAGGGCGAACGTGAAGCTGCTGCGTGACCTCGGCATCCTCAAGCAGGACCCCGTCGCGGCCGCCGTGGACTACTCCGTGTGGGAGCAGGCGACCGGCAAGAAGGCCGCCCGCTGACCGTACGCCCCGCCGGGCCGCGAGCGTCGCTCGCGGCCCCCGCTCCCGGAAAGGAACTCCCGTGCCCATCGATCCCCTCAGAACGCTGGAGGAACTCAAGGAACTGCGCGCCCTCACGGGCGACGAGCACGGCGCGCAACGCGTCGCGTTCACGCCCGTGTGGGCCCGCGCCCGCGCGTGGCTGCGTGAGAAGCTCGCGGAGCTGCCCGTCGAGGTCCATCAGGACCCGGCGGGCAACCTCTGGGCGACGCTGCGCGGCGAGCGCGACGACGCCCTGCTGATCGGCGGGCACATGGACAGCGTCCCGAACGGCGGCTGGCTCGACGGGTGCCTCAACGTCCTCGCGGGCCTGGAGGTGATGCGGCGCGCCGCGCAGGAGGGCACGCCGCCCGTCACGCTCCGGCTGGTGGACTGGGCGGACGAGGAGGGCGCGCGCTTCGGACGCAGCCTGCTCGGGTCGAGCGCCGCGAGCGGCACCCTCGACCTCGAGAGCGTGCGCGGCCTGCGCGACCGTGACGGCGTGACCCTCCCGGAGGCGCTCGCGTCGCAGGGCATCGACTTCGAGCGCCTCCCGGAGGCGCACGCGGAGCTGAGGGCGGCCCGCGCGTACCTCGAACTGCACATCGAGCAGGGCCCCGTCCTGGAGGACCTGGACCTGCCGCTCGGGGCGGTCCTCGGGACCTTCGGGGTGGAGCGCCACACGATCACGTGGCGCGGGCAGGCCGCGCACAGCGGCAGCACGCCCATGAACCGCCGCCGCGACGCGCTGCTCGCGGCGGGGAAGATGGCGCAGGAGGTGTACGCCCTCACGGACCGTCACGGGGGCGTCAGCACCATCGGCAGCGCGAAGACGCGGCCCGGCATCGTCACGAGCGTCGTGGAGGAGTGCGAGATCACCCTCGACCTGCGGCACCTCGACCTCGCGACCCTCACGGCGATGTGGGAGGACGCGCGGGCGGCGGCGCGGCGCTTCGCGGACGAGGGCGGCGTCACCGTGGAGTTCGGTGACCTGTGGCGCATCGACCCCATGCCCTTCCACCCCGAGCTGATCGAGCTGTGCGACGAGGCGATCCGCGAGGTGTGCGGCGTGTCGCACCGCCTCCCGTCGGGACCGCTGCACGACGCGGCGGAGGTGGCGCGCGCGGGCGTGCCCACCGTGATGCTGTTCGTGCAGAGCCTGCGCGGCATCAGCCACAACAGGATCGAGGACACGAAGGAGGAGCACCTCGTCCTGAGCGTCCTCGCGCTCGACCGGCTCGCCACGAGCGCGACGCGCTGGATCACCGACCGTCTCGCCGCGCCGCAGGCGCGCTGATGCTCACGCCCACAGGAGGTTTCCCAGCATGACCGGCACCGACGACGTCATCCGCGACAACCGCGACTACACCCTCTTCTCGTGGTCCGTGCAGAGCGCCGCCCATCCCATTCACATGACGGGCGGGCAGGGCGTGTGGTTCTTCGACGGGGAAGGGAACCGCTGGCTGGACTTCTCCAGTCAGCTCATCAACCTCAACGTGGGGCACCAGCACCCGCGCGTCATCGAGGCGATCAAGAAGCAGGTGGACGAACTGTGCTTCGCCGGGCCGGGCTTCGCGACCGCCCCGCGCGGCGAGCTCGGGAGGAAGCTCGCGGAGGTCACGGGCCTCGCGAAGAGCTTCTTCACCCTCGGCGGGGCCGAGGCGAACGAGAACGCCATGAAGATCGCGCGGCTCGTCACGGGCCGCGACAAGATCATCACGCGCTACCGCAGCTATCACGGCGCGACGATGGGCGCGATGACCGCCTCGGGCGACCCGCGCCGCTGGGCGGTGGAGCCGGGCGTGCCGAACGTCGTGCGTGTCTTCGATCCGTACTGCTACCGCTGTCCCTTCGGCAAGACGCCCGACTCCTGCCGCCGTGAGTGCGTCTCCCACATCGAGGAGGTCATCCAGATGGAGGGGCCGCACACGATCGCGGCGATCATGGTGGAGGGCATCACGGGCAGCAACGGCCTGCTGGTGCCGCCCGACGACTACTACCCGCGTCTGCGCGCCCTGTGCGACAGGTACGGCATCCTCCTCATCGACGACGAGGTGATGAGCGGCTTCGGCCGCACCGGCACGTGGCTCGCCACGCAGCACTACGGCATCAGGCCCGACATCGTCACCTGCGCCAAGGGCCTCACGAGCGGGTACATGCCGCTCGGCGCGGTCATCGTCTCCGACGAGATCGCGCGGTACTTCGAGACGAACATGCTGTGGGGCGGCCTGACGTACAGCGGGCACCCCGTGAGCTGCGCCGCCGCCGTCGCGAACCTCGCCGTGTACGAGGAGGAGCGCCTCTTCGAGAACGTCGTGACGCTCGGGGAGCACCTGCGCGCCCGGCTGGAGAGCATGCGTGACCGCTTCCGCTGCGTCGGGGACGTCCGCTCCAAGGGACTGTTCAGCGTGCTGGAGCTCGTGAAGGACAAGGAGACGAAGGAACCGCTCGCGCCCTTTGGCGGCACCTCCCCCGAGATGGCGCGGCTCACGGCGCACCTGAAGTCCCGGCACGTGTACGCCTTCA
This sequence comes from Deinococcus pimensis DSM 21231, assembly GCF_000519345.1. Lineage (GTDB taxonomy): Bacteria > Deinococcota > Deinococci > Deinococcales > Deinococcaceae > Deinococcus_A > Deinococcus_A pimensis. The sequence continues at coordinate 43,117 of NZ_KI912637.1, forward strand.
GCCGCTTCAACATGCTGTGGTGCTGCCCGCCCCTGATCATCACGAAGGAGGAGCTCGACCTCGGCCTCGACGTGTACGAGGAGGCGCTCGCCCTCGTCGACGAGATGATCGCGGGAGAACAGGCGCCAGCCTTCAGCCTTCCGATCTCAGCAGGAAGCTGAAGGCGGGACGTCTTCACACCAACGGCACGATGACTGGACGCCGACCACTGATCACTGACCACTGACAGCTGACCGCTGCTCCGGAGGACCCCCATGACCCAGACCCAGGACAATCCCGCCTCGCCCGAGCTCGCGCGCGTCACGCACTGGCTGTCGGGCGCGCCCCGCGCGTCCACCTCGGGGCGCTCGGCGCCCGTCTACGATCCCGCCACGGGCGCGGTGCAGGCCCACGTGGACCTCG
>NZ_KI912637.1:43618-45286 GCF_000519345.1 Deinococcus pimensis DSM 21231
CGCGGCGTTCCCCGCGTGGCGCGCCACGGCCCTGTCGCGCCGCGCGGAGATCATGTTCCGCTTCCGCGACCTCGTGGACCGCCACCGCGACGACCTCGCGCGCATCCTCACGCGCGAGCACGGCAAGGTCCACGCGGACGCGCTCGGGGAGGTGGCGCGCGGGCTGGAGAACGTGGAGTTCGCCTGCGGCATCCCGCACCTCCTGAAGGGCGGCTACTCGGAGGGCGCGGCGCGCGGCGTGGACGTGTACAGCATCCGCCAGCCGCTCGGGGTGGTGGCGGGCATCACGCCCTTCAACTTCCCCGCGATGGTGCCCCTGTGGATGATCGCGAACGCGCTCGCGTGCGGCAACACCTTCGTCCTGAAGCCCAGCGAGCGAGACCCGGGCGCCAGCCTGATGCTCGCGGACCTGCTGAAGCGGGCGGGCCTCCCGGACGGCGTGCTGAACGTCGTGCAGGGCGACCGCGTGTCGGTGGACCGTCTGCTGGAGCACCCGGACGTGGCGGCGGTGTCCTTCGTGGGCAGCACGCCCGTCGCGCGGTACGTCTACGAGACGGGCACGCGGAACGGCAAGCGCGTGCAGGCCCTCGGCGGGGCGAAGAACCACATGGTGGTCCTGCCCGACGCGGACCTCTCCATGGCCGCCGACGCGGCGGTGTCGGCGGCGTACGGCTCGGCGGGGGAGAGGTGCATGGCGATCAGCACGGTCGTCGCGGTGGGCGGCGTCGCGGACGACCTCGTGGCCGCCATCGCCGAGCGCCTCCCGAAGCTGAAGGTGGGGCCCGGGACGGACCCCGCCGCCGAGATGGGGCCGCTCATCACGCGCGAGCACCGCGACCGCGTGGCGGGCTACGTGTCGGGCGCGGCAGAAGAGGGCGCGACCGTGGTGGTGGACGGCGCGGCGCACGGCGTGGAGGGAGACGGCTTCTTCTACGGCCCGGCCCTGCTGGACCACGTGCGGCCCGGCATGCGCTGCTACGACGACGAGATCTTCGGGCCCGTGCTCGGCGTCGTGCGCGTCGGGACGTACGAGGAGGCCGTGAAGCTCGTGAACGACAACCCGTACGGGAACGGCGTCGCGATCTTCACGCGCGACGGCGGCGCCGCGCGGCAGTTCCAGTACGACGTGGAGGTCGGCATGGTCGGCGTGAACGTCCCGATTCCCGTGCCCGTCTCGTACTACAGCTTCGGCGGCTGGAAGGCCAGCCTCTTCGGGGACACGCACATGTACGGCCCGGAGGGCATCCAGTTCTACACGCGCGGCAAGGTCGTGACGAGCCGCTGGCCCGACCCCGGGACGAGCTCGGTGGACCTCGGCTTCCCCCGGACGCGGTAGGGGAGACCCGCTCGTCTCGCGGCCCGACCCCGGTCGGGCCGCTTCCTTTTTTTCACGCCGTTCCAGACGGCGTTTTGCCCCCCTTGCACGACCTCAACATTTCATATAGCATGGTCCTTCGGTGCGCCGAGCAAAGGCGATGGCGCGCTATTGTGCCGAGAAGGCGCCCGTGCAGTTGGGCACGCGAGACCCTCGGCGAGCAGAAACCCAATGTGGGCGACCGGGATTCCCGGGGCCGTCCACCGCTTGGAGGAATCCAGCATGGCAAAAGGTACGTTCGAACGCACGAAGCCGCACGTGAACGTCGGCACCATCGGTCACGTCGACCACGG
>NZ_KI912637.1:45386-71040 GCF_000519345.1 Deinococcus pimensis DSM 21231
ACTCCTCGAACTCGTCGAGATGGAAGTCCGCGAACTGCTCGGCCGCTACGAATTCCCCGGTGACGACGTGCCGATCATCCGCGGCAGCGCGCTGCAGGCCCTCGAAGCCCTGCAGGGCAACCCCAAGACCCAGCGTGGCGAGAACCCCTGGGTGGACAAGATCTGGGAACTGCTCGACGCGATCGACGCATACATCCCCACCCCCGAACGCGCCACCGACAAGCCCTTCCTGATGCCCGTCGAGGACGTCTTCACCATCACCGGGCGCGGCACCGTCGCGACCGGACGCGTGGAGCGCGGCATCGTCAAGATCCAGGACGACGTCGAAATCGTCGGACTGTCGGACACCCGCAAGACGATCGTCACGGGCATCGAAATGCACCGCAAGCTGCTCGACCAGGGCATGGCGGGCGACAACGTGGGCGTGCTGCTGCGCGGCGTGGCCCGCGACGACATCGAACGCGGTCAGGTGCTGGCCAAGCCCGGGAGCATCACCCCGCACACCAAGTTCGAGGCGAGCGTGTACGTGCTCTCGAAGGACGAGGGTGGCCGTCACAGCGCGTTCTTCGGCGGGTACCGTCCGCAGTTCTACTTCCGCACGACGGACGTGACGGGCGTGGTGGAACTTCCGGCGGGCGTGGAGATGGTGATGCCGGGGGACAACATCTCGTTCACGGTGGAACTGATCAAGCCGATCGCGATGGAGGAAGGCCTGCGCTTCGCCATCCGCGAGGGTGGCCGTACCGTCGGCGCCGGCGTCGTCACCAAGGTGCTCCAGTAATGGTCGCGCCCAAGATCCGCATCAAGCTGCGCGGCTTCGATCACAAGGCCCTCGACCAGAGCGCCAGCAAGATCGTCGACACCGTGCGCCGCACCGGCGCGACCGTCTTCGGTCCCGTGCCGCTGCCCACCCGCATCCGCCGCTTCACCGTGCTCCGCGGGCCGTTCAAGCACAAGGACAGCCGCGAGCACTTCGAGCTGCGCACGCACAACCGCCTCGTGGACATCGAGAACCCCACGAAGAAGACCATCGACAGCCTCATGACCCTCGACCTGCCCACGGGCGTGGACATCGAGATCAAGACCGTCGGGGGCCGCGCGTGAAGGGCATCCTCGGCACCAAGGTCGGCATGACCCAGATCTGGAAGGGCGACAAGGCCGTTCCCGTGACGGTCGTGCTCGCGGGGCCCTGCCCCGTCGTGCAGCGCAAGACCATCGCCACCGACGGCTACGAGGCCGTGCAGGTCGGCTACCTTCCCAAGGCCGAGAAGCGCATCAACAAGCCCGAGCTCGGTCACCTCAAGAAGTTCGGCGCCAGCGGCGTCCGCTACCTCCGCGAGTTCCGTGGCTTCGCCCCCGAGGGCGACGCCGTCACCGTCGACATCTTCGCCGAGGGCGAGAAGATCGACGTGACCGGCACCAGCAAGGGTAAGGGCACGCAGGGCGTCATGAAGCGCTGGAACTTCGCTGGCGGTCCCGCCAGCCACGGTTCCAAGAAGTGGCACCGCCGCCCCGGCTCGATCGGCCAGCGCAAGACGCCCGGCCGCGTGTACAAGGGCAAGCGCATGGCGGGCCGCATGGGCAACGAGCGCATCACCGTGCAGAACCTCGAAGTCGTCGAGATTCGCGCCGACGAGAACCTCATCCTCGTCAAGGGCGCCATCCCCGGCCACAACGGGAGTCTCGTGGTGCTGCGTCAGACCGTCAAGGGAGGCAAGTAATGGCCCAGATCAACGTTGTGGGCAAGAACGGTGGTCGCACCATCGACCTCGATCTGCCTGAAGTGAACGTCGGCCTCCTCCACGACGTGGTGACGTGGCAGCTCGCCAAGCGCCGTCAGGGCAGCGCGAGCACCAAGACCCGCGCCGAGGTGAGCCGCACCAGCAAGAAGATGTACAGCCAGAAGGGCACGGGCAACGCCCGTCACGGCAACCGCGCGGCCCCGATCTTCGTGGGCGGCGGCGTGGCCTTCGGCCCCAAGCCCCGCAGCTACGGCTACACCCTTCCCAAGAAGGTGCGTCAGCTCGGCCTCGCGATGGCCCTCGCGGACCGTCACGCCACCGGCAAGCTCGTCGCGGTCGACGGCTTCACCAACGGTGACGCGGCGCTCGACGGCAAGACCAAGAGCTTCCTGAGCTGGGCGGGCCAGAACGGCCTCGACGGCAGCGAGCGCGTGCTCCTGATCACCGACGACGAGAACGCCCGTCGCGGCGCGCGCAACCTCCCGTGGGTCACCGCGCTCCCCGTCGCCGGTCTCAACGTGTACGACATCCTGCGCCACGACCGCCTCGTCATCGACGCGAACGTCCTGGAGCCCGCCCAGTCCGAGGAGGTGGCCGAATGAGCTTCTACGACATCATCAAGACGCCGGTCATTTCCGAGAAGGCCTACGCGGGCATGGAGCGCGGCGCCTACTCCTTCTGGGTCGACCCGAAGGCGAACAAGACGCAGATCAAGAACGCCATCCAGCAGGCCTTCGGCGTGCGCGTCGTCAAGGTCAACACCATGAACGTCGAGGGGAAGCGCAAGCGCGTCGGCAAGTTCGAAGGCCACCGCGTGGACCGCAAGAAGGCCATCGTTCAGCTCGCCGAAGGCCAGAAGATCGAAGCCCTCGAGGGTCTGGTCTAAGGGAGAACTGAACCATGGCACTGAAGAAGTACCGTCCCTACACGCCCTCGCGGCGTCAGATGACCACGGCCGACTTCTCGGGACTCACCAAGAAGCGCCCCGAGAAGGCGCTCACCGAGGCCCTCCCGAAGTCCGGTGGTCGTAACAACCGTGGCCGCATCACCAGCCGCTTCATCGGCGGTGGCCACAAGCGCCTCTACCGCATCATCGACTTCAAGCGCCGTGACAAGGCGGGCGTGCCCGCGAAGGTCACCGCCGTGGAGTACGACCCCAACCGCAGCGCCCGCATCGCCCTCCTGGCGTACGCGGACGGCGAGAAGCGCTACGTCCTCGCGCCCGAAGGCCTCGTCGTCGGCGCGACCGTCGTGAGCGGCCCCGAGGCGGAGCCCAAGGTCGGCAACGCGCTGCCCCTGCGCTTCATCCCCGTCGGCGCGGTCGTCCACGCCGTGGAGCTCGTGCCCGGCAAGGGCGCCCAGATCGCCCGCTCGGCCGGCACCAGCATCCAGCTGCAGGGCAAGGAAGGCGACTACGTCGTCCTGCGCCTCCCCAGCGGTGAGCTGCGCCGCGTGCACACCGAGTGCTACGCGACGATCGGCAGCGTCGGCAACGCCGAGCACAAGAACGTCGTTCTCGGCAAGGCCGGCCGCAGCCGCTGGCTCGGCCGCAAGCCGCACCAGCGCGGCAGCGCGATGAACCCCGTCGACCACCCGCACGGTGGTGGTGAGGGCCGCACCGGTATCGGCCGCGTCCCCGTCAGCCCGTGGGGCCAGCCCGCCAAGGGCTTCAAGACCCGCAAGAAGCGCAAGGTCTCCGACAAGTTCATCATCACCCGCCGCGGTGGGAAGTAAGGAGGGAGCGCATGCCCCGTAGCCTCAAAAAGGGCCCGTTCGTGGACGAGCACCTCCTCGTGAAGGTGGACGCCCTCAACGACCGTAACGACAAGCGCGTCATCAAGACCTGGAGCCGCCGCTCCACGATCGTGCCCGAGATGATCGGACACACCATCGCGGTCTACAACGGCAAGCAGCACGTGCCGGTGTTCGTCAACGAACAGATGATCGGCCACAAGCTCGGCGAGTTCTCGCCCACCCGCAACTACCGCGGGCACGGTGCGGACAAGAACGCCAAGGGGAGCAAGAAGAAGTAATGCAGGCCAAAGCGATTGCCAAGTACATCCGCATCGCGCCCCGCAAGGTCCGCCTTGTGGTCGACGTGATCCGCGGCAAGAACGTGCGTGACGCCGAGGACCTCCTTCGCTTCATCCCCCGCGGGGCGAGCGAGCCGGTCACCAAGGTGCTCAAGAGCGCCAAGGCCAACGCCGTCAACAACCACGACATGATCGAGGACCGGCTCTACGTCGCGCAGGCGTTCGTCGACGCGGGCCCGACCCTCAAGCGCATCCTCCCGCGTGCCCGTGGCCGTGGCGACATCATCAAGAAGCGCTCGAGCCACATCACGATCATCCTGGAGGAGCGCAATGGGTAACAAGATCAACCCCACCGGCTTCCGCCTCGGCATCACCAAGGGCTGGAACAGCCGCTGGTACGCCAGCAAGAAGAACTACGGCAAGCTCCTGCTCGAGGACGAGCGCATCCGCAACCTCGTCGAGAAGGAACTCAAGGCCGCCGGGATCGCACGCATCGAGATCGAGCGCGCGGGCCAGCAGGTGAACGTGATCATCAGCGCGGCCAAGCCGGGCATCGTGATCGGCAAGGGCGGCGAGAGCATCAAGCGCCTGCGCCAGGACATCGAGCGCGTCGTGTCGGCCGGGACGGTCGCCGTGAACGTCGCCGAGATCCCCAACCCCAACACCAGCGCGCCCCTCGTGGCCCTGCGCGTCGCGGAGCAGATCGAGCGCCGCTTCGCCTTCCGCCGCGCCATGAAGCAGGCCGCGCAGCGCGTCATGGAGTCCGGCGCGCGTGGCGTGAAGGTCATCCTGTCCGGCCGCCTCGGTGGCGCCGAGCAGGCCCGCACGGAGAAGGTGCTCGAGGGCCGTGTGCCCCTGCACACCCTCCGCGCCGACCTCGACTACGGCACCGCCCTCGCCCGCACCACCTACGGTGTCATCGGCGTGAAGGTGCTCGTGTTCAACGGCGAGGTCATCGGTGGCAAGACCGAGACCGTCGTCCGTCCGCCCCGTCAGGATCGCCCCCGCCAGGGCGAGGGTGACCGCCCCAACCGCCGCCGCCCCAGCGCGCGCCGCCGTACAGGAGGCGAGTGATGCTTCTTCCCAAGCGCACCAAGTACCGCAAGATGTTCCGTGGCCGCATGACCGGCGACGCCAAGGGCGGCGACTACGTGGCCTTCGGCGACTTCGGTCTCGTCGCGATGGAGCCCGCCTGGATCCGCAGCAACCAGATCGAGGCGTGCCGTATCGTCATGAGCCGTCACTTCCGCCGCGGCGGCAAGATCTACATCCGGATCTTCCCCGACAAGCCCATCACCAAGAAGCCCGCCGAAACCCGAATGGGTAAGGGTAAGGGTGCGGTAGAATACTGGGTCTCGGTCGTGAAGCCCGGCCGAGTGATGTTCGAGGTGTCCGGCGTCACCGAGGAGCAGGCCAAGGAAGCCTTCCGCCTCGCCGGTCACAAGCTGCCCATCAAGACGAAGATGGTCAAGCGCGAGGTCTACGATGAAGCCCAGTGAAATGCGTAACCTGCAGGCCGGCGACTTCGCCAAGGAAGTCGCGGCCCGCAAGAAGGAACTGATGGAGCTGCGCTTCCAGGGTGCGGTCGGTCAGCTCGCCAACCCCGCCCGGATCCGTACCCTCAAGCGCGAGATCGCCCAGCTGCTCACCATCCAGACGGAGAAGCAGCGCCAGGAGGCTGATCAGTAATGCCCAAGAAGACCCTCATCGGGGTCGTCGTGAGCGACAAGGCCGACAAGACGGTGTCCGTCAAGGTCGAGCGTCGCTTCATGCACCCCCTCTACGGCAAGGTCGTGACGCGTTCCAAGAAGTACGCGGCCCACGACGAGGACAACCAGTTCCGCATCGGTGACCGCGTCGAGATTCTCTCGGTCCGCCCGATCAGCAAGACGAAGGCCTGGAAGGTCACGCGTCTGCTCGAGCGCGCCCGAGGCATCGAGGGCGGCATCGCCGACGCTCCCCTCGGAGGTGAGCAGGCATGATCATGCCCCAGACTCGACTCGACGTCGCCGACAACAGCGGCGCCCGCGAGCTCATGTGCATCCGCGTCCTCAACAGCGGCATCGGCGGCAAGGGCCTCACGACCGGCGGCGGCGGCAACAAGCGCTACGCCCACGTCGGTGACATCATCGTCGCCAGCGTGAAGGAAGCGGCGCCCCGCGGCACCGTCAAGGCCGGCGACGTCGTCAAGGCCGTCGTGGTCCGCACCACGAAGGACATCCAGCGCGCCGACGGCAGCACCATCCGCTTCGACCGCAACGCCGCCGTCATCATCAACAACCAGGGCGAGCCGCGCGGCACGCGCGTCTTCGGGCCGGTCGCCCGCGAACTTCGCGATCGCCGCTTCATGAAGATCATCTCGCTGGCCCCGGAGGTGCTCTAATGGCGAACGCGCAGCAGGCGAAGCGCCCCACCAAGCTTCACGTCAAGAAGGGTGACACCGTCATCGTGACGCGCGGCAAGCACAAGGGCGCGACCGGCAAGGTCGTGCTCGCGCTGCCCGCCGAGCAGAAGGTCGTCGTCGAAGGCGTGAACATCGTCAAGAAGCACGTCAAGCCCTCCGCGACCAACCCCCAGGGTGGCATCGAGGAGCGCGAGGCGGCGCTGCAGGCCAGCAAGGTGTCGCTCGTCGACCCCGAGACCGGCAAGGCCACCCGCACCCGCAAGCAGATCGTCGACGGCAAGAAGGTCCGCGTCGCGGTCAAGAGCGGCAAGGTCGTCGACTAAACGACCTGGGCGACCACGACCGCCCGAACCGAGGTAATCCATGGGACTCAAGCAGAAGTACACCGACGAGGTTCGCCAGCAGCTGATGCAGCAGTTCGGCTACAGCAGCATCATGGCGGTGCCCCGCATCGAGAAGGTCGTCATCAACCAGGGCGTCGGCGCCGCGAAGGATGACAGCAAGGCGATGGACAAGGCCGTGCGCGAGCTCAGCCTCATCAGCCTGCAGAAGCCCATCATCACGAAGGCGAAGAAGAGCATCTCGAACTTCAAGCTTCGTCAGGGCATGCCGATCGGCGTGAAGGTCACGCTGCGCAAGGAGCGCATGTACACCTTCCTCGACAAGCTGATCAACGTCGGTCTGCCCCGCATCCGCGACTTCCGCGGGATCAGCCCGAACAGCTTCGACGGCCGCGGCAACTACAACCTCGGCGTCCGTGAGCAGCTGATCTTCCCGGAGATCACCTATGATATGGTGGACGCTGTTCGCGGCATGGACGTCACGATCGTGACGACCGCCAAGACCGACGAGGAAGCGCGCGCCCTTCTGGCCGCTCTCGGCTTCCCCTTCCGCAAGTAAGAATCTCTCCTGACGGAGAGAAAGGAGCCTCATGGCGAAGAAGAGCAAGATTGCCCGTCAGAAGCAGCGCGAGCAGCTCGTCGAGAAGTACGCGGCGAAGCGCGAGGCGATGAAGGCCGCCGGTGACTACCAGGGCCTGGCGACCCTTCCGCGCAACGCGTCCCCGACGCGTCTTCACAACCGCTGCGAACTGACCGGCCGTCCCCGCGGCTACATCCGCTTCTTCGGCGTCTCCCGCATCGTCCTGCGCGAAAAGGTGCACAAGGGCGAGCTGCCGGGCGTCAAGAAGAGCAGCTGGTAAGCGCCCCCGGATACGAACCACCGGCATTCGGTGGTGATCGTCCGACGGGATTCCCTACAAGACGAGAAGTCTCAAGAGCTCTCAGGGGGAGATCCGCGAGAACGCGAATCTCCCCACCCAGCCGGAACGATGGACGTTCCGTGCGGAGGAAGCAATGCTGAGCGATCCCATTGCCGATATGCTGACGCGCATCCGTAACGCGACGCGCGTCTACAAGGACAGCGTGGACGTGCCGGCCTCGAAGTTCAAGGAGGAGCTCGCGAAGCTCCTCGTGAACGAGGGGTACATCGCGTCCGTCGAGCGTGTGCGTGACGAAGGCGCCAAGTTCGACGTCCTGCGCCTCGGTCTCAAGTACGGCCCCAAGCGTGAGCAGGTCATCAAGCACATCGAGCGCGTCTCGCGCCCCGGTCGCCGTGCGTACGTCGGCCGCGACACCCTGCCCCGCATCCACAAAGGCCTCGGCCTCGCCGTCGTCTCGACTTCCCGTGGCCTGATGGCCGACCGCGAGGCCCGCCGGGCCGGCGTCGGTGGCGAAGTCATCTGCATCGTCTGGTAAGGAGGCGACATGTCCCGCATCGGTAAGCAACCCATTGCCGTCCCGAGTGGCGTCACCGCCACCATCGAGAAGGGCATCTTCAAGGTCAAGGGCCCGAAGGGCGAACTCCAGGTTCCCTTCAACCCTGCCCTCGAAGTGAAGCAGGAAGACAACAACATCACCGTCGCGCGTCCCACGGACCGTCCCGAGCACCGCTCGCTGCACGGCCTGACCCGCACCCTCATCGCGAACGCCGTCAAGGGCGTCAGCGACGGCTACACCATCAACCTCGAGCTCAAGGGCGTCGGTTACCGCGCCCGCCTCAACGGCCGCGTGCTCGAACTGACGATCGGCTACAGCCACCCCGTCGTGCTCGACCCGCCCGCCGGCGTGAGCTTCGTCGTGCCGGAGCCCACCCGCATCGACGTGACCGGCATCGACAAGCAGCTCGTCGGTCAGGTCGCCGCGAACCTTCGCAAGGTCCGCAAGCCCGACGCCTACCACGGCAAGGGTGTGCGCTTCGTCGGTGAGAAGATCGCCCTCAAGCCCGGCAAGGCTGGCGCCACCGGCGGGAAAGGGAAGAAGTAATGTCCGAGCTTCGCCGCAAGCTGCGTAACCGCAGCAAGGTGCGCTCCGCCGCCGGCGGTCGTCCGCGCCTCAGCATCTACCGCAGCAGCAAGTACATCTACGCCCAGATCATCGACGACGCTTCCGGCACGACCCTCGTGGCCGCCGGCGGCAAGAAGATCGCCGAGGGCAACAAGTCCGACAGCGCCGCCGCCGTCGGCCGCGCGCTCGCCGAGGCTGCGCTGGCCAAGGGTGTCAAGCAGGTCGTGTTCGATCGTGGCTCCTACAAGTACCACGGTCGCGTGAAGGCGCTGGCGGACGCCGCGCGGGAGGGTGGCCTTGACTTTTAACCGTCGTAACGACCGCGAGCGCGAGAACAGCGAGTTCGAGGAGAAGATGATCTCCATCAACCGCACCGCCAAGACCTACCAGGGTGGGCGCCGGTTCCGCTTCGCGGCCCTCGTGATCATCGGCGACCGCAACGGTCGCGTCGGCATGGGCATCGGCAAGGCCAAGGAAGTTCCCGTGGCCATCGAGAAGGCGAAGTCGATCGCCCGCAAGAACCTGATCACCGTGCCCGTCGAGAACGGCACGATCCCCCACGACATCGTGGGTCAGAGCACCACCAGCCGCGTGCTCCTGAAGCCCGCGGGCCCCGGTACGGGCGTCATCGCGGGCACCGTGCCCCGCTCCATCGCGGAACTCGCCGGCATCACCAACATGCTCTCCAAGGAGCTCGGAAGCCGGAACCAGATCAACGTGGCGTACGCCGTGTTCGACGGGCTGAAGTCCCTGCGGACGGCGGGCCAGGTGAAGGCCCTCAGGGAGGGAAACCAGTGAAGGTCACGCTCAAGCGCAGCCTGATCGGCCGCCAGAAGGACCAGGTCGCGACCGCCAAGGCGCTCGGTCTCAAGAAGATCGGTGACAGCATCGAGGTCATCGACCAGCCCGCGCAGCGCGGCATGGTCGAGAAAATCAAGCACCTGCTGGAGGTGTCGGAGTGAAGCTCAACGAACTCAAGCCGCACGCCGGTTCGCGCAAGAACCGCAAGCGCGTCGGCCGTGGTCCCGGCGGCACCGACAAGACGGCGGGTCGCGGGCACAAGGGCCAGAAGGCCCGCAGCGGCGCCGGCAAGGGCCAGTTCTTCGAGGGCGGGCGCAGCACCCTGATCTCCCGCCTGCCGAAGCGCGGCTTCAACCACGTGGGCACGGTCTACGAGATCGTGAACCTCGCGCAGCTCGAGATCTTCGAGCCGGGCGCGACGGTGGACCGCACGGCCCTCGTCGAGGCGGGCTTCGTGCGCCGCAAGGACCGTCCCGTGAAGCTCCTCGGGCGTGGTGAGGTCAAGCAGGCCCTCACCCTGCACGTGGACGCGGCCAGCGAGAAGGCCGTGCAGGCGATCCAGGCGGCGGGCGGCTCGGTCGTCCTTCCCACGGTCGCGGGCACCGACGAGCAGAAGGAAGGCTAAATGCTCCGGGCCTTCCGCGACGCGTTCCGGATTCCCGAACTGCAGCGGAAGATTCTGTTCACCGTGCTGCTCCTGGCGATCTACCGCCTCGGCAACACGATCCCGACGCCCGGGATCAGCCCGCAGGGCCTGGGGGAGACCACGAACAGTGGTCTCCTTGGTCTTATCGGGCTGGTCTCGGGCGGGAATCTTCAGCAGTTCAGCATTTTCGCGCTCGGCGTGCTGCCCTACATCACGGCGAGCATCGTCATCCAGCTGCTCACGACGGCCGTCCCGACCCTGGAGAAGCTCTCCAAGGAAGGCGAGGAGGGCCGCAAGAAGATCAACCAGTACACGCGCTACTCGGCGATCGCGCTCGGTACCGTCCAGGCGACGATCTTCTCGCTGTACGTGGTGAACAGCCTGCCACAGGCGCTCGCTCCCGGCTACGATCCGGGCTTCGCGACGATCCTGATCATGGTGCTGACGCAGGTGGCCGGCATCGCGTTCACGATGTGGCTCGGTGAGCGCATCAGCGAGATCGGCATCGGCAACGGCATCAGCCTCATCATCTTCGCGGGCATCGCGGCGCGCTTCCCCTCGGAGATCAGCGCGACGGCGCAGCTCGCGCGCGAGGGTGCCATCTCGGCGCTCGGCATCGTCGGTTTCATCGCGATCGTCCTCCTGGTGATCGCGGGCATCGTGTTCATCTACCAGGCGGAACGCCGCGTGCCGGTGCAGTACGCCCGTAAGCAGGTCGCGGGTCGCGCCGCGACGGGCGGTCAGCAGACCTACCTGCCGATCAAGGTGAACCAGGCGGGTGTCATCCCGGTGATCTTCGCCTCGGCGATCTTCACCCTGCCGCAGATCCTGCAGTCCACCCTGCAGAACCGCGCGCCCGACGTGGCGGCGTTCATCTCGCGTTACCTCGCGCTGGGCACGCCGACCGGCCTCGTGCTGGAGGTGCTGCTGATCTTCGGGTTCACGTACCTGTACAACAGCGTGCAGTTCGACCCGAAGCGCGTCGCGGAGAACCTCCGCGAGGCGGGCGGCTTCATTCCGGGTGTCCGGCCGGGCGCCCCGACGGCGGAGCACCTGGGGTTCATCTCCAGCCGCATCACCTTGTGGGGCGCGCTGTTCCTCGCGATCCTCGTGATCACGCCGCAGATCACGCGCAGCGTCACGGGCATCCAGAGCTTCCAGTTCTCCGGCACGAGCCTGCTGATCGTGGTGGGCGTCGCGCTCGACACCCTCAAGCAGCTCGAGGCGCAGCTGACGGTGCGCCGCTACGACGGCTTCATCTCGAAGGGCCGCCTGCGGGGTCGTCTGTGAGCCTGCGCGAAGGCCGCAGCGCCGTCGTGATCTTCCTCGGCCCTCCCGGGGCGGGGAAGGGCACGCAGGCGGAGCGGCTCGCGCGGGAGCACGACCTCGTCAAGATCTCCACGGGCGACATCCTGCGTGACCACGTGGCGCGCGGGACGGAGCTCGGGGAGCGCGTCAGGCCCATTCTGGACGCCGGCCAGCTCGTGCCGGACGACATCCTGATCGCGCTGATCCGTGATCGCCTGAGCAGCATGGAGCGCGTGCGCGTCATCTTCGACGGCTTTCCGCGCACGGTCGCGCAGGCCCGCGCGCTCGACGTGCTGCTCGAGGAGCTCGCGGCGCCCATCGTGGGCGTGCCGCTCCTCGAGGTGCCGGACGAGGAACTGATCCGCCGCATCGTGGAGCGTGGTCAGGCGTCGGGCCGTTCGGACGACAACGAGCACGTGGCGCGCGAGCGTCAGCGGGTCTACCGTGAGCAGACCCAGCCCCTCATCGACTACTACGGTGGTCGCGTGCGGCGCGTCGACGGGATCGGCGTCCTGGACGACGTGTACGGTCGGATCGTCGCGTCGGTGCAGTAACTTCACCCAATCTTGCCTGAACGCATCAGGCGTGTTAGCATAACGTTTGGCTTTGACGAGCCTGGAGGCCGAGTGGCGAAACGAAACTTTCGGGAGCAGCGGGAAAGCAAGCGCAAGGACTCAGACACGGTACGTGCGGAAGGCGTCGTTTTGGAGGCGCTGCCCAACACCACCTTCAAGGTGCAGCTCGACACCGGTCACGAACTCCTGGCGTACATCTCCGGCAAGATGCGCATTCACTACATCCGAATCCTGCCCGGAGACCGCGTGGTCCTCGAAATCTCGCCCTATGACACGTCACGCGGGCGAATTGTCTACCGCAAGTAAGCCCAACGCCCGGGACGCCCGCCACGCGGGTGCCCGGGCAGGCGAGTGAAACGCAGGGCGTCACGAGCAACCCCATATGGTGCTTCCGGGCACCTCATCCCCTGGATGACGGCCCGTAGCAACAGATTCCCCAACCGGGGGGTCGAGCGCTGCTCAGCCGAGGAGCAGGGTCGAGAGGCCCACCGCGAGCAACGGCGGCGCGAGGAGGAAGAATGAAAGTTCGGAGCAGTGTCAAGAAGATCTGCGACAAGTGCAAGATCATTCGTCGCCACGGTCGCGTTCTCGTGATTTGCGAGAACGTGAAGCACAAGCAGCGGCAGGGGTGAGCTGATGGCACGTATTGCTGGAGTTGACCTCCCCCGCGAGAAGCGCGTCGAGATCGCGCTCACGTACATCTACGGCATCGGCCTGACCCGCGCCAAGGAAATCCTGGAGCGCACGGGCGTCAACCCCGACACCCGCGTCAAGGCCCTCACCGAGACCGAGCAGGCCACCCTCCGCGAGGCCGTCGAGAAGACCTACAAGGTCGAAGGCGACCTGCGCAGCGAGATCGGCCAGAACATCAAGCGCCTCATGGACATCGGCGCGTACCGCGGCCTGCGTCACCGCCGCGGCCTGCCCGTCCGTGGTCAGCGCACCAAGACCAACGCCCGCACCCGCAAAGGTCCCCGCAAGACCGTGGCCGGCAAGAAGAAGGCGACGAGGAAGTAATGGCCAAGCAGCAGCAGAAGGGCAAGACGCGCCGCGTCCGCCGCAACATCTCCGCGGGCCGCGCCTACATCCACGCGTCTTACAACAACACCATCGTCACGATCACCGACCTCGAAGGTAACAGCGTCGCGTGGTCGAGCGGCGGCACCATCGGCTACAAGGGCAGCAAGAAGGGCACGCCGTACGCGGCGCAGCTCGCTGCGGCCGACGCCGTCAAGAAGGCCCAGAGCTTCGGCATGGGCATCGTGGACGTGATCGTGCGTGGCACGGGTTCCGGCCGCGAGCAGGCGATCCGCGCCATCCAGGCCAGCGGCATCGACGTCAAGTCCATCATGGACGACACCCCCGTGCCGCACAACGGCTGCCGCCCCGCCAAGAAGAACCGGGCCTGAGGTAACTGAGAATGGGTCGTTTTCGTGGTTCCATTACCAAGCTGAGCCGTCGCGAGGGCATCAACCTCGCCGAGACGGAGAAGGTGCAGAAGTACCTCGACCGCCGTCCCTACGGACCCGGTCAGCACGGCCAGCGCCGTGCCGGTCGCCCCAGCGACTACAAGGTGCGTCTGCGTGAGAAGCAGAAGCTCGCGCGTCTCTACGGCGTCGCCGAGAAGCAGTTCCGCAAGCTGTTCGACGAGGCCGCCAACGTCCCCGGCGTGACCGGCACCGTGTTCCTCCAGCTGCTCGAGCGTCGCCTCGACAACGTGGTGTTCCGCCTCGGTCTCGCGGCCACGCGCCGCCAGGCCCGTCAGTTCGTCGGTCACGGGCACATCCTCGTGAACGGCAAGCGCGTGGACGTCGCCAGCTACCGCGTCCGCATCGGCGACGAGATCAGCGTCGCCCCGGCCGCCCGTTCGATGGGCTTCGTTCTCGAGAACGTCGAGCAGACCAAGCGCCGTCGTGGCAGCCCCTGGCTGACGTTCAACCCCGAGACGATGAGCGGCACCTTCGTGCGCCTCCCCGCGCGCGAGGACCTCGCCCTGCCCATCAACGAAAACTTCATCATCGAGTTCTACTCGCGCTAAACACTGAGAGAGGTGTGCGTTGGACACCAAGCGACCGCAGCTCAAGGCCCGCGTCGACGGGAATTACGGCGAGTTCACGCTCGAGCCGCTCAAACGCGGCTACGGCGTGACGATCGGGAACCCCCTGCGCCGGATTCTGCTTTCCTCGATTCCCGGGACCGCCGTCACGAGCGTCTACATCGAGGACGTGCTGCACGAGTTCTCGACCATCCCTGGGGTCAAAGAGGACGTCATCAAGATCATCCTCAACCTCAAGGAACTGGTAGTGAAGTTCCACGCGCCCGGCCCGAAGACGCTCACGCTGCGGGCGCAGGGTGAAGCGGGCGGGAAGGTCGTGCGCGCCGGGGACTTTGAAGTGCCCAGCGACGCGGAGATCGTCAACCCCGACCTCGTGATCGCCAACCTCGCCGAGGACGGTCGTCTGGTCATGGAAGTGCGCGTGGAGCAGGGCGAGGGCTACGTCCCCGCCGACAAGCACGCCACCAAGGACCGGATCAACTCCATCCCCGTGGACGCCGTGTTCACGCCCGTCCGCCGCGTGGCCTACCACGTGGAGAACACCCGCGTGGGCCAGCAGACCGACCTCGACCGCCTCATCCTGCGGATCTGGACGGACGGCAGCACCGACCCCCAGAGCGCCCTCGACTCCGCCGTGGACCTGCTCCGCGACGAGCTGAGCGTCTTCGGGAACGTCGAGACCGTCTCGATCACGGAGCGCGCGCCGGAAACGGTGCCCGCGATGGATCAGCCGGTCAGCACGGGCGCCGGGAACGCGGGCGCCTCCGTCCCGACCACCATCGATCCCGGCTACACGCCGCCCAGCGACGCCCCCAAGGTCACGCTGGAAGGCCTGGGCCTCACGACCCGCGTGCTGCACTCCCTCAAGGAGGAAGGCATCGACAGCGTGGACGCCCTGTGCGCCCTGTCCGACCGTGACCTCAAGAAGGTCCCCGGGATCGGCGAGCGCTCGCTGGACGAGATCAAGGCTCAGCTCGCGCAGTTCGGGCTGAACCTCCGAGACTAAGACACCCCGGGCGCGCGGGAGGACCCGCGCGCCCGTAGAGAAGCAAGGAGAACTTCATGCGTCACGGGAAGGCCGGCCGTAAACTCGGCCGCAACAGCGGCTCCCGCCTCGCGCTTTCGCGCGCGCAGGCGACGGCGCTGCTGCGTGAAGGGCGCATCCAGACCACGGTCGCCAAGGCCAAGGAACTGCGTCCCTTCGTCGAACAGATCATCACCGCCGCCAAGGAGGACACGCTGCACGCGCGCCGCAACGTCCTCCGCGACATCCAGGACCGCGAGGTCGTGAGCAAGCTCTTCACGGAGATCGCTCCGAAGTACGCCGAGCGTCCCGGTGGCTACACGCGCGTCCTGCGCGTCGGCGTCCGCCGCGGCGACGCGGCGCCCATCGCGCTCATCGAACTGGTGTAAGGAAAGCAGTCAGCTGACAGCCGTCAGCGATCAGCAGGGGCGGGCACTCCGGTGCCCGCCCCTGCCCTTTGGATCAGGACACGAAAGCGGGGACGCACGTGGCGTCCCCTGCTTTTCCTGACGGCTGACGACTGACCGCTCCTACAGCGTGACGCCCTGACGGGTGATCATCAGCCTGACCTCGTGCGGGCTGGTGGCGTGTTCGAGCGCCTCGTCGAGCGTGATGAACTGCTTGCGGTAGAGCTCGACGAGGTGCTGATCGAAGGTGTGCATGCCGCGCATGTTGTCCTCGATGAGGGCGTCCTTGATCAGCGGGGTCTTGTCCTCGTCCTTGATGTAGTCCTTGATCAGCGGCGTGTTGATCAGCAGCTCGTGCCCGAGGACGCGGCCCGTGCCGTCCGAGCGGCGCAGCAGGCGCTGGCTGACGATGCCGATGAGCGAGTCGGCGAGCATGATGCGGATCTGGTCGCGCTCGTGCGGCTGGAAGAAGTCGATGATGCGGTTCACGCTGCGCACCGCGTCGTTCGTGTGCAGCGTCGACATGACGAGGTGACCGGTCTGCGCGGCCGTGAGGGCCGCCTCCACGGTCTCCTGGTCACGCATCTCGCCGATCATGATGACGTCCGGATCCTGGCGCATCGCGTACTTCAGGGCGGTGCGGAAGTCGCGCGTGTCGTTGCCGATCTCGCGCTGCACCACGATGGAGCGCTTGTTCTTGTGCAGGATCTCGATGGGATCCTCGATGGTGATGACGTTGAGGGCGTAGCTGCGGTTGATGTGATCCACGATGCTCGCGAGCGTGGTGGACTTGCCGGAGCCGGTGGGGCCCGTCACGAGGATCAGGCCGCGCCCGGTGGACGCGAACTGCTGCATGACGTCCACGGGCAGGCCGAGCGCCTCGAAGGACGGGATGACGTCCCCGACGACGCGCATCACCACGCCGACCGCGCCGCGCTGCCGGAACACGTTGCAGCGGAAGCGGCCCACACCCGGCAGGGAGTACGCGCAGTCGAGCTCGTTGCGGTACTCGAAGTCCTCCCACTGGTCGGCGCTGAGCAGGGAGCGCGCGAGGGCGGCGGTGTCGGCGGGCATGAGGACGCCCTCCCCGAAGGGGATCAGGACGCCGTCCACGCGGCCCGTGGGGGGACTGCCGGCCTGCAGGTGGACGTCGGACACCCGTTTGGCGACCATGGCGCGCAGCAGTTCGTCGAGGGTCATGCGGTTCCTCCTGGTTGGCGGGTCGGGAGGCCGGAGGCTCCCTGGGGCTCGGGGACGAGGGGCATGTTGTCGATGAGGCGGACGCCGAACAGCCGGGCCGCCACGAGCAGACGCGCGGACGCGGGATCGGTGACGGCGTCGAGGGGCGTGAGGTCGAGCGCGTCGACGAGCGCGAGGTAGTCGAGCTGCACCTCGCGTTCCGTCGCGAGGACCTCGCGGGCCGCTCCGAGGATGGACTCGGCGCGGCCCGCGCCGCGCGCGTGCGCGTCCTGCGCGGCGCGCAGGGCGCGGGCGAGGACCGCCGCGCGCGTCTGCTGCTCTCCCGTGAGGTAGCTGTTGCGGCTCGACCGCGCCAGGCCGCTCTCCTCCCTGACGGTGGGGCACCCGACGATCTCGACGGGGACGTTCAGGTCACGGACGACGCGGCGCACCACGGCGAGCTGCTGCCAGTCCTTCTCGCCGAAGTACGCCCGGGTGGGCGAGACGAGGTTGAGGAGCTTGAGCACGACCGTCGCGACGCCCGAGAAGTGACCGGGCCGCGAGGCGCCCTCCAGGCCCTCGCTGGGCCCGCCGACCTCCACGCGGGTGGCGAAGCCCGCCGGGTAGAGCGCCTCCGGGTGGGGGACGAACAGCAGGTCCGCGCCCGCGCCCGCGGCGACGCGGCGGTCGCGGTCGAGGTCGCGGGGGTAGCGGGCGAGGTCCTCGCCGGGACCGAACTGCAACGGGTTGACGAAGACGCTGACGACGACGCGGTCGTTCTCGGCGCGGGCGCGCGCGACGAGGCTGGCGTGGCCGTCGTGCAGGTAGCCCATGGTGGGGACGAAGCCGACCGATCCGGCGCCGCGAAGGGCGGCGCGCAGGTCGCTCGGGGACTCGATGAGTTCCATGTGAAGACAGTCTACTCGTGGTGTTCGCGCCCTTGTGTGAGCTTTCCGGAAGCGCCCGGCGCGCTCAGGCGGCTCGGCGCTCGACGCGGTGCAGCACGAGGTCGAGCAGCCAGCTCACGACCGCGAGGACGAGCGCGCCCACCAGCGCGCCCGTGAAGCCCGACACGGCGAGGCTCGTGAGGGACGCGACGATCCACAGCACCACCCCGTTGATCACCAGGGTGAACAGACCCAGCGTCAGGATCGTCGCGGGCAGCGAGAACAGCAGCAGCACGGGCCGGATGAGGGCGTTCACGATGCCCAGCACGAGACCCGCGACGAGCGCGTCCCAGGCGGTGCCGCCGTTCTCGAAGCGGACGCCGGAGTACACCAGCGTCGTGATCCACAGGGCGAGGGCGTTCACGACGATCTTGATGAGGATGGAGCGCATGAGCCCAGCGTACCCAAGACGAGGGCGGCGGCCCACCCCGCGCCGGGGTGGGCCGCCGCGCCGTGACTCAGAGACCGAAGCGGGCGTACACGTGCCCGATCTCGCGCAGGTACCACTGCAGGTCGAAGGCCGCGTCGAGCTCCGCCGGGCCCAGGGGCATCTCGGGATCGGCGCGCAGCAGGTCGCGCAGGCCCTCGCCCGTCTCCCAGGACCGCAGGCTGGCGCGCTGCACGATCGCGTAGGC
This sequence comes from Deinococcus pimensis DSM 21231, assembly GCF_000519345.1. GTDB lineage: Bacteria > Deinococcota > Deinococci > Deinococcales > Deinococcaceae > Deinococcus_A > Deinococcus_A pimensis. The sequence continues at coordinate 63,489 of NZ_KI912637.1, forward strand.
GTCCTCGCGCGTGAGGCCGTGATCGATGAGCTGGTGCAGCACCCGCTGGCTGAACACGAGCCCGCCGAGCCCGTCGAGGTTGTCCATCATGCGCTGGGGGAACACCACGAGGTCGCGCAGGACGCCCGTGAGGCGGCGCGTGGCGTAGCTCGCGGCGGCGGTCGCGTCGGGCAGGATGACGCGCTCCGCGCTGGAGTGGCTGATGTCGCGCTCGTGCCAGAGGGCCACGTTCTCCAGGCCCGTCACGAGGAAGCCGCGCAGGAGCCTCGCGAGCCCCGTGACGTTCTCCGTGAGGATCGGGTTCTTCTTGTGCGGCATGCTGCTGCTGCCCTTCTGGCCCTTGCCGAAGGGTTCCATCGCCTCGCGGACCTCGGTGCGCTGCAGGTGACGGATCTCCACGGCGATCTTCTCCAGGGTCGTGCCGAGGATCGCGAGGGCCGCGAGGACCTCCGCGTGCCGGTCGCGCGCGAGCGTCTGGTTCGTGACGGGCGCCGCCTGCCAGCCCCACGACGCCGCCACGCGCTCCTCCACCTGCGGGCTCACGTGCGCGTACGTGCCGACGCTGCCGGAGAGCATCACGACGCGCACGCGCGCGCGGGCGGCGGCGAGGCGCTCCAGGTCACGGTCGAGGGTGGCCATCCAGTTGAGGAACTTCAGGCCGAAGGTCATGGGTTCGGCGTGGATGCCGTGCGTGCGTCCGATGGTGGGCGTGTCGCGGTAGCGCACGGCCTGCTCGCGGCACACGTCGCGCAGGGCGCTGACGTCGGCGGCGACGAGCCCGAGCGCCTCGTCGAGCAGCAGGTTCTGCGCGGTGTCCACGACGTCGGTGGAGGTGAGGCCGTGGTGGACGAAGCGGGCGTACTCCCCGTAGCGTTCGCTCAGCGCGGTCGTGAAGGCGACGATGTCGTGCCGGGTGACCTCCTCGATCTCGGCGACGCGGGCGGCGAAGGCCTCGTCGAGGGGGTCGTGCGTGGTGCGCGCGACGAGGTCGTCGTGCGCCTCGCGGGGCACCTCGCCGAGCGCGGCCTGCGCGTCCATCGCGGCGAGCTCGACGCGCAGCCACGCGCGGTAACGGTTGGCCTCGCTCCAGAGGGCCTTCATGTCCTTCGTCATGTAGCGGTCGATCACGTCCCCAAGACTAACGCGTGCGTGGCGGGACGTACGATGGGCGGATGAACGACCTGACCGAACTTCTGGAGGTGGCGGTCCGCGCGGCGCACGTGGCGGGCCGCCTGCACCTCGACCACAAGGACCGCGCCTTCGAGGTGCGCAGCAAGTCCGCGCCGGGCGACCTCGTGACGGAGGTGGATTCCCTCGCGGAGGCCGCGATCCGCGAGGTGATCGCCGGGGCCTACCCACATCACGCGGTGCTCGGCGAGGAGGGCGGACGCTCGGGTGACGCCGAGGAGGAGTGGATCGTCGATCCCCTGGACGGCACCGTGAACTACGCGCACGGCTTCCCGGTGAGCTGCGTGTCCATCGGGTTCCAGCGGGCAGGGGAGAGGCTGGTGGGCGCGGTGTTCGACCCGAACAGGAACGAGCTCTTCACCGCCACGAGAGGCGGCGGGGCCTTCCTCAACGGGCGTGCGGCGCGGGTGTCCGGGCGTGGGGCGCTCGCGGAGCCCGCGCTGCTCGCGACGGGCTTTCCGTACAACGTCTCGGAGGACGCGCGCAACCTGGAACTGCTGCGCCGCGCGCTCTCGCGTGGCCTGCCGGTGCGCAGGCCGGGCGCGGCGGCGCTGGACCTGTGCTACGTGGCGTGCGGACGGCTCGACGGGTACTGGGAGTTCGGCCTGAAGCCCTGGGACTCGGCGGCGGGCAGCGTGATCGTGGAGGAGGCGGGCGGGCGCGTCACGGACCTCGCGGGGGAGGCGACGCCGTACGCGGAGATGATCGTGGCGAGCAACGGCCACTTACATGAAGAGCTGATGAACATGCTACGGTGAGGGCACCATGGAGAAGCTGCTGCTCGCGCTGATGGTGCTCCTCAACGTCGGCGGTGTCATCACGATCATCTGGAGCATCGGTCAGGGCAGCGCGCGCTGGGTCACCGACCTCGTCACCGTCGTGCTGTTCGACGTGGTCGGCTTCTACCTGCTGCGCGTGCTCCGCGAGGACGGCTGACCCACCGGGAGCGCGCGGGCCTAGAATCCTCGCATGCCCCCGCTCCGCGCGTTCTCGCCCGCCGCGTACGTCTTCCCCCTCCCCGAGGGGCACCGCTTCCCGCAGTACAAGTACGCGGGCGTCGTGGAGCGTCTGCGTGATCGCCTCACGGTCGTGGACACGCCCGGCCTGGACTGGGCGCTCGCGGAGGAGGTCCACGACCCCGCGTGGCTGCGCCGCTGGCGCTTCGGGGACGTCACCCGCGAGGAGGTCCGCAACTTCGGCCTGCCGTGGAGCCCGGAGGTGGTGGAGCGCTCGCGCCGCGCGGCGGGCGGCACCATCGCCGCGCTCGACGACGCTTGGACGCACGGGTGGGGCATCAACCTCGCCGGGGGCACCCACCACGCCTTCCGCGACCGCGCCGAGGGCTTCTCGCTGCTCAACGACGCGGCCCTCGCGGCGCGTTACGCCCTGCACGAGGGGCTCGCGCGGCGCGTGCTGATCCTCGACCTCGACGTGCATCAGGGCAACGGGACGGCCAGCCTGCTGCGCGCCGAATCCCGCGCGTTCACCCTGAGCGTCCACGGGGAGCGCAACTACCCCTTCCGCAAGGAGGTCAGCGACCTCGACGTGGGCCTCCCGGACGGCGTGACGGACGACGAGTACCTCGAGGTGCTCGACCGTCGCGTGCGGCCCGCGCTGGAGACCTTCCGGCCCGACCTCGTGGTGTACCTCGCGGGGGTGGACGTGCTGGCGGGCGACCGCTTTGGCCGGTTCGCGCTGACGCTCGACGGCGTGGAGCGGCGCAGCGCGTGGGTGTACGGCTGGTGCCGAGCGGCGGGCGTGCCGGTGGTGAGCACCATGGCGGGCGGGTACAACCGTGACCCCGCGCTGACCGTGGAGGCTCACGCCCGCTCGGTGGAGGTGGGGCTGGACGTGTTCGCCTGACCCGTGAGGGTGAGGTGAAAGGTGCATCAAAGCCTCGACAAACCTTGTGCACTGCACGCGAAAGCGGCTCAACCAATCATGAAAGGTCTGCCCTGAGGGGGTCATATCTCACGCTGACACCGTATCCTGATGTACAGAGCGATGTAAGCGACCGCACGGCGGACTGTACAAACCTTGTACAATCCAGGTGTCAAGCAGGAACTCGCCGCCACAGCAGCGAAAGGAGCAGGACTATGACTCTGTACGCCACGGGGATCACGACCACCACCGCGACCGACACCCAGGGACGTCCACTGCGTCGAGGCGACACCCTCTACTACACCGGGGACGCCAGCACCAGCCTGTACCGCCTCGAGAGCGGCCTGCTCCGCGCCATCCGCCTCACGCCCCAGGGCCGCAACCTCACGGTCCGTCACATCGTCCCCGGCGACATCTTCGGTGAGGAAGCCCTGCACGGCATTGCCCGCAGCCACCAGGTCGTCGCCCTGACCGAGGCCGTCATCGCGCCCATCTACGCGCAGCACCTCAGCGGCGAGGACCTCTGGACCGTCACGCGCTCCCTCAGCCAGCAGCTGCAGCGCGTCATGAACGACGGCGTCCACATCCAGGACGGCGAACTGCGCGAACGCATCGCCCGCTACCTGCTCAACCTCTCCGACTCCTCGCTCGGCGGGCTCCACACCGACGGCCGCCGCTTCGTCCGCGCCACCCACGAACTCATCGCCGAGGGCACCGGCGCCACCCGTGAAAGCGTCAGCAAGCTCATCGGCGAGATGCGCGACGACGGCCTGCTCGTCCCCGCCTACCGCTGCATCACCCTCCAGAACGAACGCGAACTGCGCGCCCTGGCGGGCATTTGAAGCCCACGCGGGCAGCGCGGAACCACCAACCGAGGCCGGGAGGAACTCCTCCCGGCCTCTCACGTGGACATGCTCAGACCAGCCCGACGCGCTCCAGCTCCGCCCGCGTCGCGCGCTCCATCAGCGCCCGCGCCTCCGCGTAGGGCGCCGTCACGGTCGCGCCCGCCGCCGCCACGTGCCCGCCACCGCCGCACGCGACCGCCACGTTCTGCGCGCTCACGCGGCCCCGCGAGCGCAGCGACAGCTTCGTGCGGTCCCCGAAGTCCTTGAACAGGCAGGCCAGCTCGGTCCCCTCGGCGCCGCGGATGACGTTCACGTACGACTCCACGTCCTCCCACGCGGCGCCCGCGCGCGCCAGCATCGCCTCGTCCACGCGCGCCACGACCACCAGGCCGCCCTCCAGGAACTCCATGGAGGACAGCACCTCGCGCAGCAGCGCGTAGTACGACGGCTGCTGCTGCGACAGCATCTCGTTCATCCACGCGAGCCGCGCGCCGCGCTCCACGAGGTCGGCGGCGGCGCGCAGCACCTCCGGCGAGGTGTTCGAGAAGCGGAACGAGCCCGTGTCCGTGTTGATGCCCAGCAGCACCGGCGTCGCGAGCTCCGGCGTCCACGCCGCGCCCAGCGCGTCCACGAGGTGCATCACCATCAGGGCCGTCGCGGCCTTCGTGGGGTCCACGAGGCCCAGCGTCGCCACGCGGCGGTTCGTGCCGTGATGATCCACGTTCAGCACGTCCCCCGCGTACGCGGAGAGGTCCGCGCCGTCCACACGGCGCACGTCGTTGTTGTCCACGTCAAGCACGACCAGCAGGGCGTTCTCGGGCCACGACGCCAGACGCGGCTCGATCTCGCCGGGTTCGGGCACGAAGCGCAGGTAGCGCGGCACGTCCATGTACGTGGTCGCGTCCTTCCCGAGCGAACGCAGCGCGCGCTGCAGGCCGAGGCAGCTTCCGATGGCGTCGCCGTCGGGCTCCACGTGCGAGAGGATCACGACGGGCCCGTCGTGGTCGAGCAGACGCCGCGCAATCTGCGCGGTCAGCTCGGCGTAACGGGGTTCTGAGGAGTTCACGGCAGTCATGCCCGAAGTATAGGGCGGCCCCGCGTGTACGCCGCGTTCGTCCGGCCTCACGCGCGGGGGTATACTCGGCGTCGTGGCGCCCTCCCTCAACCTCGCGGCGCTCACCAGCGAGGAACTCACCCGCCTGCTCGGACCCGACGCGGCGCAGAAACTCCTGCCGGACCTCTCGCAGGCCCGCATGCAGGACCGGCCCTACCGCGGCCCCCAGCTGCCGCCCGACCTGCGCTTCGAACCGCAGGCGCCGCGCGAGTGGGGCGCCACCGCCGTGGAGTCCCGCCGCCTGCGCGCCCTGCGTGAAGAGTTCCAGGGCCTCGGTTACGCCGAGCACGGCGTGTACTACGTGCCCGGCCAGCTCGGCGCGCGCCACCAGCAGGCCCTCACGGGCGACGGGGACACCGCCGCCGCGCTGCGCTGGAGCGAGACGCCCGAATCCGTCAGCGAACCTCCCTTCGTGCAGCTCCTCACGCTGCTGCGCGACCGCGCCTCGGGCTTCGCCGCCGTCCTCACCACGGGCGGCCAGTACCCGCTGGTGCCCGCCCCCAGCGAGGAGGTCGCCGTGCGCGCCCTGCCCGGCGCGGGCGCCCTGGAACTGCACGGAGCGCACCGCGCGGAGGTCCTGCGGCACGGACGCGGCACGAAGCTCGTCACCTTCAACGACTGGGAGCGCGCCTGGCAGGCCCTGCGCGCCCTGAACTACGTCGCGTGGACCCGACGCGGCCTGCTGCTCGACGACGTCAAGGAGACCAGATGACCCAGCCCGAACGTTCCCGCCGTCACGTCGCCTTCGACTGGGGCGGCGTGTTCACCGTCGGCACCTTCGACGGCCGCAGCACCGCCCGCCTCGCCGAGCGGTACGGCCTCCCGGTGGAGGAGGTGCGGCGGCACTACTTCGACCTCGTCCACCACCTCGAGGTCGGCGAGTGGACCCTGCCCGCCTTCTGGGACGAGTTCTCCGGCAGGCTCGGCCTCGTCGGCGTCCCCTACGAGGACTTCGAGACGCTCTACCTCGGCAGCGTCACCCGCAACGAACCCATGTACGCGCTGCTCTCGCGCCTCCCGCTCGACGTGCGCGTCGGCCTGCTGAGCAACAACTACCCCGTCGTCAGCGACCGCCTGCGGCAGGACGCGGCCTTCGCGCGCTTCGACGCGCTCGTGTTCAGCAACGAGATCGGCCACAAGAAACCCCTGCCCCAAGCCTTCGACGCGCTCGCGGACGCCATGAAGGTGCCGCGCGAGACGGTCGCGTTCGTCGACGACGTCGAGGAGAACATCGTGGCGGCCCGCGCGGCGGGCTTCCGGGGACTGCTCTACCACCACGAGCGCCACGCCGAGTTCGAACGGGAGCTCGCCGCGTGGTTCGCGCACGCCCCCACGGAAAGCGCGTGACGCCGCAGGCGCCGGGCGCCGCCGTCCGCCTGCTGCAGGGCTACGTCTGGCACCCCAGGGAGGCCACGTACGACGCGCGCGCCTTCATCCCCGAGGAGCTCGCGGACGCGCACCTCCTCCTCGACGAGGTCACGCCGCCCTTCGCGTTCTTCGAGAACGGACAGCTCACCTCCACCCAGACCTTCTACCAGTTCACCGCGCTGCGCCTCTACGACGAGCGCCCCGACGACGCCACGCTGCACGCGCACGCCGAGCGCCTGTCGGAGGCGCTCGCGCCCCGGCTGGACGCCAGCCCGCCCGACCTGGGCTGGCAGCTCTGGGAGGACCTGCGCGACCTGTGAACTTCCGCATGGACGGCACCTGTCACCGAAAGGACAACGCGCCGCCACCGGGTGGGCGTACACTGAGCGCATGACCATGCGCTGGATCGACCTCTACTGCGGAGAGGACCCGCACCCGCGCCGCTTCGACCGGATGGACACCGTCCTGGACTACCTCCGCCGGGTCGAACGGCTCCCCGACGAGGCCGTCCGGGCCGTCGCGAACGAAGGGGAGGTGGCTCCGCCCGTCGCGCGCCGCGCCTACCGCGTCGAGCGGTACCCTACTTGACTCCGAGCGTCGCCGTCGTCGTGTTCCCCGGCGTGCTGGAACTGGAGCTCGGCGCGGCCCTCACCGTGTTCTCCCTCGCGGGCGGTGAGGGCACGGCCCGCACCGTCGCGCGCTCCCGCGCGTCCATCGTCGCGGCGGGCGGCCTCGTCACGACGCCCGAACTGATGTTCGCCGCCGTGGAACCGCCCGGCGCGGTCTTCGTGCCCGGCGGTCCCGGCGCGATGCGGGCCGCCCGCGATCCGCTCGTGCGGACCTTCCTCAAGGCGCAGCACGCGCGCGGCGCCATGATCGCCGCGACCGGCGCGGGCGTGCTCGTCCTCGGGGAGTCCGGCCTCGTCGGCGGGATGACCGTCTCCGCCCCGCGCGACCTGGAGGGCGCCCTCACCGACTACGGCGCCGCCCGCGTCGTCACCGACGACCTCTCGCAAGAGGGCGGGCTCATCACGTCCCCCGGGATGCTCGGCGCGGTGGACGCCGCGTTGCGGGTCGTCCGTCTCTGCTGGGGCGAGGAGCGCGAGGCCGAGGTGTCCGCGCGGCTCAGGGCCTGACGTGTCGCGCGCCACCCCCC